>PLSY01000375.1 GCA_003164275.1 Acidimicrobiaceae bacterium | reverse complement strand
GTCATGCGGCCTTCCATCGACAGGGACTCGATGGCCGATCCGCGGTATTCGATGATGTGCCCGCTGCCCCCTCCGGTCCCGATCTTGCCGATGATGGCCAGCACCAGATCCTTCCCTGTCACCCCGGGCGGAAGGTCGCCCTCGACGGTGACGGCCATGGACTTCGGTCGGATCTGCGGCAGTGTCTGGGTTGCCAGGACGTGCTCCACCTCACTGGTGCCGATGCCGAAGGCCAGAGCGCCGAACGCCCCGTGGGTCGAGGTGTGGCTGTNNCTGTCGCCGCAGACGATGGTCATGCCCGGCTGGGTGAGTCCCTGCTCGGGGCCGATGATGTGGACGATCCCCTGGTTGGGGTCTCCCATCGGATAGCAGGTGATGCCGAACTCCGCGCAGTTCGAGTCCAGCACGGCCAGCTGCTTGGCCGAGATGGGGTCGGCCACCGGCTTGTCGATATCCAGGGTGGGCACGTTGTGGTCGGCCGTGGCGATGGTCAGGTCAGGGCGGTGAACGCCTCGCCCGGCGAGCCTTAGGCCATCGAAGGCCTGCGGCGAGGTCACTTCGTGGATGAGGTGAAGGTCGATGAACACGACGTCCGGCTCGTCACCGACGCCGTAGTGGACGACATGGTTGTCCCAGACCTTTTCGGACAGGGTGCGGGGTGCTTCGCTCATAGTTGTCAGTTCCCTACGTTGACGATCTCGACTTGGAGGGTACCGCCCGGGGACGCGTACTCGACGGTCTCACCGGTCGAGTGTCCAAGGACAGCCTGGCCGAGCGGCGAACCGGGAGAGACGACGGTGAGGTCGCCCTGGCGCTCCTCGATCGAGCCGACGAAGTACGACGTCGTGTCGTCCTCGTCGTCTCCGACATAGCGGAGGGTGACGACCGAGCCGGCGACGACCGTCCCGTCCGCACCTTGGCTTGCGTCCACGATGGTGGCCGTCTTCAACAGCCTCTGAAGCAGGCGAACGCGCGACTCCATCTTCCCTTGGGCGTCTTTGGCCGCGTGATAGTCGCCGTTCTCCGAGAGATCGCCGAGGGCCCTGGCCGTCTCGATGGCTGCGGCGATCTCGACCCGGCCCCGGGTCGTCAGGTCTTCCAGCTCATGTTGGAGGCGGTTCCATGTGTCCTGGGTCAGCTGTGCAGAGGAGGTATCACTCACGGCTCAACAGGCTAACGGGTGGGGATCGGGGGACCGACCGCCCGGCCGAACCGGTAGCGATCAGCGTCGAAACGCCGGGTCCGCTGTCGAAACTGCCAGGTGAAGTCGGGCCAAAGCGTGGTGTTGTGGCCTGAGGCGTCGAGATACCAACTGGAACAGCCAGAGCTCCATACCGTCCGCCTCATCTTCGACTGCATCTCTTGGTTGAAGGCCTCGACCGAGTCCTCGCCGACCTCGAAGGAGGAGAGGTTCCGGGCGGACATGGTCTTCAAGGCATCGACAATGTAGTTGAACTGGCTTTCCATCATGAAGATCATCGAGGAGTGCCCGAGCCCGGTGTTCGGTCCGGTGATGAGGAAAAAGTTGGGGAACCGGGCCACCGTCGAGCCAAGGTAGGCGTGGCTGCCGGCGGCCCAGTGCTCGGCCATGGTCCGTCCGTCGGCGCCGCGGACAAGGTGGGCGACAGGCTGGTCGACAGTTGAGAAGCCGGTGGCGAAGATGATGGTGTCGCAGGGGTGGGCCGTCCCGTCCGAAGTCACGACGGCGTCGGCCGTGATCTCGCTGATCGGCTCGGTGACCAACGCGACGTTCGGTTGGCAGAGGGCCGGGAAGTAGTCGTTCGAAAGCAGGACCCTTTTGCAGCCAAGGAGGTAGTCGGGAGTGAGCTTGCGCCGGAGGTCGACATCGGCGACTTGGTCTTCGAGGTGTCTGGCGCCGGGAGCAGAGGCGATCGAGGCCAGACGGGGAAATCTGGCGAACACCAGGACCATGAGCTCCCGGGACCAGTAGATCCTGGCCCTGGCCAGTCGAGCCGCCAATGGCTTCCGGGCGAAGAGCCAGCTCTCCCAGGGCCTGAATGCCCGGTCCGGACGGGGGAGCACCCATGGCGGCGTGCGCTGGAAGACGGTGAGGTGGGCGACCGACGGTTGGATCTCCGGCACGAACTGGATGGCCGACGCGCCGGTCCCGATCACGGCCACCCGCTCGCCGGCCAGTTCATGGTCGTGGCGCCAGCGGGCGGAGTGGAACAGCGTGCCCGCGAACCGCTCGACGCCGGGGATCGGCGCGATGACCGGATCGTTCAGAGGACCAGTGGCGAGCACCATGACATCGCCCGTCATGTCGCCAGAGGTCGTCTGTACCCTCCACCGGCTCTGGGAGGCATCCCATGCCGCCCCGGTCACCTCGGTACCGAAGCGGATCAGCTCACGCACCCCGGCGGCGTCGGCCACAGAGGAGAGGTACTGCTCGATCTCCGGCTGAGGTGCGAAGGTGCGGGTCCAGTCGGTCTTTGGAGCAGAGGACAGGCAATAGAGAAGAGAGGGGACGTCGCACTGGCAGCCCGGATAGGTGTTCAGGTACCAGGTGCCTCCGAGGTCGTCCTCACGCTCGAGGATCACCACGTCCTTTAGGCCTTCGGCCTTGAGGCGAAGAGCGAGACCGATCCCAGCGAAACCTGCGCCCACGATGACAACGAGGTGGTGGTCCCGGTTGGCACGGGGTTTGCTGCCCGGTTGATCTGGGCATCCCTCCATGGAGGGAGCCTAAACGGCTTGTGCATGGCCCTAGCAAAGGCTGAGTCGGCTTGTCACAAAGAAAATATATATTCGCATAAGTGGGCTGGTCGCCCCCCTGGCCGTGACCATCTTGAAGGTCGTCGTGGTGGCGGCGGCCACGGTGGCGCTCATCTTGGTGTGCAACACCAATCGCGGTGACTGATCCCGTTGAAGGGAGTGCCCTACGTGGTGCTGATCATCGCCGGGGTCTTGGTGGCCTACACCTTCTTGCTCGGTCGCACCCGTTTCGGCCGCTACATGTACGCCATTGGCGGAAGTGCCGAGGCAGCCCGTCGCTCGGGGGTCAGCCTCGGTTGGAACCGGCTGTGGGCGTTCGTGCTCACCGGCTTCACCGCCGGGGCGGCCGGCATCGTCTACGCCTCACGGCTGGGGTCGATCTCCAACAATATCGATGGGGGAGACCTCGTCCTCTACGCGGTGGCCGCCGCGGTCATTGGCGGGGCCAGCCTGTTCGGTGGCCGCGGCAAGATGGTCCACGCCCTCTTGGGCGGCCTCGTGATCGCCACCATCTACAACGGGATGGGCCTGTTGGGTCTGGCCGCCTCCTACCAGTACATGGTCACCGCTCTCGTGCTGTTGGCCGCTGTCACCATCGACGCACTGGCACGCCGGGGTCGCGACGCCTCCTAGCGGTAGGGTCGAGGCGCCCTCGCTGTCGCCGGGCGCTCGGTGCCCAGGCCAGAGGACGTCCAGTCGACCGTGTCGGTTCGCCCCGTGGGATGATCTGGGCAGACGCGAGAGAGGGACTGGGGGACATGGCTGAAATTCGCGGCACGTGGGACGACCGATACGAAGCTGTGGCGACGACCCTTTCAGCGAGCCTCGATGCTGGCACTGACGTCGGGGCATCGGCCGCCGTCTACGTTGACGGCGAGCCGGTAGTGGACATCTGGGGCGGTTACGTCGATGAGGACCACTCGGCGCCCTGGGCCGAGGACACCCTCACGCAGGTGTGGTCGACGACCAAGACCATGACCTTCCTTTGCGCCTTGATGCTGGCCGATCGCGGGGAGCTCGACTTCCATGCCCCCGTCGCCAAGTACTGGCCCGAGTTCGCAGCCTCCGGGAAGGAGGTACTTGAGGTCCGCAACGTCATGGGCCACACCGCCGGACTGCCCGGGTGGACCGAGCATCTGGACAGCGAAGCACTCGGGGACTGGGACCAGTGCACCTCGCTCCTGGCCGCCCAGGCACCGTGGTGGGAGCCTGGAACCGCCTCGGGCTATCACTCCTTGACGCAGGGCTACCTGATCGGCGAGGTGGTGCGCCGGATAACCGGGGAGACCATCGGCTCCTGGTTCGCCAGGGAAGTGGCCGGCCCACTCGGTGCCGACTTCTTCATCGGACTGCCGGAGTCAGAGGAACCCCGCGTGTCTGTGGTCATCCCGCCCCCGCCGATTGACGTCGGTTCGACGGATCCGTCGGCGGTCGCCCTTCGAGTGTTCACCAACCCCCCGCTCGACGCCACGTTGCCGAAGCACGTGTGGTGGAGGCGGGCGGAGATCCCAGCGGCCAACGGCCACGGCAACGCCCGGTCGGTGGCCATGGTCCAGTCGATCATCGCCGGGAGGGGAGAGGCCAGGGGGGTTCGGCTGCTCTCGGCCGAAGGGTGCGACCCGATCTTCGAGGAGCAGGCCAATGGCCGTGACCTCGTCCTCCGCACGCCGATCCGCTTCGGCATGGGCTACGGCCTGTCGACGGGCATGATGCCGATCGGTGACCGGGCCTGTTACTGGGGAGGGTACGGCGGCTCACTGGTAGTCATCGACCAGGCCACCCGGATGGTCGTCTCCTATGTGATGAACAAGATGGAGGGCGGTCTCCAAGGTGATGTCCGGGGGGCGAACATCGTTCGAGCCGCAGCGACGGCTGCGGGCTGAGGGACTTTGATTTCCGTCATCGGTTGGATCATTGGAGAATGACCAAGTGACGAGTACACCGACTGACGGCGGCGACCAGCGGTCACGGTCCTTCGAAGTCAGGTTCGAAGAGGAGCAACATCGACCGTTCCCCTGGAAGGCGGCGATCAAGCGGTCGATCGTCATCCTGGTCGCCGGAGTGGCGCTCTATCTGGTGCTCCCCGAGGTGGTCGACGTCTTCCACTCGTGGCCCCGACTGGTGACCCTCAACCTGTTGTGGTTCATCCCGGCCATTCTCGCCGAGATGCTCCATTTCGCCTGCACGTTCTCGCTCCAGCGCATCGCCCTTCGAACCAAGGCCTGGTTCTCGGTGATCACGGCGCAGCTGTCCGGAAACGCCATCTCGCTGATCGTGCCGGGGGGAGCCGCCGCCGGAGCCGCCGTGCAGTTCCGCATGCTGGCCACGAGCGGGATGGAGGCGTCCGACTCGGTGGGCGGACTCACCGCCTTTTCCTTCTTGGGCATCGGCGGCCTGCTGGCCCTGCCTGTCTTCGTCCTCCCGGTCGTACTGTTCGGCGCCCCAGTGAGCTCCGGATTGGTCGACGCGGCGATCATCGGTGCCATCGGCTTCTTCTTGTTCCTCGGCTTCGGCTTTGCCGTCATGGCCTACGAGAAGCCGCTCTGCTGGGCGGGAGAGGCGGCACAGTCACTGCGAAACCGGGTGTTCAAGAAGCGACCGCCTATCTCTGGTCTGTCAGACCGGCTGCTCGAGCAGCGCAATCTCATCCGCACCGTGCTCGGACAGCAGTGGTGGCAGGCCACTCTGCTCTCGGCCGGCCGCCTGCTCTTCGACTACCTGTGCCTGCTGTTCGCCGTGCGGGCCGTCGGCGCCCACCCCCGGCCCTCCCTCGTGCTCTTGGCCTACGCCGTGGCCGGGGTCATCGGCCTCGTGCCCATCACCCCGGGAGGATTGGGCATCGTCGAGGCCAGCCTGTCCGGTCTCTTGGTCCTGGCCGGGCTGAGCGGCGTGGAGGCCGTCCTCGCCACGCTGGCCTACCGCTTGGCCTCCTACTGGCTGCCCCTGTTTTCAGGCCCGTTCGCCTATGGCGCCTTCAAGATCCGGTATCGGAACCCGGGAGCACCCCCTCCCGTCACGGTCGAGCCGACCCCCAGCTGACGGGAGGATCTCCTCACCGCAGGTCGACGGTGCCGTCCGGGCGCAAGAGGCCGGCCCGCCCGCACCCCTCCTCGGTCACCAGGGCTTGCAGGTGACCGACGTCGCTCACGGTGGCCCAGGCCCGTCGCCCTTCAGGTGTCCGGCATGCCACCACCGCGCTGAACGGGTCACCGTCCCGCCCGTAGGCGACCGAGTAGGTCTCGATGGTCACCTCCCCGGCGGCGTCGGCATCGGAGGCCGACTGGGGCAGTGAGCTGACGGCCACCTGTGGATCGGCCCAGGAAAAGCCCCCGGCTCGCTCGACGGCGACGCCGTCGGGCAGGTGTGGCCGGTCAGCGCCGGGCGCGGGTGGGGGCTCGGTCCCGTAGATGCCGAGGCTGTGCTTCGTCATGTACCAGCCGACACCGGTGACGAGCCCGATCGAGCCGGGGGCCGAGCGCAGGGAGGCGACCATGGAGGCCAAGGAGTGTGATCCGTAGTTGTTTCCCGGCCCACCGGCAAAGGTCAGACCACCGGTCACCGTCAGGCCCCGACCTCCGTCCCCACTGGGGATGCCCAGTTCGTGCGCGGCCACTTGGACGGCGGCCGGGAAGCACGAGTAGAGGTCGACGAGGTCGATCTGGTCGATCTCGACCCCGACGAGCGCCATGGCGGCGGTCCCGCCGAGGCGGATGGCTGGGGAGGTGTGGAAGTCGGCGCGGTGGGAGAGGAACCAGTGGTCCTCGGCATCGGCCCCGGCCCACGGAAACACCCAGCGGTCACGGGGAACTCCGAGGGCGTCCGCCGTGCCGGCTGAGCACATGATGACAGCCGCCCCTTGGTCCACCTGGATGTTGGCGCAGAGCAGCTTGTCATAGGGATAGGCGATCATCCGGTTGCCCTCGTCGGCCGTGATCACCTCCTCTGCGCTCCTCGGCTCACGCAGCCAGGCATAGGGGTTGGTAGCGGCGACCTCGGAAAAGCAGGACCACAGGGCGCCGAGGTGTTGGCGGTGGCCGTCGAGCGTCCGCCCGGAGACGAAGCGAAGTGCGTTCTCGAAGAGCGGGTAGACGTGGATGGGCAGGTCGAGCCCCCGGTCCTCCTCAGCCTCGGTAGTTCCCCGCCGGTCGTTTCCGAAGCTCTTCGGGCGGGCCACGTCGGGTTGCTCGACCGTCCAGGGCAGTACCGGCCGGTCTGGGTGCCGGTGGGCGGCGGTCTGGGTGTACACGCAGTCGGCCCCGACCACCACGGCGACGTCCAGGTCCCCTCGGCCGATGGCCAGTGCGGTGGCATTGACCAGCGCCTGGGGGTTGTTCCCTCCGGACGAGGTGAGCACCAGCTCGTCCGGTTCGATGCCCAGCGCCTCGGCCACGAGGGTGCCCGGACTGACGTAGGGCCAGCTCACCGGTTTGACCACTCGCAGCGATTGGACCCGACCGAGCAGGCGGTAGCCGCTCAGGGCCGGCGCTCCGAGGACAGCGCCGTCGCAGTCCTCCATAGCCCGGCGTACCGCCTCTACCATCAAGCCGATCGGCTCGGGTCTGTCAGCGAGCGAGCCGTCGCCCTCGCTGCCGGGTCGGTTCACCACCTGACCCACGCCCACGATGACCGGGGTTGCGGGGTCGAGACTCATATACGACAGATGAGCGTAGCTGGCGCCCTCAGAGGCGATTCCCCCTCGGTAGACTCGCGTGATGCGAATAGCCGTCGGCTCCGACCACGCCGGATTTGAGCTGAAGGCCGTCGTCGCCCGCCACATGGCTGATGCAGGACACGACGTCATCGACCTCGGCACCGACTCGCCCGATATCTCGGTCGACTATCCCGACTTCGGCCTGGCTGTCGGACAAGCCGTGGCGGACGGTCGTGCCGACCGTGGGATCTGCGTCTGTGGCACAGGGATCGGGATCGGGATCGCGGCCAACAAGGTTGTCGGCATCCGTGCCGCCCTCGTGCACGACGTGACCACCGCGGGACTGGCCAGGCGCCACAACAACGCCAACGTCATCTGCCTCGGCGGCCGGACCACCGGCTCCGCCGAGGCCATCGATGCAGTGGACACCTTCTTCACCACCGACTACGAGGGTGGACGCCATCAACGGCGACTGGACGAGATCGCCGCGTTCGAGCAAAAGACGAGAGAAAGGCAGTAGCCGAGACCATGAGTAGCCCCTTCGCCGCCTCCCCGTTCGACAAGTGGCTGGTTGATGACCCCGAGGTGAGCCGCCTGCTCGGAGAAGAGGCAGAGCGCCAGTCGACGACCGTCCAGTTGATCGCGTCGGAGAACTTCACCTCGCCGGCGGTCCTCGCCGCGTCCGGGTCCATCCTCACCAACAAGTACGCCGAGGGCTATCCGGGCCGCCGGTACTACGGCGGAAACCACATCATCGATGAGGTGGAGGACCTGGCACGCGACCGCCTGAAGGCGCTGTTCGGTGCCGATCACGCCAACGTCCAGCCCCATTCCGGAGCCAATGCCAACCTGGCTGTCTACCAGGCGCTCTTGGAGCCGGGAGACACCATCTTGGCCATGCGGCTCGACCACGGAGGGCACCTGACCCACGGGTCCCCGGCCAGCATCACCTCCAAGGTGTGGCGGTTCGTCTCCTACGGGGTGTCCCCGGCATCGGACGATCCGGACAAGCCCGGGGAGATCATCGACTTCGACCAGGTGGCCGACGTGGCCAAGCGCGAGCGCCCGAAGCTCATCGTGGCCGGATCGACGGCCTACTCACGGATCATCGACCCGTTGCCATTCCGGGAGATCGCCGACTCGGTGGGCGCCCTGTTCATGTTCGACGCTGCCCACCCCGCCGGCCTGATCGCCGGGGGTGCTCATCCCTCGCCCGTCGGCGTCGCCGACGTGGTGACCTTCACCACCCACAAGAC
>PLSY01000008.1 GCA_003164275.1 Acidimicrobiaceae bacterium | reverse complement strand
TCCTCCTCGTTTTCGGAGTCGCTACCTCCCAAAGCCCCGCCGCCATCGTCCGTTGCGCGTTCAAAGAAATTGGTCGGCGGCAGCTGCTTCTGATCCCCCGCCACAATCAGCTGGGTCCCCCGATAAATGCAGCACACGGCATCTGCCTCACGGACCTGGGATGCCTCATCAAAAATCACCACATCGAAGCGCATCTCCGGTGGTAGGAAGTGGGAGACCGATAGGGGGCTCATCATGAAACACGGCTTGAGCCGTTGCACCGCATCGGTCGCCATCGAGAACAGCTGTCGCACCGGCTTGTGGCGGGTCTTCAATTCCGCCTGCTGCTTGAGGATCCCAGCCTGCCCCGCAGACGATGTGGGTTTGCGAGCACTGCACGCATTGATGACGTGAGCAGCGGCATTCTTCACCAGCTCGGCGTCGAGCTGCCGGAACTCATCCCGGATCTTCTCTCTGTCAATCGAACGTCTGGGGTCGAGTCGGCCGTCGGAAGCCATCTGCTGATCGGCCCACCGCTGCAAGACGGCCCGCTCGAAGACGTCTCCCACCTGTTCTGACGCCACGCCTCGCAGTTGACACTCCTCGACGACCAATCCCCAGCCCAGTGCCCGGAGTCGCTGGGAAGCATCGTGGAAGCTCTTCCACTCGGCCGCATCTCCCACGGTCGAGTGGAGGAGATCCAGCAGCTCCCGACCGCCGCTGAAGGAACCGAAGAGCTCCGCTCGGATGGCACTTCGTTGAGGTTCGACGAACCGGGACGCCAGTTCCTCTACAGACTTGTCGAAGACCTCAAGCGGGCCTTGGATCAGCGCCGCATCGTGTCCCGTGGTCAGAATCGCTTCCGCTGTTCGTTCCCGGATGGGCTCCTCAAAGCCGCCAAGCAATTCTTCAACCCAACTGGCCGCTGCATCGAGTGCGGTCGGATCCTCGACCGTCGCCATCTCCCCTAGGAACTCAGCGACGTCGCCGGCGGCAGACTTGATGGACTGCGACTGCGCCTCGTACCGGCTCCTTTGTTCGAGCAGGCGGGATCCTTGGCGGATGGTCACTCGCCCTGCCCCCAGGCTCTCCATGACAGTCAGTTGTCCAATGATCGCCTGAAGGCTTCCATCTACACGCTTGGCCCACGTCACAAGCGCGTCCAGAGTCATGTTCGACGACTCAACGCTGGGTGCAGCCGCGATGACGGGAACCAACTGAAGCCGAAGAGTGGAGAGGGCCGCGTGCACCTCGTGGATGGCAGTGGGAATTCGGGGGTCTGGGGCGCCATCGATTCCCAGCTGCCTGGCCAGACGGTCTGGTTCAACCTGACCGGCGGCCCAAACAACCGCCTGCCGAGCGGTGGCGACGGCTCGCTCAAGCAAAGAAAGGTCCGCCGTGTCTCGTGACGGGTAATACCTCACGCCGATCAATGTTCCGTGACGCTGCTCAGACAGGCTCAACGCGTGCGCTGCCCTTTGCCACTCACAGGCCTCATCCAGATGGGCTAGCTCGACCTTGGTGCATCTCCCAGACACGGCGACAGCAGCCAACAGCTTCTTGTCCGCTCGGTAATCGCCACTGAGCTTCTTGAGTCCTGTGTAGGTGTTTGAGAATCGAGCCGACAGCGCGGTGAGATCAAGATCCAGCACGGCCTCGGTGAATACCGAGCTCAGTCGATCTCGTCTCAGCCGGAAGTCAGTCAGCAGCGCCGTCAACTCCGCCTGCGCTTCGACCAGTGGCTGTTGGACCACGGGATTGAACCAGGCAGGTTCCGGAGGTGCCGACGATCCCACCAATGTGCCTAATGCTGCCAGACGCTCCAGCTGAGACACGGTGGGCGAGCCTGGCTCCCCGAACCCATCCATGAGCACCTGGGCAGACGCGCTGAGTGATTCGACAGTCGACATGACAGCGCGAAGCTCCGATGCCAACGCGTTCAGAGCATCCAGGTTCACGTCCGCGCCAATGAGCACGGAAGGGTCTTCCGATTCCAGCTCACTCACTAGGTCTGACAATGCGCCTGGCTGCTGCGCATCGATGCGTTCCCAGTGTTCAGCCGCCGCTCGGAGCTGGATAGCGAGCTCCTCGTGGTCGCGATAGTCCCGGGCGAGCTGATGCACGTCGGCTGCGATGCGAATCGCGCCGGACGACGTCAGCCACTTGGGTGCCACAGGCATTCGTCGAGCCGCACGCTCAAGAACGCCGACAAGTCGGGATGCGTCGCTGGGTGCACGGCCAGTCGCTAGGTGAAGATCGTCAACAATGATGCGCGATGCCACCTCCAGACGCTCGATAGCGCTCTGGCACTCCTCCACCCTGCGGCGAAGATCGCTTTCGAGAAGACCTTCCAATCCGCCGAGGTCGAGGTCCCTCCACACAAACTCGTCCCCTCGATCTACGGGTCCCCATGCCCGACCGAGCTGGTCAGCACGCTCTCGGATCTCTACGAACTCAGACGGCGACAGCAGTCGCAGATCTACGTCCGGCACTTGGATGTCCGGAAGGTCGTCGAGCTGCGAGATCCGGCCGATTACATCGTGGAGACTCCTGTCCAGCGGATTGCGCTGGACATTGATGCCAACGGCGTAATCGGAAAGCTGCTCTCGGGCACGGATCAATCGCTCGCGCTTCATAGAGTCGAATCGACTCGTGGCCGAGTGAGCCTGCTTCAGCGACTCACCCAATTCCGTCGCTACAGCCTTCTTTGAAGCCGTCTTAGAGTGCAGTGCCAGGACGAACGGATCAAGCGACAGGGCAGCAAGGCGATTTTGCACGACTTCTAGAGCAGCGGCCTTCTCTGAAACGAAGAGAACTCGCTTGCCGTCGGCCATGAACTGGGCGATGAGATTCGTGATCGTCTGCGACTTTCCGGTGCCCGGGGGTCCGTCCATGACGAAGCTGTTGCCGCTACGTGCCGCCAGCAGGCACTGCCGCTGAGAGACATCGGCATCTACCACCATGGCCAAGTCTTCAGGCGGGTAGTCGTGGTCCAGCAAGTCCTCAGCGATGACGTCGAAGTCGAGTTCCGTTGACTTACCACCCATGGGGCCTTCTGCCAGCAGGCGAACCATGTCGTGCGAGGCGATCTCGTCCTCATTCGCCTTCAGATCTCGGTAGATGACCTCCTTCTGGAACGTGAAGCGAGCCAAGACCGTCGTCTCATTGACCGTCCATTCGGTACCGGACACCGCGTCACGCACCATCCGAAGGACATTTGCAACTTCGTGGTCGTCGAGATCCTCGACCGAGGACAATTCGATATCGAAATCGCGCTCGAGCTTCACAGCAAGGGCGGGATTGATCGCAATGTCGCCCTCCTCTGACTGACGGAGGCGCCACTCCTTCGTCTTCGGATCCTGCAATAACATCGCCGGCACAAGGAGAATTGGGCTGACCGCGCCCCGCCCGTCGACGTCTTTCCAGTGCAGCTGCCCGACGCCGAGGTAGAGGCTCCACAGGCCGGTGTCGAGATACTCGCTGCCCGTGTTGCGCTGAAGCGTCTTTAGGCCGTTTCGAATTGACCGGCTCGTTCTGGCACGAGCCATCCGAACCACCAGTTCGTCCGCCTTGGGTGGTTCAGGTTCGGTCCTGGCCTCGGTGTCTTCAGACCCGTCATCACCCGACTCCGGGAGGTAGAACCTCCATCCGTTGCGCCCAAGGCCGGCAAGGACTTCAGTCCCCGATTGTGCGAACTCGAATGATGCCGACCGAGTGTGCTGGAAGAACAACAGGCGATTGAACCGGGTCAGGTCGATCAGCTTCTCCGCCCATTCGCGAAGGTGCTCCCT
This sequence comes from Acidimicrobiaceae bacterium, assembly GCA_003164275.1. Next base: position 8,270 of record PLSY01000008.1, on the reverse strand, counting down.
TACGACCTGGTCTCCCCCGGATTCATTCATGCCCTACCGCCCAATGCCTGTGTCTCCGATGTGGATTGTCCGATTGTACGCTCGGGTCGCACCAAGAGGGTCAGTGAGGTTCACCCAGCTCTACCCATCTTGATGCCGCGGCATCAGGCAGCATCCAACAGCTGCTCGAGGCGAACCTCCCATGGTGCGCTGGACCTCGATCCAACGTCCAAGAGCTTCTCGGTGTCGGCTCGCTTGTCGAAGTAAACCGCGTCGTTGTGTTCAAGGTCGAGGATTGCTACCGCATTCTCGGCTTGAACCCTGAAGTAGCGTCGGTGTGGCTCATACGCCTTCCAGATTGCGCATGCTTCTTGCGCAGCCTCCAGGCTGAGATCGGTGCCAGCGATCTCGAGGTACTCGCACTCCTCGATCGTTCCGGCCGTACCGCCCCGGTGCACTTGGCTCCATTTCGACTCGATGCTCAATGGGGAGACGCCGAGACATGCGGCGATCTCACCGTCGCGCTCCGATTCTTGGAAGGTTGCCGCCAGGTCGAACAAGTCATCGAATAGCCGGCTCGCGTCCCCATCGCACTCGAGCGTCACGGCCGCTGCTCTCGAGAGTGCACCGGACTCCGGCACCCAATCCTCACTCTCCAGATACTTTCGCCACACCGTGCGGAGCGGGCGGACATCGGTTCCCTCCCTCCATACTTGGCACCAAGCGTCTTCCACGGCTGCCAAGGTCACCGCCAGATCCTCATGTTCAGCGAGCAACTTCCGGGCCACCGCCCGCTCGTCATCGGGCAGCAGTTCAACGTATCCATCGCTTGCTTCAGTTCCCCACATGAACGACCAGAGCCGGAGCTGTGCTTCGGTGAGGAAGTCCTCATCAACGAGATCCACCACTCGTAGACGACGGCAAAGGTGATTGAACACGATGTAGCTGGGCACAACCACCGAACTGCCTACAGATGCCACAAAATCGGCGTCGGAGAGCCCCGCTACGAAGCGCCGAACGAAGTTCCTCCACAGGCGTCGTACTCGCTGACGGGGAGCCAAACGCTTTGGACCCGCATCCGCTTCCGCGTCATCGGCATCGTCAGAGACATCATCGAGAAGGTCGGCGTCTTCGGCCTCTTGCTCAGTACTGAGATCGTCGGGTTCGTCGACCTCTTCCGTCGACTCTCCACCACCCGCACGCACGTCGGCCTTGAACCTGCCCGTAAGAGCCTGGAGCACGATCCCCAATTCCGTCTGTGCCAGCAAGTGCCGTTGGGAAGATGAGCCGTACTGGCGGAATTGAGGAAGAACGCCAATCTTCTCCCAGTCCAGCTCGCCGTAGTCAACGCGAGGGGCATCTACTTCTGGATCAGCCTCCCGCTCCTCTGGATGAGCAAGGCGCCACAGGCTCCTGCCATCCACGATAAGTACCCGATCGAGCTCTGCGACCAGCTCCTCGAGTTCCTTGTCCCGCAGGTCTAGATCCCCGACCTCCTGCAGCAGGTCGGCTCGATGACCGCTGGCCGACAACCTCAGCAAAGAAAGCACATGGTACGGGTACGCCAACCAGGTGGTTCCATCGGCTGCCACCAGTTCAACCGATCGAGCTCTGTCGATTCGGCCGGCGGCATCCTCGCCGAACTCGAGGGTGAACTGCCAACCGTCATCCAGCTCGTCCCAGTTCTGCCGAGCTACGGCTAGTTTCGCACCAGCAACGTTCACCTCGAAGTGGTCTGCAGTAGGCCTGCGAAGCGCACCCGTCAGCCGGGGTGAGGCCCAGCAAACTTCCCACGGCCCCTCCTCGACGTGTTCGGCTTCTTCCTCGTTCCCCCAGTCCTCATCTGGAGTGAATGAAGTGAGGCCGTCAGATCGATCGGTGAGCTCAAGCGTGCTGAGGAGATCGTCGAACGAGCCGGGATCTCCATGGAGCAGATTCGCGATCTCGACATTTGCATCGACACCCGAGCGGCACATTGCAACGGCACTGAGGTTGGCGGAACCTTGAAGGATCACGTCGACACCATCAGCCCGGACCAAGACGAACTTGGCATGCAACAGGACATTCGGATACGGCGACGCTGCTCTCGCCTCCTTGATGGTCACCTCCACCCCGGACTTCTTGAGTTCTCGGCCGAGCGCACCCTTGTGGAGCCGGGTCATCCCATCCTGAACCAGCAGACAGAAGCGATCCGGTCCAAGTCGCCCAAGGATCTCCTTGATCGCATGTGAGCTCTTGTCGTGGAACGGCGCCAAAGCCATGACTTCGTGGACGTGGCGACCCCCGACGGCATCTTCGAGCTGATCGATCATCGATCGCCGCAGGTTGTGCACTACTGGTCCTGCAGTCGGCGCTACCGAAGGAATCCATGGGGCAGCGCTGAGCAAGTCATGGACTCGATCGCGAGCCACCTTGTCGATCCACCCGAATTCGATCTCCAGTTCCAACAGCTCTCGCACGGTGGCAAACGGTGCCACCGACTCCGGATCGTTGGAATCCCACTCGTAGGAAGTGAAGCACTCACCAGGGCCGGTGTAGCCAGAGATGGAGAGATTGCCCGAGCCGACGTGGAGCCTTCCGGCATCTGGTCCGACCAAGAGAATGAACTTCGGGTGATGTGCCCGCGGTGACCTGACCGGTGCGGCAACGTAGGACCGGTTCATGCGCTTGATCGCCGGTTGCGTTGCGAGGAACGACTTCAATTGAACGTCGTCGGCTAGGACAAGTCGACTCACGGTGTGTTTCGACAACTGACGGAACAACTGGGCTTCGGCGAAGTCGAGCGCCGCGCCATAGGTGCCAATGATCAGACCGGTGAACTCCCCATCCAGGGTGTCTGGGAGTCGAAGCCGGGTGGGCCGCTGGGTACGAGCCACGTCAGTCGGCCTCGACCACTAGATCGCCGTCCCTGCGAATGGCTTGTCCCTCTGCAGTCAGCCGATGGCCTTCCTCGGCCAGGTAGCCGGTCCATCCGAGTTCTGCACATACGGTCGAGAGTGCCTCAAAGCGTGAGTTGTTCCGTTGAAACTCGTTCGGCTGCTCGAAGAAACGCAAACGACCGCCTTCCCGCCTGAATCTAAAGGTGTCGTCGGGCAATTTCGCCAGGGCCACCCGCTCGTGTTGCGCGATGACCTGATCGTTGAGGACCCTCGCCATGACCTCCCGGACAGTCCTTCCCGCTCGCTCGTCGGCACGCAGCTTGTCGAGGGCGAACTGCATACCGATCCTCGACAGACCTCCCTCCAAGACCGGCCGCCAATCTTCCGATCCCACAGAAGCGCGAAGGTCGGGATCCCACAGCCTGGATAGGGACATCACGTACATCACGAAGAGCGCAGCCAGACTTCCGTCGCCTCCCAACTCGCCCGACCGCAACAGGGTGAAGAGATGATCCTCGGTGAGCTCCGTCCAGAGCTCCCATCTCCCATCAAGCGAGTCCGTGATCGAAGCTGCCGCCCGGCACTCCTCGATCAACTTCCCGATCGGTTCCGCAGGCTTCGTCTTGATGCCTGGCAGTACCTTCAGGGGAAGTGTGTCGGTGACCTTGCGCAGATCTTCGAGGGATATCGGGAAGGTGTCACCACTCTGGTCGAGCCCCCAGTCGCAGAGCCACTGCCACATGCCGTTGAGCGACCAGTTGAACAACTCCCGAAGCTGAGACAATCGCCATCGGCGGGCGACGCTTTCGAGGTGAGCCGGTGGATCGAAGGTGGTCACCTCCTGATCGGTCTCAAGGTCATATGCGGACCGGTACAACACGAGGCGCCGGAAGTCATCCTGATCCAGCGCAACCGTCCGCGTCTGATGTGACAGTTCCAGCATCATCTGCAGCGATGTGCGCCGAGCTGCTGCTGCTGGGCCATGACCGCCATGGAGAAACACATTGACGAGAAGTTCTCGATCCGGTGCGCCGTCCCGAAGACGACACAGGCACCCAACATCCGCGAGTTCTTCGACGGCACCCGCTGGAACCTCATCTTTGTCGAAGTAGCGCTTCCAGTACTTCGTACCGGAGATCGCATCTCGATAGGCTTCGGCAACTTCCACACCGACTTCGGGTGTCACCGTGTCCGCCGGTAGGCCGAGACTGCGGTCAGCCAGTCGAACCACCCCCGTCGCCTGCATCACCGTTGCGTAGTAGAGCCCGTATCCGCCCCCCGATGATTTCATGTAGTCGAAGTCCGCCGAGTATTTGGAATTCCCCTCCCGGACTAACGGAGCGACTCGCCGGCTACCGATCGGAGATCCCCGGTGTCCGGGATTGGCGCAAAGGTGGCCGGCGATCGAGAAAATGGACTCCTTGCGCCGCAAGAATCGGCGGAGACTTGCGTTGGTCCTAGGAAGATCCCGGCGCCAGAACTCATCGACCACAAACGCATAGAACGACCAATAGCGCGGATGGGGTGTGAGGACGTTGATTCCAGGCGAGAGCGAGGGAAGGATCTTGTCCGTTACGACTGACCCCAAGCCCAGGTGGTCCTGACCACCGACGGCTCGGTACATCTGTTCGGTCCACAAGGGTTGGGCAAGAGCGGTCAACGGCTGCCCCCGGCGACGCGGCTCCAGTCGTTGCCCCACATCGAACTGGACAACACGCTCCTGCGCGGCTTGCCGCGATCGGCACAGTCGTAGTGGGATTCCACCATCAGTTCACCTATGTCCGCTGAGTTGATCTGCGAGCCGGATGCAGTAGGTGTTCATGGGGTCAGCCTTCAATCCCAGATCCGCGTATTTGCGCGCTGCCGGAACATCATCAAGGTGGAGACAGAGCCATGCCAGCCTTGAGAGCGTCGTCGCATCCGAATCGTTCGCTCTTCGCTCGAGCAAGGCCCGGATCCGTTGTGCCATGACGCGTTTGTCGTCCCCGCGGAGATTGATGGCCCTCGACGCCATGAGTGCGTTGAACCGGTTGGCTGCTCTGCTTGCGTCATCGATTGTTGCGCCAGGGAGCTGGGCAAGCTCGCAAAGTGCGGCGAGTTCATCAAGTGAAGCACCGCTACGTGCGCACAGATTGGCCAGTTTCGACCAACCCTCGCGACTCGACGGCTCGGCTTCGAGGTACTTGCGTACGGCTTCAGTCGCCGAGGCGGGCTCTCCTAGCTCCTCTTCGAGATCAGCGATCTTCAGCCATGCGCTGGGGAACTGCCGTCCCACAAACTCGAGGATCTTCAGGCCTTCTTGGATGTCATCGCCTTGACCGCCGCGGGCCGCCAAAGCTGCAACCATTCGGTCCACCGGTGGGCCGATTCCCTTCGTCGCCTCATCCGGTCTTGCCGCTCCAAACATCTGAAGAATCCGAGTGTCAGCCTCAATTGCCGTCTTCATGCTGCTGACGCTCAGCTTCTTCCGCCCGAATACACCTGCGGCCAGCGGCACCCTGAGGAACTCTTCAGCCGTCGCAGGCCCTTGCAACACTTCAATGAGTGAATTGCGCTCCAAGGTATCGATCGCTCGATCAACGTCCATGCGCTCGTTCTCCGGCCGAAGAAGCGCAGCCTCGACGGCAAGCCGAGGGACGATCGACCTCCAGCTAGCCAATGTGAGAAAGATCCTCTGTGCGGCTGGGGCAAGGGACGTGTACGTCCGCTCAAACAGGGCATCGAGAATGTCGTCACGGCCTGCCATGACCCGTTCGACTGATCGTCGACCTCCGCTCTCAGCAACTTCTCCCAAGAGGACGCGCACTACATAGGGATGTCCATCGGACTCCTCGTAGAGCTCATCCAGGAATCCATCATTCAGGAGGTGAGCAATCCCGAGTCGATGTGCCGTCCCAGTCGCCAGCTCCGTGAACTCGGCCCTCGTCATTCCGCCCACATCAATTGGGAAGTCGCCTCGGAAAGTTCGCGACCGTGACGTGATCAGGACTTTGTTGGGCAAGCGGATGTACGTGTCCACTGCGTGGTACAGGTCGCTTGAATCGCGAACGGTCTCGAAGTTGTCGAACACGAACAAGAACGGGCCGTCATCTCCTCGACCGTCCAAGCAATTGCGAAAGTAGGCCACTTGGTCGAACTCCCTGCTGGCGGAGCCCGCAGGATTCATGAGTTCGACGAACTGCGACGCAATCTCCTTCTCTGTAAGGACGTCGGCCTGAACTCGCTTCGGCCCCTGAGGAAGAAGGTCGATGTCCCTTGCGCTGAACCACAGGATCGCGAAGAACTGGCCAGTCCGAGCGACTTGGTAAAGCACTTCAAGCGCTGTTGACCTCTTGCCAACTCCACCACGCCCAGCAAGAGTCACAACGGGATGGCGATCGTCAGTAACCAGTCGCGTCACTGTGTTCTCAAGATCGCTCCGAGAGACGTAGTCAGGAAGTCTTGGTGGCAGGTTGACGAACGTCTCACCAACTACTTCCAGAGATGGTCCGGCCGAAGTCCCACTCAGTGGCAGTGCCGAGGCAGGAAGGTTGTACCTCTCAGTCTCAACGTCATCAAGATCGTCCGTTAGGTAGGAGAGCGTCTCGAACCGACCCGCCCGGAAATTGCCATTCGCGAACTTGAAGTCCGAGAGATCGACGTCCGAGTAGATCAGTGGGACCTCATAGAGCTGTCCCGCAATCCCACGGTACAGCCCATCTGAAAGTTGGACGTCCGTGACCGTCTTGAGATAGTCGAATGTCGAAACGTCTCCACATACAGGGACGACTCGGTACTTGTCCGACAGATTGCGACGCAGGTACGTCCAGGGTTCGGAGAATCCGGCGTAGTTCTCCGTGATCAGCCGAAGTGAAGCCTCCAAGTCAGGGGCCATCTGGGCGCAGACCCTTCCCGTAGGGGCACCGTGTCCACGCGTTCGGTTGCGCAACCATGCGAAGGTCTTGAACCACGTAAGTAAGGCGCTCTTGGCGCCTAGACCCCCTGGTGACTCACCAACACACGACACCACACTCTGCAGAAGGTCCACCGCCTCCCGCTCCCAAGTTCCGTCGGACTTTGCAAAACGTTGCGTCAGCTGACGCTTCTCCGTCACGGCCCCATCAGGCATCAACGTGCTGGCAGGACCTGTCGTTAGTTCATCCAGCGGAGTCACCCAGTCGCCGATGCTGTTGGCCCTTACCAGGGTGTACTCCAATGCGTACCGCTGACGCTCCCGGTCTTCGTCAACCAGCGAGAGGAGTCCAGCGACGATCAACTTCGTGACCATTTCACCGAGGAACAGCAAGTCATAGAAGAGTGCCGTTTCTGAGTCTGACCTCGTGATGTCGATGCGGTCCCACATCTTCACAATCGGAATCACATCATTCCTCCCGAGCTCGCGTACCAGTTGCCATGATCAGTAGTACTGGACGATGTAGGCGTACGCCCGATCGAACAGGTCCTGGTCCGTGTGGAGCTTGTAGCGAAGCAGACTGCGCCGGAGCGCCTTCTGGACCTCTCGCTCCCCCGCAGCGGTCTGCTGCCAGCCAGGAAAGCGGACCTGGCGGACGATCTCGTCGATGTCAGCCACTACCCTCTCGACGATCACGGGAGTCTCTCCGGTCCTCACCTCCTCGAAGAGCTCTGTGAGCGCCGCCTTTCCACGGTCCTCCTCTTCCTCCTGGGGAGTCTCACGCTCCGCCTCGACGACGTCCTTGGCGAGGTCGATGAGTTGCTTGAGGAATTCGAGCGAGGCCAGCTGGCCGGCTTCGTGTTTGGCCCGGAGGTTCTCGAGGCGCTCGGAGAGGGCGACGAACACGGGGTCCCCGCTGCGCCGACGCAAACGGGAACTGACTGTGACCTCTACCTCGATGATGTGCTGGTCGGGATCTGCGAGCATCTCGGAGATGACCTGCTCATCGAGTACCAGCGTCTCGAGGTCGTCACGGACCGCCTGGACGGTCACGTTCTCATGGATGAGCTCGACCGTCTTGGCGCCCAAGCTGTGCCACAGCAGCTTCCCGTTGCCCGAGGGCGGCTTGAGCGACTCGTAGACGGCGGCCAACCACCGGAAGTCATCTTCATGGGGCGTGAGAACCGGGTCGGGCGAGATCGCCTCCCAGAGCTGAGCAAGGTCGGAGAAGTCCTTGGCGAAGGCGTCGCGCTTCTCATTGTCGGGGAGGCACTGCTGAGCGGCGACGAGTCCCTCCCATCCGGGTATCGAACGGTCCACCCCAGGGAAGTGCGCCAAGCAGAGCGCCATCTGCGCAGTCAGTTCGTCCTTCAGTTCGTCGATGTTGGAGACGACCTGGGTGATCGACGAGTCGTCGAAGGCGAGGGCCTGGGCGACGTCGTCAAAGACACCCAGGTAGTCAACGATCAGGCCGTAGGACTTCCCCGGCGCCGGCCGGTTCGTGCGGCAGATCGCCTGGA
>PLSY01000024.1 GCA_003164275.1 Acidimicrobiaceae bacterium | reverse complement strand
AGTGCAAGGCCCGGCTCGCCAGCTCAAACCCGCGTCTTCCAGGAAGATCGGTGCGCCAGAAGTCGGTGGCGTCACGTTCGTGGTCCGGCAGCACGCCCTCTGCAGCGCACTTCTTCCAGTAGGCATCGCGCGCTTCGATGTCCACGCCCCAGGCGTAGTGGTCCAGGGCGACGACGCGTGCAGCGCCCTTGCGTTCGGCCAGAAACGAGTAGTAGCCGTCCCAAGCTCCGATGTCGAGCACGCTCTTCCCAGCGAAGTCAGGGAGCTGCTCCTGGCGCAGCTGCAACTCTGAGAGGCCGCGCGTCACCACACCGTCACCGAGGTCGATCGAATGGAACCAGGGGAATGAATCGACTTCCGCCTGCAGATCTTTGTTCGCCGTCACAGTGCCCGAGGCTATTACGGTTGGACAGAATCGATCGGACCAGCTGGGGGAGCACTGCGGGGTTTCGGCGGTGAGCCCGAACACCCGCCTCGAGGACGAGGTCTTACGAGAGTCCGCCGAATGGCCGTCGACGAAGGCAGGCGCCCCCGCAGATCCTTGGACTTGCCGCCAGATCTGATCCTCGGCGGATCATTTCGCTCGCAACCTGCCCGCACCATAAGTGAGCCCAAAAGAGGGGGGGTCTACTCGGCCTAATGACATTGCCGGTCGCTCGTAGTCGCTAGCACGGTCACCTATCCTGCGCACCCAGCAGCCTGTATTATCCAAGCCCGGAAAGGCTCCAAATGCTGATAGGCAGCCACTGAGGGATGTCATTACGGCCAACACTCTCGGTGTGCTGTCTTACGGGCGGCCCGATTCCGCAGGCGGCGGCCATCCTGAGATCGCTGCGGCCAGTCGCTGACGAAATCGTCTGCGCGGTCGACGATCGTTTATCAAGTGCTGATATTTCGCCGCTTCTAAGCGTGGCTGACACGGTAGCTTTTGTAAGTGTCAGGGGCGGCGGATCCGAACGAATCTTTCCATGGCTCAATACCCAATGTAATGGCGATTGGATCTTCCGGCTTGATAGCGACGAAGTACCTTCGGCGTCGCTGCTAACAGCACTGCCGGATCTCATAAATACTTCAGATGCGATTCACTACGTTTTACCCCGACGATGGTGCTACCCAGACTTGTCTAACTGGCTCGACGAGCGACCCTGGTCTCCAGATTGGCAAGCGAGGCTCTATCGAAATTTGCCAACCTTAAGATTGGAAGCCAAGCGTTGGCATGCTGGTTACATCAAAATGGATCCGCATCGATTCATCCTTTATCCGATTTACCATATTGACTGCGCAGTAAATCCCCTCGTCCAACGCGAAGCTAAAGTTGCAAAGTACGAAACCTTCGTTTCGTCTCCTTCCACTGAAGATGGCTTTCCAGTTAACGGCTACTACCTTCCGGAGATTTATGCTCGGAAACCTCCGGTCCTGATACCGTCGAATGATGCCGAGCAGATCTCAATGATCCTAAGATCTTGTGAGAGCTCATGCAGCTTCGGGACTGAGCGCGGGACTGTGAGAACGGTCCTCGATGAAGAGATCGACCGGTGCTGGCCATTTCGAGCGGTGCCGGAGAGTGCGTATCAGGCAACCCTGACTCTGCTCGAGGACCTCCCGCTACTGAGACCTGGCGCTACAACCTCGGTAATCGTCTCAGTGCGGAATGAAGGAACAGAGGTATGGCCGTGGGGCGATTGGTTGCCTGCTTTTCGGCTGGGTGAACGTTGGACGCGGAAAGGGGCCAAAACGGCTGTCCAAGAATCGGGACGCACCTTCCTGACCGCCGACGTCGGCCCCGGTCAAGAAATCGTCCAACCAATGGCTATCCGGATCCCGGCCGACCCCGGACAATACGTGCTCGAACTCGACGTCGTTCATGAGTTCGAAAGGTGGTTGCATTGCGGACCCGAGATTAAGGTCAATGTCGAAGAATGACTGCCATCGTTTGGCGTTTCGGTGGAAGTGACGCTCCGATGATCAAGTCGGTGCATGCCCCACCACGATCCGTGCCCCGCTCTTCGGGCATGTCTCCTTGAGTTGCTCAGTCAAGCTGCGATTGCTGGTGACAATCACCAGGTGAGGAGTGCCCTCCGCAAGCGCGCAAAGTTGAGATGTGTTGCCGGTTTCGGTATACGCCCAAGACGCAAAGCCTTGAGGCAGGCCGGGGCCGCCCGGAAGAAAATCTCCTGCAGCCGAGCTGTCCCATTCAAGTGCTGCCCAGAAATTCCCAAGCCGATCATCGCTTGCATCGCTCCAATCCCATGTGGCGAAGCGATGGTATTCATCGCCGGCTGCGACGGTCTCGGTGACGACTGCAGCCGAAGGTTGGCTCCAGCCCCTCTTGGCGGACGTCAACGGATTACCGACCGTTGTGCTGAGTCCGATCACGATCAGAGCAACTGCGGACCATGCTCCGGCTTGAATTACCCGAGAGGGCTCGGACCATCGAAGATCTCCTCCGCCCCGTTGATTACCCGTAACGGAGATCAGGGCCGGCACGAAGGCCACCCACAGTAGACAGGACATCAGGAGCCACAAGCTCTTAGTCCCGTAATAGCTCGCCGGAAAAGTGAGCAACCATTTAACGGCGATTACACCGATAATCACCGCTAGAATGGGTATCGAATATTGCAAGCGGCGCGAGCGCTTCTTGACTGCGAATAGGGAGCCGACGGCCACGAGGCCGAGCAAATAAAGAATCCGCATTTCCGGCGCCACAATCGCTCCCGGCGTTGCGAACTCCGAGCGAAGAGGCCTCCATTCGACTACTACGATGACGAGTGCAGCGCCCAGGGCTCCTAGGGAAATGATTATCGCCGCAATCCAAGCCCACTTCGGTGCCTTCGGGAATTCAGCCCCAGCATGCCGCTGTGCCAATCCGATCAATCCGAGCAGAATGATCAAGATAGCCGGAACAATAGCTATTGGTGGCCAAGAAAATAATGTGAGGATGGTAGCTGACCCTAGAAGCACAAGTGTCCACGGCAACGGTTCGGTGCAGAAACGAAGTGCCAGGACGATGCATGCGAGCAACAACGGGATTGTCGCATATGCCGTGACGAATCCACCGATGAGTGCAGTCCCTAGCACCAGTGGCGACGCACTGGCGGCAGCGCTAGCCAGCGCGACGAGCGTGATGCTCGGTGGCAGGCGAGGTTTCGTGGCCGTGGCACGAGGGAGCAGTTCAAGAAGAGCAGCTATGAACAAAACCCCGATCGCTATGCCGGAAACGACGTATATTACGGCGAGAGCGGACGCGTCATGCAGGAGCAACTGCCCTGGAGAAAGTCCATCTCTACCCCCGGCTCCAGAGACCAGGCCAATTAGGTCGTTGATGAGGGCGGGATAGCTCCGGAGCTCGCGAATCGTCAATCCGCCATCATGCAATACCGCCCGCGCGATTAGGACGTGATTGCGAGCGTCGCCGCTCATCGCCCAAGCGATTCCATAATTCTTCCCAAGCGAAGCAATCCATCTAGCGATACCGAGGGCCACAATCCCCACGGTTATGGCAAGAGCTCCTCGCTGGGGCAGCCGGACGACGACATGAGTTCCATGGTCTGACCGAGACCAGATGCAACCGGCAGCGCCAAGAATCGCGGGGATGGCCAAGACGATGAGGTACAGCGCTCTCCCATGTGGCCTGGGAGAAGCCACCGCGAGCGCTGCGCTCATGGCCGTCAGCAATCCGATTTCAACTATGACAGCTGCGGCCCAGGAGGTCGCGCCCGACAGCCCTGGAATTGTCCTCCCGAGGGCAATCGCCAGCATCCAAGCACCGACAAGAATGAACGTTCCTGGCACTCCCAGCGTGAAGACGGCCAAAACGCAAGCTGCGCCTCCAAGCGCCAGCCAAGCCAGCATTCGCCAATGGGCTCTCAATTCTAGGGTTGGCACTTCAGAAACCTACATGCGGGGTCTCGGGGGGCCGCGTTCGGTACACCAGTGGTCTCGAACTCGGTCACACCCAGAGTGGGCGAAGCAGGGGATCGCCTAGGGTCCCGGGGTACAATCCGCAAAGTGATGGCGTCCGGCGTCGAGCTTCTCAGATGCCGCAAAGTGAGGCGGAGATGTCAGAGGATGGAAGTTTCCCGGAGCTATACGCTCCGCCGCTGACCCTGTGTGCCATTGTGCCAGCCTTCAACGAGAGTAAGTCGGTCGGTGAGGTAGTGACGTCCATCCACACAGCGCTTCCGAGCGCGCACATCCTTGTCGTTGACGATGGCTCAAACGATGATACGAGTGCTGAAGCGAAGAAGGCCGGCGCCGCGGTCATCACTCTCCCTCTCAATCTCGGGATCGGCGCGGCAGTGCAGACTGGATATTTTTACGCCAAGAGACACGGCTTTGATTTAGCCATGCAGATCGATGGTGATGGACAGCACGACCCGCATGAGTGTCGGCTGCTGATCGAGCCGATTGTGAATCATCGAGCTGACCTGGTAGTGGGATCACGGTGGTTGGGTAGGGGTGAATATGAAGCCCCAACTGGCCGACGACTTGGCATGCGTATTCTCTCCAAACTCGTCGGTTGGCGTACGAAGCAGAACCTTACGGACACAACGTCTGGATTCCGCGCTGTGGGTCGGAAAGGTATCGAACTATTCGCACGGTCATACCCGAGTGATTTCCCAGAAGTTGAAACGCTGGTACTGGCCAAACAATGCGGGCTTCGGATCGAAGAAGTACCTGTTCGGATGGTTCAGCGGCGTCACGGCCGTTCTAGTATCGCCGGACTCCGATCGAGCTATTACATGCTGAGGGTTGTTGTGGCGCTACTCATCGACACCCTAGATCCAAAGGAGGTTTCGTGAGATTCACGATTTTCGCCGTGGCACTGAGTCTCGGCTTTCTTGCATTGACAATTCGCGCGATCCGGCGGCGGAGCCTAAACGAACAGGCCGCAATGCTCTGGCTAAGTGTGAGCATCGTAATGGTCGCATTAAGCGCAACACTCCCAACTCATCTACTCGACCGCGCAGCCCGAATCGTCGGCGTTGCCTATCCACCCGAGCTTCTCCTGCTTCTTGCGGCGCTTCTTCTGGTCGTATTGGTGTTTCACCTATCGCTCATCCAAGCCAAACTGCAAACGAAGGTCACTCGACTCACCCAGGAGTTGGGATTCCTCACGGCTGATGCTGCCGAGTCCCCCGCTAAAGAAGACGCAAGCACTCCATCCGAACAGACTCCCTAATTGTCTGGTGCCGTTTGTTTGGAAATCCGAAGAACGTCACACTCTCACGAACGGCGACTGTTTGCTATGCCGAGTCGGGAGAACTCATCGTGTTAAGTAGAGACTGAGAGCGAGGGATAACTATTTTGCCGCCGTGGACATCGTCATCAACTTTACCATTGCCCCCCTTCGAGATGCGCCAACTGGTGGGGCCGACAGACGAAGAAATGTTTGACAACCCGGATGGCAGCTACGTCTTTCCGGATCTGGTCGATCAGTCAGAAGGGACAGTGCTGGACTTCGGCTGCGGCTGCGGCCGCGTAGCTCGCAAACTGATCCAGCAGACGCACCAACCTCAGCGATACGTAGGACTGGACTTGCACGCTGGAATGATCCGGTGGTGCCAACAAAACCTCGCCCCAAGAGCTCCACAATTTACATTTGTCCACCACGATATCGCTAATCTTGGATATAATCCTGGGACTGACAAGCCGGAGTTTCTTCCCTTTCCCGTGGGAGACGGCGCATTCTCTCTTGTCTTAGCGCACTCTGTATTCACGCATATAGTTGAGTCTTCAGTTCTTCATTATCTAGAGGAATGCGCTCGGGTTCTCACGGACGATGGCGTCCTCAGGTCGACCTGGTTTCTTTTCGACAAAAAAATGTTTCCCATGATGCAGAACTTTCAGAACGCACTTTACATAAATGCTGTTGATCCTACGAATGCCGCAATCTACGATCGAGAATGGCTCGTGGCCGCAGCGGCGGCCTCTGGATTGGTGATTCGGCGAGTTGAACCTCCGCAGATCCGCGGCTTCCATTGGTGGATCGATTTTGAATTGGCTTCGCCAAGTCGCCGCGGATGCAGTATCCCCGAAGACTTTGCGCCGCTCGGATCTTCGCCGCCTCCCGTCCTCAGTGTCCCTGGGCATACGATTGGATAACGCTCTGGGGCATGAAGATGCTGGGGATGACGAGCAAAAGTCTCGTGATCTCCGCTTCAGCACATCAGGAGCAAAGGGTGGAGAACGTGTTGGAGGTGATGTAGCGCTCCAAGCACGGGTTCAAAGGTAGCGGAGCCTCAGGCGACGATACGCGCTTACGACGATGGGTGGGAGGAGCAGATGTGCCATTCTCCGCGCTCGTTGATGAAAATCTCGATTCTCGGCCGGGACAATTCTCTGGGAAGTTGGTCTCGATGAGGATTCATGAGGTTCTTCTGCTGCCCCTACCGTGGTGGCAGGAACAGGCTCCATTGTAAAGCGGCGCACCGGCCAGCCGGCCAAGGTGTGAATCTCAGCTATCACATCAGGTGTGTCCTTCGCCCACCTGTCTAGTTTGACCTGCCAAGACTGCGCATTAGGGATGTCCCACGTTCCGTAGAGCTTTGCTTCAGTCATGCATAGGGGGGCAAAATGACCGCCCAGCACTTCCTGCCAGACGGCAAGCGCGGATCCTGGATTGTGCGGCGTTGAGATGTCGTCAAATGCAACGATCCCACCTTGCCCGAGAATCGTATGAGAGGTGTGGATATCGTGACGGACGATGTCATATTTATGGCTCCCGTCAATATGGATGAAGCGAAACCTCGATGCCATCGACCTCGCGTCGATATCTGTAGACAGACCGACTAGAAGAGTTGGCAGCTCATCGTGAAATCGCAGGAAGTTATCAATGAAATTCTGCTGGGAAAGGTCGGAGTACCAGGTTCGAAACTCAACCAGATTCTCATCGTCAGCGAGTTCTGTGTTCTCGAACAAATCGCAAACCACGAGGCGGCTACCGGACAGTCTCGCCATGTAAGCAAGGAGAATCGCACTCTTGCCGTAGAAGGCACCGATCTCGAAGAGATCCCCGATAACCCCGTCCTCTCGTTGGATCCGGTCTATCTCGACAAAGATCCTGAAGTCGAGAGGCGAGAACCATCCCGGGACCGTGTCCAACTGCCGCAGATAGGCGGCGATCTCGGGATTCATCGCGATGGCAGCATCACCCATCTCCTGACCCTACGTTCTTGTATTCGGCAGCAGGGCGCGAGCACGAGTCGAACAAACGCGGTGCTGGCTCTGCGGGTCGACCACGAGGGGACCACGCTCGGGCTATGCGGCCCCGTGGCCCGGGTGTGATGGCCATCGGTACAGCAAGGACCAGAGTGGACCTCGGGGGACATAATAAGAACCGGAGTCCATCTGTCTCCGGTCCGACCATCAGGCTCGGGTGACGCGCCAAGTTCTGCGACCGGAACCAGCCGACTTTCGGTGAGAGGGTCTGCTGAAGGATTGGTTGCCACCTCTAGTAGTGACACGGGAGACCGTGTTGAGAGGATGGAACCATGCCCGAAAGTTCCGCCATCCCTCGTCTCGGGGGCCGGAACTCCTGGCCGGCCGGCGATCAGGTCGGCGGCCGTGGCCGTGGCCGATCCCGTCATGTCACACCGACACCGGCCGGGGCGGCGCTACCCGCGCCTCGACTTCCACCCGGTCACGCCGTCGGTCAGGATCCCGTGAAGCGCCAGGAGCGCCGCTGGGTCGCGGTGACGCTCGGCCTGTTGGCGCAGGGCCTCCCGGGCCGCCTCGATCGACGGACCCCCGGCGGCCACCTCCTCGACGTGACGGGCGATGTCGGCGGCCGTCCGGTACGTCCGCAGCTCCGGTCCGACCAGCTCGTGGATTTCCGGCCGGTCCGGCCCGACGACCACCGCACCGCACAGCATGGCCTCGATGATCGACATCGGGGTGCCCAGCGGTTGCCCCGGGTCCACGGTGTAGACGAACGTCGACGTCATGGCCATCTCCTCCAGGACCTGCCCGCGCGGGACGCCGACCAACACGGTGATGGACGGGTCCCGGTCCCGGGCCAGGGCGGTGACCTCACCGGGTAGCGACTCGAACCCGTTGGAGCAGGCCAGGATGATCGTCTTGCGCATGGGCGGGAGCAGGGACATCGCTTCAATGATGAGGGGGAAGTCCTTCTTGGGAACGCCGGCCGACGCCGAAAGGATCCCCTCGCGCCCGGGCGGGCTGGCGGGGATCTGCACCCCGGGACCGATGGTCTGCACCAGTGCCATCGCGCCCTCCGGTAGCCGGTCCAGCTGGTGCGCGTTGGCGACGATGCCGGCACACAGCCAATGGTCGGCGATCTGGCGCACCATGTCGGGATCGAAGTCGAAGGAGTGCACCCGACAAACGAAGGGCACCCCGTGCCGCTCCAGGAGCGGGAGCGATCCCCAAGCGTGGGTGGCCCAGTGGAGGAGCACGACGTCGGGAGCCGCTTCGGCGATGGCGGCATCCGGGTCCAGCGAGCAGCGCGGGGAGTCCTCGTTCCGCGAGGCGGCGTCCTGGTCGGCCGAGAGAGTGACGGTCGCTCCGGCCGCACGCAGGTTGTCGATGTCCTCGCCGATGTAGGTCTCCGAGATGACCGGGTACATCGCCGTGTGGACATGGACCCGCATGGGCCGGGTGGTGTGTGCCCGAGCCCGGACCCGGTGGAAACCCTCGAGCTTCTCGGGGGTGTCGCTTATCCTCCCTGGGACCAACGTCCGGTAGTAGCAGGAGACCACGGGCAAAGCCAAGGGCGGGGTGCGGGCGAAGAGCCGAAGCGAGTAGTCCCAGTCGATGGCGCCGCCCAGGTGCTCGTCGTAGCGGAGGTCGGCGTGGCGGGCCAAATGGGCGATGGTGTTTCGGTCGACGTAGTTGGCCTGCTCGTGCCGGTCCCGGTCGTAGCGGGCGAACTCCAGGGTCGGGAGCATGCCGGAGCGGACCCCGTGCTCGGCCCCGGGATCCTCGTTGACCCGGGCGCCGTACAGTGCCTCCAGCCCGTCGAAGGCCGAGAAGGCCCAGACCAGACTGCGCAGCCACTCGGGGTGCATGAGGTTGTCGTCGTCGAGGAAAGTCACGATATCTCCCTCCGACGCGGCCAGGGCGGCGTTGAACGCTGCCGCCCCGCCGTTGCGGGCCGGTGTGCGCACCACCCGGATGCGACGGTCATCGTAGGCCGCCAGCACACGGCCGGTCTCGTCGCCGTCCGAGTCGTCGGCCACCACGATCTCGAACTGGCCATAGCTCTGGGCCAGCACCGAGTCCACGGCCTGCTGCAGCAGTGCCGGGCGGTCGCGGGTGGCGATGTTCACCGAGACTGTCGGGCCCTCCGGTACATCGCCCACGGCGGCGATCCACTCCATCACCGTGGTGACCTCGAGCCGGCCAATCAGGGTGCCGAGAACGTCGAGCGTCCCCGACGCCGATGGGGTCTCGGTGTCCAAGGGTTGGGCACCGAAGTTGGCCAGGATCTTCACGCACGAGCTCACCCACCGCTCCAACGTGGTCAGCCATTCGGTGTGGGAGGCCAGCCCGGCGGCCAGCCCGGCGGCCAGCCCGGCGACCTCGGCCGAGCCCCTGGTCCGCTCGCCCAGGAGGGCGGCCATCCACTCCGCCTGCCCGGCAACGACCGCCTCCAGGCGACCGACGGTGGCCTCGAGGGCGGCCAGGCGGTCGTGCGGCACGCCGACGGCACCGTGCTCGACGGACTCGGACATCGGTCGCTCCTTTGCTCAGCCTGGCGTCACCGCGACGTGACCGGTCGACGGCGGTACGACAGGTGCTCGGACGGGAGCATCCCGGGGTCGCGTCGCATCCGCTCCAGCAGCGAGATGATATCGGTGGCGTACCCGGCGGAGTCATAGGCGTCGAGGATCAGGCGTCGGGCCGCGGCGCCGATCGTGGCCATCTGTTCGGGCGGCGTCGAGAACGCCCGGCGGAAGGCCCCGGTCAGGGCATCGAGATCGCCGGGCTCGAAGAGGAACCCGGTCTCCCCGTCGCTGATCAGCTCGGGCAGCCCGAAGATCGAGGTCGCCGCCACCGGAATTCCGAAGCACATGGCCTCGAGCACCGAGCGGGGCAGCGATTCGATGTCAGAGGCGGACACCAGAAGGTCGGCCGCCCGGTACCACGGGTAGATGTCGGGGACCACGGGCACCGTCCGCACCCTCTCCCCGAGACCGGACTCGGAGACGAAGCTCTTGAGCGCGTCCGCATACGGTGTCCCGGTGTCCCCCACGAAGACGAGGTCCCAGTCGGGATGGTCGGCGGCCACTCGGGCGAACGCCTGAGCCAGGCGGGTCTGGGCCTTGCGGGGTTCGGTGGTTCCCATCACCAGAGCCACCTTCCGGTCAGAGGAGATCCCGAGCCTGCCCCGGGCCCGGTCGCGGGGGTTCGAGTCGGCGAACGCCTGCACTGCGGCGGTGTCGATGCCGTAGGGGATGACGACGCTGCGCCCTGGACCGGCTAGGGACGCATAGAGCACGCAGGTGGCCTCGGCCTCGAACACGAGCGCCGAGGTGTCGCGCAGGGTCTCCTCAAAGCGCCGGCGGATGCCCGACGGGATGGCGAGGGAGCCCAGGGCATGAGACCAATAGGTGGTGGCGGACATGCTCTCGTGAATGGCCCAGACCGTGGGGATCCCGAGGCGACGAGTGACGTCAGCCCCAAGAGCCACCAGCAGGGTGTTGACCAGAGCGACCGTGTGGCCGCCCGAGGCCACCAGGAGGGAGATCTCGTCGACCCGCCCCTCGTACGAAGCCAGGCTGTCGACCGGATACGGCTGGGTGATCCGGACCGTCATCCCCGCGGCCTCGAACTCTCCGCGCAGCGGCCCGTCGGACGGCGAGACGACCGTGCACGGGAAGGCCCGGCCCGCCCCGGCCTGGGCCAGTAGCTCTGACAACCAAAGCTGCCCCCCGCCGTAGCCCAGGTCGTGGGTGAACACCACCAGATCGAAGGGGTCCGAGGTGCCGGGCCCGGGGCGGCGAACGCGGTGGCCGGACGTTCCAGGGCCCACCGGCGTCAACTCCCGGGCATCCTCCCCACCGGTGGCGCGCCGGAACACTCGGCTGGCGGCCACCACCGGGTGCCCGCCGGACACCCGTGCCACCAGCTGAACCCGGACCACCCGCTCATCCACCGGGAAGAGGGCGAGGTCGAGCACGTGCTCGAATCCCGAGAGCGGGACGTGGGCCAGCCGTCCGGGTCCGCCCAGGTCGGGGCGGGCTAGGCCCAGCCGGGCCCGGCCGGCGTGCCTGCCGTTGGCGATCACATCCACCGAGGCCACCAGATGCCGGTCGTGGTAGATCCAGCCCTCGAGCCGGACCGCCTCGAGGCCGATCAGCTCGTCTCCCCCCGGCCGGTCGAAGTGCGCATGGATCTCCTCGCCGGCGACCCCGTCCGGGGGCACCTCCACTGCCGGGCCAAACACGACGGGTACCGGGTCGAGCGCCACCGGCCCACTTGCCACGTCGGGCCACACGGTGACCACCAGCAAGGAAGGCTGGGCGATCGGCTGTGACCCGAGGTCGGCGTCGACGGACCAGCCAGCCCGCCGAAGCGGATCGCAGCCGAGCGCCTCGGCCACGTCGGGTCGGTCATCAATCCCGGTGGACGCCCATCCGACCAACCGGCCTTCAAGGTGGACCGCCACCGCCAGAACAGGCCGGTCGTCCCAGGCGGCCCAGCCCCGGACCCAGATCTTCCCCTGCACGGTGGACCCAGGCGCGGGCTCGTCGATGGAGTAGCGCAGGTGCGGGGCACGGTCCACGAGGGGTCCGGTCCCGCCGTCCACCCGGTCGAGCAGGCGCCGCAGGCGCGGGGTGGACAGTCGAACCACAGATGAGGTCCGCAACCGCCTGAGTACTCCGGCTCGGACCGACTGCCATCGGTCGCTCACGCCGAGCGGCCGTTGGCGGGCACGGCCCACTGGCGCACCCGACGCTCCCACGCTGCCACTACCCCGTCAGCAAGGGGCCTCGGGTCCCACGTCAACAACCGCGACAGCCGCGACGTGTCCAACACTATCGAGTGGACGTCCTGTGGACGAGCAGGTGACCGGGTGACGTCGAAGCGGGCACCGGTGATCTCGCCCAGCAGGGCGAGCACTGCATGGACGTCGTGCCCGGTCCCGCTCCCCACGTTGACCGTCCGATCTCCGTCGTCAGTGGGAGGGAGACCCATCACCGCCGACGCCACATCGGCGACCTCGACATAGTCGCGGACGTTGTGGCCGTCGCCGAACATGGTGAACTGGCCGTCGCCCTCAGCCGCCTCCATGCATGCCGCGATGAGCCCCTGGCCGTCGGAGGCCGACTGCGTCGGGCCATAGGCGTTGGACACCCGGAGGATGCGCACAGGGGTCCCGAACCGGTCTCCATGAGCCCGGATGCACTCCTCGGCGACCAGTTTGGTCATGCCGTAGGGCGAGACGGGTACGCAGGCGTGGTCCTCCGCCACCGGGAGGCCGTCGGACTGCCCGTAGACCGTTCCTCCCGAGGAAAGATAGGTGACGCCCACCCCGGGTGTCTGCCGGAGGACGTCGAGGAGCAGCGACAGGGTGGGAACCGCATTCACCAGCGTGCGTTCGGGGGAGAAGTCGGTGACTGACGGTGGCGGGCAGCCGACGGCGTCCACCACCCAGCACACTCCGTCCAGTGCCCTTCGCAGATCGCTCTCTTCGTTTGCGGAGCCGACGAACCAGTCCACCTCTTCCAGCCAGGGCCGATCGTCCACTCGGAGCCGGTGGCGGGCTAGGACCGACACGGACAACCCGGCCTCGCAGGCGGCCCTCACCACCTCGGAACCGAGGAATCCCGAGCCGCCGATGACCAGCATGCGTTCGGCCCACGGCACCGGGTGCAGCCGCCGGGATCGCGCCACTCCGTTATCCCTGCCCAGACCGGCCATCGATCGAGTCTACTGTTCTACCCGGGGGTGGCCGAGTGCTACCGGTGGGTGGACAGGTGGTGCCGTCGGCCCCCAGGACCGACTCGGACCTCGGTGGCGAGGTCGTCGCACACCAGCGGCCAAACGTCATCCGAGGTCGAGCATCCGGTTGAGGTACACCGACCCGAGAAGCTGCTGGTTGTTGAAGACCAGCAGCACGCGGTGCCGCCGAAGCCGGCCAACGCGACCCTGCGAGTCCGTCATGAGGTCCTGTCGGACGAAATGGACGAGGCCGACCTGACCGCCCCATCGCCTGAGGAACTGTCGGCGCTCCGCGACCGGGTGGCCGAGGCGCTGGCCAGCGGTGACCCTGCCCCGGTCAAGACCTGCTCCAGGCGCTCATCCACGAAATCCGGGTGGACAGCCGACAGGCCATCGACCCGATCTTCCGTGTTCCTATTGGCGGGGACCACCAGCAGGACGATGCGGTTCGCGCACCGTCCCGGTCGGTGGGGACGGAGGGACTCGAACCCTCAATGGAGGCGGTTTAAGCGCCCTGCCTCTACCGATTGGGCTACGTCCCCCGGCGCATCTTCGCAGGCGTGGC
>PLSY01000321.1:315-37118 GCA_003164275.1 Acidimicrobiaceae bacterium | reverse complement strand
TCGTCGCCTCCGACGGCGGCATCTTCGCCTTCGGGGATGCCGCCTTTCGTGGGTCGGTCGGCAATGTCCATCTCAATGCGCCGATCGTCGGCATGGCGGCCGACGTCCCCTCTGGTGGCTACTGGTTGGTGGGCAGTGACGGGGGAGTGTTCACCGGGGGCGCGCCGTTCCTTGGTTCGGCATGACTCTGATGATGGCGGCTGAGTCCCTGTGCGTGGAATTCATCGAGAGGCATCGGAGCTGAATGCAACACATCGATGCGCGGTGATGGTTAACCGACTCGACTCCGTTTATTAACCCCAAACGTCTTGCACTTCGCTCGCCGCCCTACATAATGGGTCTCACCACGGAATGTGGTGGGCCTACCACTACATGTGGTGAGTCTGTACAGAAGGGGCAACCACCAGTTGAAGCGGAACCTCAGATCAACGCACTCTGTCGACGCACAACAAACAGGGAAGGCAGCATCGGCTCGGCCGGACTGCGCATTCGGACCCATCTGCTGCCCTCGAGCGGGGGGAGCACCATGACCCGCCTTGAGAACCTCGCCGTTGCCCGTCCGGTCGACACGGCATCGCTGCACGCCCTCGACTGCTCGGCCGGCGATCTGGCCGATGTCATGACCGCAGTGTCGTGGGCCCGGGAGTTCCTGGCCGAGCCGAATCCCGACCTCGGCCGCAAGGGCCCGGTATGCCCGTACATCCGGCACTCCCTCGACGAACGATTGCTCCACGTCGTCTGCCGGGAGGACGAGGACTGTGACAGCTACGAGCTCAGGTCCACCGTGAGGAAGATGAAGCGCCGGTTCGCCGAGCTACAGAACCAGGCCGGACGCCAGAGCGCGCACCTGGTATCGATCCTCATCATCCTTCCTCGGATTGATCGAATCTCAGCCGACGCCCTCAACAAGCTGCACTCCCGACTGAAGGACGAGTTCGTAGCCGAGGGCCTCATGATCGGGCAGTTCCATCCTGAGTGCGACGCCGCCGGGCTGTGGAATGACCACTTCCGACCGCTGCAAGCGCCCATCCCGCTGCTGGCCATCCGGGAGATGGTCTCCTCCGACCTACCGTTCCTGGTCGGCGATCCCCACCATGCCGCCACGTACTTGGAGCGCTTTGCCCGGGGCATTCCGGCCCACACCCGCCGATTCATGGTGGACCGGCTGGTACCCGCCGACCCGAACGCGAGAGGTGAGTGCCCGGTCGGTCAGTCTCGGCCTGCCGCCCAGCGTGCGTCTTCCGACCAGTCCCCGCCCATCGAGCGGCGCATGACCGTGATGGACGAAGCGGAGATGTACCGCCCCCCTTCCACTGGGGCCATCGGGTGACGCTGTCCACGGCCGCCGCCTGACTCCTCTTCGGAGTCGGGCCGTCCGGCCGGGCGGTACCGCAGCAAGCGGCGGAAGTTCTCTGGCGGGAACCAACACGGATCACCGATCTAAGCAACAAGAGCAGGGGCAAACATGCAACCATTTGTCGAACGACGTCAGTACGTCCGCAAGACCGCCAGCGAAGCTGAGCTGGATCTGATCATCCCGGTGCTCAATGAGGAGCGCAGGATCGGCGCCACTCTGGCTGCCATTATTGAGCGGGCTGTCGAGTCCGAGTTGAGTCTTCGCATCCTCGTGGTCGACAACGGCTGCGTCGACGGTACCGCCCAGGTGGTCAGCGAGGCCGACCACGCCGACGTCCCCGTCGACATCATGAGCTGCCGCACGAAGGGCAAGGGTGCAGCCGTACGGGCCGGCATCACCAGCTCCATCGCCCCGTTCGTCGGCTACTGCGACGCCGACCTGTCGACGCCCCCTGGGGCGGTCACCTCCGGCGTCGATCTCCTGCGATCGGGCTGGGAGGTGGTCATCGGCTCTCGCCGCTGCACCGGGGCCAGCTACTCGATCCCCCAGAGTGCGCTCCGCAAGTTCGGGAGCTTCGCCTTCCGGCGGATGTCGGCCGACCTGAGCGGGCCGATCACCGACACACAGTGTGGATTCAAGCTCTTCCACACGCCCGTCGCCAAGCAGCTCTTTTCTTCGAGCAAGCTGACCGGCTTCGCCTTCGACGTCGAGGTGCTGGCCCAGGCCCGACGGGCCAAGCACTCGATGATCGAGATGCCCATCCAGTGGAGCGACAGCCCCGAGTCTTCGTTCCGCCCGGTGGCCGACGGCGTCCAATCCTTCCGCGAGTTGATGCAGGTCCGGCGCTCCCTCGCCGCCTCCGGAAAGGGGACCCCGCGATGAGCTTCGTCCGAAGGTCGGATCGCCAGATCCTCGTCATCACCAACTGGCGGGACCGCAAGCACCCCGAGGCCGGTGGTGCAGAGGCGGTCTGTGAGCGTCTGGCCCGGAACTTCGCCGACCGGGGCATGGACGTCGTCCTGCTCACCTCGTCGGTCGAGGGGGAGGGGCGTCACGATCACGTGGAGGGGTACAAGATCGTCCGCCGGGGCGGCACCTACACCGCGTATGTGTGGGCCCTCCTCTGGCTCCTCGCCCATCGCGGCCAGGTCCAGGCGGTGGTCGACTCCCAGAACGGGATCCCCTTCTTCACGCCGTTGGTGGTGAAGAAGAAGACCCCCGTCCTCATGCTGATCCACCACGTGCACCAGGACCAGTTCGCTCTGTACCTGCCGCCCATGGCCGCCAGACTCGGACGATGGCTGGAGTCCAAGGGCTCGTGCCTTGTCTACCGGGACCGGACCATCATCGCCGTCTCGCCGTCCACCCGGATGGGAGCCCGGCGAAGGTTGGGGCTGAAGGGTGACATCGTGGTCATTCCTCCCGGCTTCGAGTCCCCGGCGGCCACCCTCGCCCCTCTGAAGAGCCGGTCGAAGACCCCTCGCATCGTCTGCGTCGGACGACTGGTGGCCCACAAGTCGGTGGCCTCGATCGTCGCCGCGGTCCCCGAGCTGGTCGGGGAGTTTCCCGGCCTCGAGCTTCACATCGTGGGCGACGGGACCGAACGCCCGGCCATCGAGGCCATAGTTTCGGACCTCGACCTGTCCGACCATGTGGTCGTCCACGGGGCGCTCTCCACACCCGACCGGGACCAACTGATGCGTACGGCCTGGATGTCGGTCAACGCATCCAAGGGAGAGGGCTGGGGACTCTCGGTCGTCGAGGCCAACTCCTTGGGAGTCCCGGTCCTCGCCTACCAGCGCCCGGGGCTGAGGGACTCCATCCGTCATGGCGAGACGGGCTGGCTACTCGACGACGCAGAGGCGCTGGCACCGGCCATCGCCTCTGTCCTCCGAGATCTGGAAGATGAGGGCGAGGCCATGGCAATGGGGACGCGAACGCGCCAGTGGGCCGCTCAGTTCACCTGGGAGGAGATGGGGGCACAGGTCTTCAGCCTGCTCGAGGCCGAGCGGGGCCGCCTGGCCCAGTCACCGAACAACCGGCGCCATGTAACCGACCTCGCGTCGGTGGTGCGCCTTCCTGTCGAGCTACTTCCCCACGGGAAGGTGCCGAGCTTTCGGAGCACCGACAAGTGCGTGATGAGCGACGGCGATTTCGTCGTCCTGTTGCGCAACACGGACACTGAGACGGCCAAACTGGCCCTCCGACGTGCCGGATTTCTGCCCGAGGTCATCGAGGACGCCCGGGTGCTCGTTACCGTCGCCCGCCACGTCGACCTCGTGTCTCCGGCCATCGCCTCGGTCCAAGCGACCGTCCCGGTGGGCCAGAGGAACGAGGTCGACGGCGACAGCGACAGCGACGCCCTGGCCGGCTGATGACGGTAGCGGTCGAGTCCAACTTCACTAATTCGCACGCCTTCATCGATGTCCCGTCGCGCCCGATGTTGGAGGCGCCGCCGTGGGTTGAGGTACAACCGACGGTCGAGGAGCCGCCAGCCACGCGTCGCCGCCACCGGCCATCACTGGCGTGGCGGATCCTTTGCAGTCGGACGCTGTGGTTCCTGGCCGTCGGGGCCGTGGCCCTCCTCGCCCGGATCACCGCCCTGCCAACGGCCTATGACATCTTCATCGACGAGATCAGCTACACGTCGATCTCGATGAATCTGGCTCGGGGGCGGGGGGTCGAGCTCTATGGGCTCCCCTTCGCCCTTCACCCACCGGCTGCCTTCGGTCTCTATGCCGCCGTCATCTTGGCCTTCGGTCTGCACGGCAGTACCGAGAGCACCCTGTTCAGTCTCCGCTACGTGGACGTCATCGTCGGCACCTTGACCTGCCTCGTGACCTTCTTGCTCGTTGAGCGCGTCGCCACTCGGTGGGTGGCCGTGATCGTCGCCCTCCTGCTTGCAGTCGATCCGTTGGCCATCAGCTTCGACAGTCGGGTCATGCTCGAAGCCCCGGCCCAGCTCGCCATGGTGTCGCTCTTCTTCTGTCTGGCCATGGCCGACATGACGCGGTCGGGGTCCCTCGGTCACTGGGCATGGGTGATTGGTGCCGGACTTGCCGCAGGCACCGTCGTCACCACCAAGGAGACCTTCGGCCTGGTGGTCGTCTTCGCCCTGTTCCTCTTGTGGGCGACCGGCTGGGTGATCGCCCGACGGGAGGCCTTCGTCGTTGCCATCATGGCCGCCGTCGCCTACGTGGGCATGGTCATCGCGCTGTCATGGTCGTTCGGGTTTGCGGCCTGGTGGCACGCCAAGGAAGACGGCATCCTCCGTCTCGTCGGGACGAAGCAGATCAGCGGATTCAACTCGGCGAGCACACATGTCTCCATCCAGTCGCGGATCCTGGCCGACCTCGGCACCTTTGCTGTGACCTACGTGGTACTGGTTGTCGGAGTGGCTGCCGCCGCCGGACTGCTGTGGAGGATGGAGCCCTGGAGTAGCCGCCAGTACCCAAGAGACGTCCGAGACCGGCTCACCGTGCTCATGGCGGTGTGGACCGTGGCTGCAGCCGCCTACCTCGTCTACGCCACCCTGTTCGGGACCATCGAGGAGCAGATGTACTACATCCTGCTCCTCCCGAGCCTCATCAGTCTCTGCCTGTGGGTGGCCGGCGTCGAGAGCTGGCGACGTGGCAAGTGGCTGGTCACGGGGGCGGTCCTCCTGCTCGTCGCCATGGGCTTCAACCTCTTCGTCTGGACGAGCGTCCATGCCGGGCGGGACGACGAGTACCGACAGCTCTTGCGCTGGGAGGGGAACAAGGTCCCCCCGTCGGCCGTCGTCTCGTCGACGGACGGAGCGTCCCAGTTCCTCATGCACCGCGGGGTGATCGGACAGTGGGGGACCCTGGCTCAGATGCGGGCCCACCACGTCGACTACGTGGTGATCGCCACCACCCTGGTCGACCAGGGCTACGGCATCGCCTCCAAGTCATTTCTCACAACGGTAGAGCGAGGAGGGCACCTGGTCTTCGAGGCCAACGGCATCTCCGACGGGAGCCTTCGCGTCTACAAGGTCCAAGGGATCACCGGAGCGGCACGATGACAAGCACAACACTGGACCTGGCCCCTCAGGCGCTCGCCCCCCAGCCGAGACGTCTGACCTCAGCCATGCACAGGAAGAAGAAGGCGGTGGGGCACAAGCTCGGGGACGAGGCCGTGGTGGTCACGGCAACCGGCCTCGTCTCGGTTCTCAACTACGGCTACACGCTGATCTTGTTGTGGCTCCTGCCGACACGAGAGTTCGCCGCCGTCTCCTCCATCTCCGCGCTCCTGTTGATCTGCGGGACGGTCGCCGGCGCCGCTCTGCCGTGGGTGCTCGCCCAAGAGGTCCTCCGCTCCAAGCGCGACCGTCCCCGCCGGCGCCTGGCTGTGACCTTCTGCCTGTTCGCCACCGTCCTCCAGGGGACGGCGGCCGGGCTTGCCACCTGTCTCATCGCCGCCCACTACGCCTCGGGGCCGGTGCTCATCGCCGCCTTCGCTTCGGTCTTCCTCATCTTCATGGCCGCCACTGCCGCCGGGTACTTCCAGGGCCTGCAGAGCTTCCGGCTGATCGCCTGCCTCCGGGTCGGTGAGGTGGTGGTCAAGGTCGGTGCCGGCGTCGGCCTCGTCGCTCTCGGCGCCGGGGCCAGCGGGGCCATCGCCGGATTCGCGCTCGGGGCCGGCCTCGTGGCTGCAGGCGGGCTTGTCTACATGGTCCACGACATGGAGTTCTCGAAGCGTGCGCTCGCCGGCCGCAATCTGTGGGCGAGCACCCAGGGGCTGCTGGCCATCCAGGCGGGCGTGGCCGTGCTCGCCAGCATGGATGTGGTCATCGGCAGCCTCATCCTGGGCGCCCAGCCCGCCCTCGCCACCTACCAGGCGGCCAACATCATCGGCCGGATCCCTGTGTTCATCGGGTCAGCGCTCTCCATGGTGGTCTTCCCGAGGATGGTGGCCCAGCGGGAGGAGCCGTCGGTCGTTATCCAGGACAGCGTCAAGCTCTACGCCAAGCTGTGCGTGCCGATCTGTCTCATCGTGGTCACCCTGCCGGGCTCGATCACCTCGATGCTCTTCCCGGCCCGGTACGGCGATGTCGGCGCCATCCTGCCGTGGACGGCGGCCGCCGGCCTGATGATGGGGGTGGTCAATCTGACTACCACCTACTTCCAGGCCACCGGGCTGTTCCGCCGGGCTACCAAACTGTTGGCTGCGGGCGTGGCCCTTGGCGTGACACTTGATGTCTTCGGTCTGGAGAAGCACGGCATCGTGGGCCTGGCCATAGCCGTGACGATCGGCGCGACCGTCGTCACTGCACTGTTGCTTCGAGAGATCGCCCGAACCTGGTCTGGGTCACTCCGCGGGCTGTGGCGATCGACCGTCGTCGTCGCCGTATCCTGCGCGCCACTGGTGGCGCTGCGCCGACATGAAGGCCTCTGGCTTCTGTGGTCGCTCGGCGTTCTCAGCGTGTTCTCGGCACGCGGGCTGCTGGCCGTGGCCCGGGCCGGAGGGGGAGGAGGGGGTGCAGGGGGGAGTGGCCCCGGGTCCGGAGGCGGTGGGCCCGTCGGCCCACCTCGTCCGAAGGTGCTGCACCTCGGCTACGAGGATCCGCGCCGTCCCGGGGCGGGAGGCGGCTCGGTCCGTACCCACGAGATCAACCAGCGCCTGGCCGACCGCTATGACATCACCGTGGTCTGCGCTCGGTACCGAGGGTGCCGGCCGCGGGTCGAAGACGGTGTCCACTACGTCCACAGCGGAGTCGCCGGGGGTGGCGACTTCGTCGAGCGACTGGCCTACTTCGCCACTCTCCCGGTCGCCTCCCTCCGCTACCGCTCGAACCTGGTCGTCGAGGATTTCGGCGCCCCCTTCTCCTCTGTGGCCGTCCCTTGGATGACCAGGCGTCCGGTCGTCGGAGTCGTCCAGTGGTTGTTCGCGGCTGAGAAGAGCAAGCAATACCACCTCCCGTTCTCCTGGGTCGAGACCATCGGCGTGCGCTCCCATCGACGCCTCGTGGCCGTGTCCGACGACTTGGGGGCGACGCTCGCCAAGCGGAACCCCGCAGCCGAGGTCACCGTCATCGCCAACGGCCTGGACGAGGGAGCCTTCGCCTCTTATGACGTCGCCCGCTCGGGCATCGGCTACCTCGGGCGCCTGGAGATCGCCCAGAAGGGACTCGATCTGCTGTTGGAGTCCTACGCTCGGATCGGCCCCACCGTCGTTCAGGACCTCTACCTCGCAGGTGACGGGCCGGACCGCCAGGCGTTGGTCGAGCTGGCCGCCCGACTGGGCATCGCCGACCGTGTCCACTTCGTCGGGCGTGTGCCGGCCGACGAGCGCTTCGAGTGGCTGGCCGGTTGCGACCTCGTCGCCATGCCGAGCCGCTACGAGACCTTCGGCATGGTGGCAGCTGAGTCCCTGGCCGTGCGGACGCCGGTCGTGGCCTTCGACATCGCCTGTCTGCGGGCCCTGGTCGACAACTCGGTCGGCGCCCGGGTGGAGCCCTTCGACGTCGCCCAGTTCGCGGCCGCCCTGGAGGCGTTGGCGACCAGTCCCGATCGGAGGAGGAGGCTGGGCGAGGCCGGCCCGAGCCGCGTGGCCGGCCTCAACTGGGATGAGCTGGCCAATGCTCAAAGCGACGTCTACGCCGAGATGCTGCAGGCGAAAGAGAAGCCGCGCAGTGCAGCCAGGGGCCGAGGCGACAATGCACGCTCGAGGCCGGTCGCCCGTCCGGTGCTGGCGCCGGTCGGCCTCTCGGTCGTGGAACAGCTGTTGGCGCAGCTGTTGGCCACGCCATCGTCCCCCGCTGTGGTCGATGGGTCGGTTACCTGGTCGTACGAGGAGCTCCATCGGGCAGCTGAGACGGCGGTGGATCATCTTTCGATCATGGGCGTTGAGCCCGGCCAGCCGGTCGGGGTGTGCCTGCCTCGGTCGAAAGAGGCCATCGCCGCCATGATCGGTATCTGGTCGCTCGGGGCGGTCTACGTTCCCCTCGATCCCGACTACCCGGCGGCCCGGCTCATCGACCTCTGCGGCCGGGCCGGGGTGTCGGTGGCCTTCGCTACGCGTGGCTCCTTCATCGCTGAGGCCCCAGGTATCGCCCGCATCGATCCCTCGGTCATGGAGTTCCCGATCCGGGCGGCGGTGAGCGGAGGCGTTGGCTTTGCCACGGCTAGGACCCGGCCGCTTCCGACCCTCGACAGTCCGGCCTACGTCTTGTTCACCTCGGGCTCGTCCGGCCAGCCGAAGGGCGTCCAGGTGCCTCATCGGGGACTGGCCACGGTGCTCCAGTGGGTGCGCACCACCCTGTCGCCAGAGGAGCTCGCCAGCACGGCGACCACCATCTCGTTCAGCTTCGACCCGTTCATCTTGGAGGTGCTCGGGCCTCTCGTCACCGGGGGGGTCGTCCACGTCATCCCGAGCGCCCTGGCCCTGGCCGATCGGACGATCGATGCCACCATGTTGGCCAACACCCCCTCGGTGCTCACCGAGCTCCTGCGGGCCGGACGGCTGCCGTCGACCTTGAAGACGATCATCTCGGGCGGCGAGAACCTGTCGGGATCGCTCGCCACCGAGCTGCTGTCCAAGACGTCCATCACCAAGCTGATTAACACCTACGGGCCAACCGAGAGCACTGTCCTCGCTACGGCCCACGAGGTGACAGGGCCTGTCAGCGGTCCCGTACCGATCGGACGACCCTTGCCCGGAGCGGCGGTCGTGCTCTTGGACGACGAGGACCGGGAAGTGGGCCGGGGCGAGAAGGGGGAGATCTGCATCTACGGTCCGCAGCTGGCCGACGGCTACGTCGGCGACCCGGTCGACACCGACCGACGGTTCGTGTCGTGGACCGACTCCAAGGGCAGCGCGGTGCGGATCTACCGGTCAGGTGACCTCGGCCGTCGCGATCGACGCGGAGTGATCACCTTCTGCGGCCGCAAGGACCGCCAGCTCAAGCTTCGGGGCTTCCGCATCGAGCCCGGGGAGATCGAGGCCACCCTGGCCGGGCATCCCGCTATCGGACAGGCGTTCGTTACCTCCGAGGGAAGTGGGGCCCGGGCCTCTCTCGTCGCCTATGTCACGACGGAGTCCGAGGCGTTGTCGTCACAAGAGGTTCGCCAATGGCTGGGCCGCAGTCTCCCCCAGTTTATGGTTCCCGCCCAGTTCGTGATGATGCCGGCCTTCCCGGTCACGGCCAATGGCAAACTCGAGGTCGAGCGGCTCCCGGTGTGGCGAGAACAGGTGAGTCGGATCACGCCGAGCATCTCCGGTGCCGAGGAGGACGGCGATGACGCCCGGGTCCGGGTCGTTGCCCGCTTGGCCGGGGACATCATCGGCTTCGACGGACCCATCAGCGGTGTAGACGATTTCTTCGACGATCTCGGCGGGAGCTCGCTCGGGCTGTTCCAGCTGCTCTCCTCCCTGGAGAAGGAGTTCGGCTGCATCATCGAGATCGGCCGAGTACTAGAGGACACCACCATCGCCGGCGTTGCCGCCATGGTCGGTGCGGTGGGTGACGAGCCCCTCTACCTGTCGGTCAACGGCGACGGCAGCAAGGCGCCCATCTACATGATCCATGCCTACTTGGGCACGGCCCTGCGTTACCGGCGCCTCGGCCAGTACCTACCAGCCGACCGTCCCCTGGTCGGCATACAGGTCCAAGCGTTTGACGGCGAGTCGGTGCCCACCCGAACGACCATCGACGAGCTGGCCGCCGAGGCGGTTACCCAGATCCGGGCGTTGCAGCCCCACGGGCCCTACGTTGTCGGCGGCCACTCGGCCGGCGGCCTGGTGGCCTACGAGACGGCCCGGCGTCTGGCCGCCGACGGCGAGGAGCTCCCTCTCGTCGTCCTCTTGGACAGCCCCGTGCCGCGGTCATCATTCCACTATGTCTGGGCCGAGTCGGTCATGAACTGGCCGGACATCAAAGCCGCCAGCTTCGCCGAACGGGCCCACCGCCTCATGGGCCTCGTCACCTCCCGGCGGGGCAAACTCGGCGGCCCGACGGCCGACGACCGGGTGGATGCCACCATCACCCGCTCGTACCGATCGAGCAACCAGGCCGTGAAGCACTATCGGCCGGGACCCTATGACGGAGATGTCGCCGTGCTGCGGACCAAACAGGGCATGTCCATGGCCATCGGGAAGGGCGACCTCGGCTGGGCGCCATATGTCTCGGGACAGCTGACCACAGTCGAGATCCCAGGACTCCACAACACCATCTTCGAGGATGCCCAGCTCGAGGTCATCGGGACGAAGTTGAGCTTGCTGCTCGACTCGGTGGAGCCGCCGATGGCGATCACCGCCGAGGTCGTGGCGCCCGCCGAGCGCATGGATGGGTCGGCCATGGTCGACCTGCTGATGGCCGACGCGGCCTCCATCGAGGCCACTCTCGCTGACTTTGACCCGGGAGCTCTGCCCTTGCCATCAGTCCTGCGACCGAGGCGTTCAAAGTCGCGGCCAAAGGGGTGAGCGCCGGGCCAGAAGCCCGTGTCACGCGGTCGAGGTAGCCGCGCCGCTCTTCCCGGTCACGCCGGACCAGTCACACCGAGTCCACGATCCACGCAGTCCTACCAATCAAGC
This sequence comes from Acidimicrobiaceae bacterium, assembly GCA_003164275.1. The sequence goes on along the minus strand of PLSY01000321.1, from coordinate 26,209 downwards.
CACCAGAGGAGAACACCGCACGATGTTGAGAAGCCGGATCTGGTCGGTGGCGGTCGCTGCCATCTTCGTGCTCGGTGGCTCCATGGTGGTCAGCTGTCCGGTAGCCGGCGCCGCCGGACCTGTCGGTTCAGTCGGGGTGGACGCGGACCAAGCCGGGACCAGTTGGTACCCGGACCAGACGGCCCTCACCCCCCAGCTGGTTACCGGTGGCTCATTCGGCCAGCTGTTCGCCAGCCAGCTCGACGGTGATATCCAGGTCCAGCCCCTGGTGGAGGACGGGGTGCTGCTGGCCGAGACAGAAGAAGACATGGCCTACGGACTCAATCCGGCGACAGGCGCCATCACCTGGACGAAGAGCCTGGGCACACCCTTCTCCTCGGCCTCCCTCGGCTGTGCTGACCTGCCGAGCGTGGGGGTGACGGGAACCCCGGTGGTCGACACGGCCACCAACATCGAGTACTTCCTCTCCAAGGTCTACGCCTCGGGGACAAGCGGGCCTGCGCAGTATTGGATGCACGCCCTCAGCGTCACGACCGGCGCCGAGCAGCCCAACTTCCCGGTCGAGATCACCGGCACGGCGTCGAACGACCCGACCCAGTCCTTCGATCCGACCTATCAGCTCCAGCGACCGGGGCTGTTGTTGATGAACGGCGTGGTCTATGCCGGATTCGGCTCCCACTGCGACCTCGTGCCCACCCACGGCTGGGTCATCGGCGTTTCGACGGCCGGCCAGGTGACGACCCTGTGGAGCAGTGAGGCAGGCATACCCACCGACGGCGAGGGAGGCATCTGGGCCCCGGGCGCGCTTCGCTCCGACGGGCCCGGGCAGATCATCCTGTCGACAGGCAATGGCTACGACCCAACGGCCCCATCGCCGGGAAACGCCAGTCCCGAGCCCACCCATCTGGCCCAGGCCGTGGTGCGCCTGACTGTCCAGCCGGACGGCTCCTTGAAGACCACTGATTTCTTCATACCCCTCGACGCCAAGGCCCTGAACCAGATTGACGGCGATCTCGGGGCCGGGTCGCCGGTAGTCCTCCCGGCCAGCTTCTCGACTCCGGCCTACCCCAGACTGGCCGTCGAGATCGGCAAGGAGGGCTATCTGTATGTTCTGGATGCATCCCACCTCGGCGGCTACGAGCAGGGGGCAAGCGGGGGAGACGATGTGCTCGCCCGACTCGGTCCCGTCCAAGGGGTGTGGGGGTCGCCCGCCGTCTGGGGCGGCGACGGCGGCTATCTCTACTTCATCACCAATGGGGGCTCGGCGACTGGCGCCCCGGGCGCTACCGACGGGAAGCTGCTGGCCTGGAAGTTCGGCGTCGATGGGTCGGGCAAGCCCACCTTCTCGCTGGTCGGATCGTCGGCTGACGCCTTTGGCTACAGCTCGAGCTCGCCGGTCGTCACCTCGTCCGGCTCGACCTCGGGCACGAGCATCCTGTGGGCCAACTGGGCCGACGGGCCGGGGTCCACCTCGGCCCAGCTGCGAGCCTACGACCCGATCCCCGACGCCGAGGGCACCCTTGATCTGCTGTGGAGCGCTCCAAGCGGCGCGTCGGTCAAGCTGAGTGAGCCGGGGGTGGCTGACAATCGGATCTACCAGGGAGGGTTCGACGGGGTACTGCGGGGCTATGGAGCTCCGGTCCAGAGCCCACTGGCCGGAGGGTCGGTCGGCTTCGCCAACACCACCGTCGGGAAGGCAACGACAGTGCAGGATGTCTTCACCGCCAATGAGGCTGAGACGGTGTCATCGGTCACCTCGTCGGGCGCCCCCTACGCGCTCAGCGCGCCGAGCTCCCCCTTCCCGATCACCTTGACGGCAGGCGAGACCTTCTCGATCCCGGTCACCTTCAACCCGACCGACTACGGAATCGTCGGAGGCGTGATCACCGTGACCACCAGCGCTGGCAAGTACCAAGTGGGGCTGAGCGGAACCGGCCTGTCCGCCAGTGCGCAGCTCACCGTGGCGCCCGCTTCGGTGAGTTTCGAGGGGACCCCGATCGGCTCGACAGTGACCGAGGACGCGGTGTTCACCAACGAGGGAAGCCAGAGCCTCGCCATCACCGGTGAGACGGTCCCGGCTGTCCCGTTCACTGTCGGGGGACTGCCGCCGAACGGCACCACTCTTGTGCCTGGTGCCTCGGTGTCAGTGTCAATATCGTTCTCGCCCACCGCGGCCGGGTCGTATCTCGACGTATTCACTCTGACGAGCGACACTGGAGGGTCGGCCGACGTCAACATCTCGGGCACGGCAGGGGCGCCCCCGCAGCTCGTCGTGACCCCGACCGCCATCAACTATGGGATCGTTCCGGTCGGCCAGGCCGTAACCAAGAGCTTCACCGTCACCAACTCCGGCGGCACCCCGCTCACGGTGACCAAGTCCAAGCCGCCCGGGGAGGGTGAGTTCGCACCCACCACCGCCCTGCCTGAGGGTTCGACCATCCAGGCCGGTCAGTCAGTGACCGAATCGGTGACCTTCACCCCGACGGCGACCGGGACCTTCACCGACAGCTGGCCGCTCAACGGCACCGGGAACTCGGTATTGACCATCGTCACCTTCACGGGGCTGGGTGGATCGCTCGGCCCGGTTCCCCTGGCCAACTGGACCCTCCACGGCGATGCCACGTTGTCCGGCTCGACGGTGGCCCTCACCCCAGCTGCCCTGTCCCAGGCCGGCTCGGCCGTCAGTCCGTCGTCATTGCCCACCGATGGGCTGACGGTCGGCTTCGACGCCGACATCGGCGGGGGCACCGGGGCGAACGGCATGACCCTGACGTTCGCCAATCCGAGCTCTCGATCGTTCCTCGGCCAAGGCGGCGGATCGCTCGGCTACTCGGACATCTCCGGGGTGGCAGTGGGTCTCTCCAACTTCAAACAGGGAGCCGACCCGTCTGCCAACTTCGTGGGCATCGCCGACGGAGGACCGAGCTCGGGCATTCCTGACTGGGTGGCCACCAACTCCAGCATCCCAACCCTGCAGGGAGCGACCACGCACGTCTCCGTCTCGGTCGCCGGTGACCAGCTGAGCGTGGCCGTGGGGGGCGTCCAAGTACTGGACAAGACGGTGGCCGATCTGCCCTCCGTCGCCGACCTCGTCTTTACCGCGGCGACAGGTGGAAGGACGGACAGCTTCGTCGTGGAGAACGTGACGGTGGAGAGCTCGCTTCCCTTTCCTCCGGACTTCGGGAACTGGACGATGAAGGGCACGGCCACCCAGACCGGCTCGGATCTGACACTGACCACCGCCTCGTCTCTCTCACAGGCGGGCTCGGCGGTATCGCCGGTACTCGTCCCAACCGACGGACTGACCGTCAGCTTCGACGCCGCCATCGGCGGGGGCACCGGGGCGAATGGCATGACCCTCACCTTCGCCAGTCCGACCTCTTCCACCTTCCTCGGCCAAGGCGGCGGATCGCTCGGTTACTCGGGCATCTCTGGGGTGGCCGTAGGTCTCTCCAACTTCAAACAGGGTGCCGATCCGTCTGCCAACTTCGTCGGCATCGCCGATGGAGGACCGAGCTCGGGCATTCCTGACTGGGTGGCCACCAATACCACCATCGGAACTCTGCAAGGGGAGACCACTCACGTCACCGCGTCCATCAACGGTACGAGACTGACCGTCTGGGTCGGGGGCGAGCAGGTGCTGACCGAGCAAGTGGCCGACATCCCGGTCGACGCCAATCTGGTCTTCACGGCGGCGACCGGCGGAAGGACGGACAACTACGTGGTTCGCAACGTGTCCATCACCCACAGCGCCATTGCCGAGCCAACCGCGTGGACCACCTTCGGCACGGCCGAGGCATCGGCGACAGGCATTTCGCTCACGACGGCCAGCTCGACATTCCAGGCCGGGTCGGCACTCTCGCCGGTGTCGCTGGCCACGAGCGGGCTGACGGTCAGCTTCGACGCCGTCATCGGTGGTGGAACCGGGGCCAACGGCATGACCCTCACCTTCGCCGATCCGAGCTCGCCCACCCTTCTCGGACAGTCCGGAGGGTCCCTCGGCTACTCGGGCATCTCCGGTGTGGCCGTTTGCCTCGTCAATTTCAAACAGGGCACCGATCCGTCATCCAACTTCGTCGGCATCGCCGATGGCGGACCGGTGAACGGGACGCCCAAGTGGGTGGCAACCAGCTCTACCATCGCCCCCCTCCAGGGGGCGACCACCCACGTGTCGGTCGCCGTTGAGGGGACCAAGATCACCGTGACGGTGGCGGGGGTGCAGGTGTTGGTGACAACCGTCGCCGATCTGCCACCGGTCGCCAACCTGGTGTTCACCGCCGCCACGGGCGGTCTCACCGACGACTTCGGCGTGCAAAATCTGGATGTCAATTAGTTCCTGCTGGCCGTCGGGCCATTCGATCCAGAGTCGTCACCTTTGACGCATCGGAGCTGACGCACGCCAGCTCATCTAGGAGCGTGCCGAGGGGCGACGATGCGTCCTTTGTCCTGGTCGATTGCGGGTTCACCGCGACATCCAGCCGCCGTCTCCCAGGAGCAGATGTCCGGATGATTCGATCCCGAGGGTTCGGGCCATCCGGCATCGACGACGAGGTCCTTCGAGGTGGGGCCGACTAGTCGCTCGACAAACCTCACGGCCGGACGCTGGCCACTGGGAGATTGAGCTGCAGGTGGCGCTCGAGCTCCACACCAACACCATGTTCCCCGTCACCTGCTGCCCGCACCTCCTCGGGTCGGGAGGACGACGGTGCGTTGGCGATCTTGGAGTCGCCGGAGATTGCCGTCGACTTCTCTAGTGGCCGTGGCCCCGGGGGAAGGAGTGGCGGATACTCATCCAGCGACAACTGAAACGTTGGCCACGCTGTGGAGGTCGGTCAGCGTTCCCGAGGCGCCCGAGAAGCCCACCATGACCTTGGGACCGACACTCACGGCCTGGCTCAAGACCTGCGTCCCCCCAATGGCGACGGTCAGCAGTCCATTTTCCAAGGAGATGGTGATCGTATGAGGGCCGGTCAACGCGACCACGTTCGAGTTGGTGGCCAGCCAGTGGAGCTCGGACGGCGAGCCCGACAACGGGCCGTCGGTGATGCCCACGAAGTTGGAGGACGGGTTGCCCGGACTGTCGTCGGTGTCGAGGGCGACGGCGATGCCGGGTATCCCGGCAAAGCCGAGGCCTGCTCCCGAAGAGCCGAGGGAGGTAGCCGGGTCGGTGGCATTGGCCAGGATGATGGCGGATCCCTCGCCGCCCGTGCCGCTACCGATGAACGAGGTAAAGGTGGCGAGAAGATGGGCCGAGGTGATCGGCGTGGGCCAGAAGGCGGAGCCGGCCACGTTTTGTGTGGTGCCCGGGGTCAAGTGAAGCTCGGTCGGCGTCTGGAAGGTCGCCCCGTTGTCGGTGAAAGGCGTGACACTCGGATCGCCCAGATAGCCGGTGCCGGTGAAGGACAACGCGTGGGGCCCTTGGCCATCGTTGGCGCCGATGGTCCACGTTCCGCTGGTCGCCCCGACGTCGGAGGGGGCGAAGCTGACCGATTCGGCCAACGACCCCCCGGCCGGGATGGTCGTCCCGACTGGCAGTGGGCTGCCGCTGAACGATCCGGGCGTCGGAGGCACCGAAGAAGTGATCGTCAAGGTGCTCCCCCCGACGTTGTTCAGTTGAAAGGCCTCAGAGGAGGACTGACCGAGCCTCACGCTCCCAAAGGCCATGCTGACAGGGGTCAGGACCAGTTCGGACGGCGGCGTGCCGGTGGCGGTCAGGGTGACCGTCTGGGTCCCGCCGTTGCTCGCCACCACCAACGTGTCCGTGAAGTTGCCGGTGGCCGTGGGGGAGAAGGCGAGTGTCACGTTCACTTGGGCTCCGGGCTGGATGACCGCACCGGCGGCCGGCGCACCGATGGCGGTGAATGGCACGCTCGGCAGTGAGGTGGCGCTGACTGTCACCGGCGCCGACCCGTTGTTGAAGAGACCAACCGTCCCGGTGCTTCGACCCCCCGGCGGCGCTCCGGCGAACGAGATAGTGGTCGATGTGACGGCCAGGCTCGGGCCGACCTGCTCGCCGATGGCCGAAAGCGGGATCACCTCTTGTCTCGCCCCTGCCGTGGTGACGGTGACCGCGCCGGTCAGGGTGCCGGACGCCGTAGGGCTGAAGGTCACCGGGACGGTCATTGTCCTGCCAGCGGCCACGTGGTCGGGCAGGGGGGCGCTCGGCGCGCCCAGCGAGAACGGTCCTGATGCGGAGATCTGGTCGATGATCGACGGTCCGTAGGCGGTGACGGTGAGCAGCTCAGTGACGCTCTGGCCGATCACCGTCGGGGGAAACGCCGGGGGCGAGGAGGTGAGCATGGCCGGGACGGAAGAGAAGGCGTCCCCAAGCTGCGCCAAGGTCGGGCCGGTCGGGTCCGTCCCGGCCGCCGTCGACAGCAACTGCGGTTCGCCGTTCCAGTTGACGATGTAGAAGTTCAGCCGCAGAGCCTGGCTCATGCAAAAGGTCATGGTGGCAAGGGAGCCGTTCCCGGTATTCTCCCCGCCGAGCAGGATCGGCGTCCCGGCGACCAGGGTAGCGAGATAGTCGGCCGGGTCGACGAGGGCTATTCCTCCGGGAGCAACGGTCTGGGCGTCCAGGTAGGTGGTGTACGCCACCGAGTGGGCGGCATCGGGCAGGGCGTCGAGCAGGTCGCTCCAGTCCAGGCCTTCGTTGTACTCGTTGTACTTCGTTGGGCTGCTCGGCGGCCTGACCGGTGCGAGAAGGGCGGCCTCTTCAGCTGCTGCACCACCTGGCCGCTGTCCCCACCCGGGCAGGAGCACCAACTCGCGCACATTGAAATCGGTATGGAGCTGTCCGTTGAGCCAGATCCCGTAGTTGTCGATGTTCTGGTTGTAGGCGTTGAGGAAGTCGGTGGCCTGGGCCGCCGTGCCGGTGCCCGGCACCCAGCTCTGCACGGAGGCCGGCAGTGCGGCCTGGGTACTGGCGTCGTATGCCCAGAAGCTGTTCTGGTCGCTGTTGTAGATGGCCGACGGATAGCGGAGCTCGCCGAGCGGTCCGCCGCCCTCACGCACCGAGCTGATCTCGCCCGGGGTGATCTGGCTCCCCAGCCAGGCGAGGTAGGTGCTCTCGGCGGCCCGTACCGACGGGTTGGTGATGGCGTTGATCACGTTGTTGCCGGAGTCGCCAGGGCCCGAGTAGGTGTCCCCGTACTGGTTGACGAACTGGGTGCCCCCGGGAAGGGCGAAGGCCCATGTCGGTGGGTACTGAAGACCGGTGTCCAAGACGACCTGGAGGCCGGCGGTGTGGGCCGCGGCGATCTGGGCCTGGATGGTCTGCAGGTAGGAGGACGAGAAGACCCCCTGGCTCTTCTCGGCCAGGCTCCAGGCCACGCCGATCGTGACCGAGTTGATGCCGGCGGCCCGCTCGGAAGTGAAGTTCTGTGGCGTGGCCGACAACAGGCCGAGGATGGGGGCCAATGAGGTGGCTCCGGTCGGCGGGGCCGTGGCGATGACGGTGATGCCTCCGACAACCAGGGCGATGACGAGCGCAAGGGCTGCGGCTACACGGTGCTTCGAGGGCTTCTGCGTCACTGCGTCGGTCCTAAATGCATGGCCACGTATCGGCGCGAGGTCCCAACAGGTTGAGCAGATTTCCAAATAGCAGGCACAGGGCCTGTTTCGAGGGTCTACGACCGTCATTGAAAGACCACAGCACGCACTGGTCCGGTACCGACCGGGGCCCTTGCGCCGTCGCACCGCTCTCTAGGCACCCCGGTCCGGACGCCGGTCGGGATCCTTCGATCCATTAGCCTCGTCCCCCATGGACTTCGACCTCTCGCCTGAACTCGCCGAGCTGCAACAGAGCGTGCGCCGGCTGGCCCAAGACAAGGTGAAGCCGCGAGCACGGGAGATCGACGCTACCGGCGAGTACCCGCTGGACATCTTCGATGCCTTCCGCGACGCCGACCTGCTCGGGCTCTGCCTGCCGACGGAGTACGGGGGCTCTGGGGCCGGCATCCTGGGCCTGACCATCGCCATCGAGGAGGTGGCCAAGTATTCGAACGCCGCCGCCCTCATGCTGTTGTTGACCAGGCTCCCGACCGGCCCGGTGCTGATCGCCGGGGACGAGCGGCAAAAGCAGCACTACCTCCCGGGCATCGCCTCAGGCAAGGTGCGGGCCGGCTTCGGGCTGTCCGAGGCGGTGGCCGGGAGCGACGTGGCCGGCATGCGCACCAAAGCGGTGCCGGACACCGGCAACGATGGTGGGTGGGTGCTGTCGGGCACCAAGTGCTGGATGTCCGGTGTGGTCGAGGCCGACTGGTACACCGTGTTCGCCAAGACCGGCGACCCCGCCTCTCGGGCCCACGACTCGATCACCGCCTTCATCGTCGAGCGCAACTGGGAGGGCGTCTCGGTCGGCCGGACAGACGCCAAGATGGGCGTGCGTGGCGTCCATACCGGCGAGCTGGTCTTGGACGACGTCAGGGTCCCGGCCGAGAACGTGATCGGCGAGGTCGGAGGCTTCCGGCTCGCCATGCTCGGCCTGAACGCCATGCGCCCGATCGTGGCCGCCCGGGGGATCGGCCTGGCCGAGGGGGCGCTCATGTACGCCACCGAGTACGTGAAAGAACGCAAGGCGTTCAACCAGACCATCGCCGACTTCCAGGGCATCCAGTGGGAGATCGCCAAGGTGGCCGTCGACATCGAGGCCGCCCGCCTCCTCACCTACCGCTCGGCATGGCTGGCCGACCAGGGCAAGTTCACCAAGGAGTACGTCCCCTTTTTGTCCATGGCCAAGTACTACGCCACCGAGCTGGCCGTAAGAGCCTCGGGGCTCGCCGTCCAGCTCCTCGGGGCGGCGGGCTACATGGAGGACCACCCGACCGAGCTCTGGTACCGGGACGCCAAGCAGCTGACCATCGTGGAGGGCACCTCCCAGGTCCAGCTCGGGCTCATCGCCCGGGGTGTCCTCTCCCACGATCTGTGGTGGGACTGATGTCGACCGAGGTTCCGAGCTTCGAGGAGCTGGGTGGATGGCCCGGTGTGCTCACCGCCCTGTTGGAGGGCACGTCGCTCTCCGCTGAGCAGGCATCGGTCGTGCTCGGCCAGGTGCTGTCCGGTGAGGCCACCCAGGCCCAGATCGCCGGGCTGGCCACCGCCCTCCGTTCGAAGGGGGAGTCGATCGAGGAGATGACCGGGTTCGTTCGGGCCATGGTGGCCCACGCCGTTCCCCTCGACCTGCCTGACGGCATGGAGGTCGTCGACACCTGCGGGACCGGGGGCGACCGCCTGCGCAGCATCAATGTCTCGACCATCGCCGCCCTGGTCGTTGCGGCCACGGGTACCAAGGTGTGCAAGCACGGCGGGCGGGCCTCGTCCTCGGCCGTCGGGGCGGCTGACGTGCTCGAGGCGCTCGGGGTCGTGGCCGACCTGGGGCCGGCCGGCGTCAGTCGGTGCATCGACCAGGTCGGGATGGGATTCTGCTTCGCCCCCCGCTTCCACCCGGCCATGCGCTTTGCCGCCCCGGTGAGGAAGGAGCTCGGCATCCCGACGGTGTTCAACTACCTCGGGCCGCTGGCCAATCCCGGGCGGGCCCGCTTCCAGGTGGTCGGCGTGTCCGATCCGGCCATGGCCGAAAAGATGGTCGGGGTGCTGGCCGCCAACGGTGCGTTGCGGGCCATGGTCGTCTACGGCGACGACGGACTGGACGAGCTGAGCACCACCGGACCCTCCACCGTGCATGAGATCGTGGCCCTCGAGACCGGGGGCTACGAGACGTCGAAGTACCGGATCAACCCGGGCGACCTCGGCTTCGCCCCGGCCAAGATCGATGACCTGCGAGGGGGGGACGCTGCCTACAACGCCAGGGCCATCTTGGACGTCATCGCCGGGCAGCCCTCTCCCCACCGCGACATCGCCGTGCTCAACGCGGCGGCCGCCGTGGTGGTGACCGGCCGAGTCGAGACGATGGAGGCCGGCGTGGAGTTGGCTTGCGCGGTCATCGACGACGGCCGGGCCCAGGCCGTGCTCGACTCGCTCGTCGCCGTGTCACGCCAGGCGTCGGCCGAAGAGGCCTCGGCCTGACCCACCGGCTCTGGCCCCTTCGGCCATGGCCTTCAGCTGCCCGGCGCCACCGCCCCGACCGGATCTGCTGCAATGGGACTGTGCCCGGTCGGAGTCTCTGCGTGGTGGAGCGAGGCGCACAGCTCGGCCACCGTCGGGATTCGATCGGCAGGCATGAGCAGGCCCATGTCGTCCGTCTCGATGACGCGGACCCGTTCGGCATTGGCCCGCAGCCACAGGGCGACGATGATCCGCTCGTTCTCGTGACCGTCGCCAACCAGGACGACAGGATCGAGGCCCGATGCTGACGGGTTCCCTCCCGCCGCCACGCCTCCCGCGCCGACGGCCTCGTCGAAGAGGCCGCCCCGTCCGACCAGCAGGCCACCGTCGAGCTCGACCGTGCCCTCGCCCTCCACCGCGAGCACCAGGCGACCGCACCGGCGTAGGCACTCGACGCCCCGGTGGCGGACGAGGAGGCGGCGGAGGCGCTCGGCCTCATCACGTGCCGTCGCGGCCTCTTCGAACCGCTGCTCGCCGGCCAACGCCGACACTCTGGCGGCGAGCGGCCCGAGCATCTCGAGGGGTGCGCTCTCCAGCTCCGAGGCACTCCAGCGCTTGACCCGGTGTCGACGATGTCGGCCCTGCGATGACGAGCCGGACGACGGCACCGAGCCCTTTCGGGCCTTGCCCTGTTTGTTGTAGGGCGGTGACCAGGCTCGGATCAGCCTGCCCTCGAGGACAGCGGCCGTGAGCTGGCCCGGGCATACCCGGTGGTGGACGGCGTCCATCTGTCGGAGCAGGCGGCCGACCATACGTCGCTTGTCGCCGCTGAAGTACGAGCGCACACGGGTGTGGAGGTCGGTGGCCTTGCCCACATAGAGCACGTTGCCGGCCGCGTCGCAGAACCAGTAGACGCCCGGTCGGTGGGGGAGCCGGGTGGTGAGTCGCAGCTTGCTCCCCTGGGGGTGGCCGACGAGGCGGGGGAGGGCCAACAGCTCCTCCAGGTCGAGGATGCCGAAGGACCCGGCCCGCTCGAGCATGGCGTGCAGGAGGTCGCCAGTGGCCAGTACGTCGGTCAAGGCCCGGTGGGAGGGTTGGTGGTCGAGCCGCAGGGTGGCAGCGAGGGTGCCGAGCTTGCAGTTGTGCACCATGTCCCGCACCAACCGGCGGGCGAGCGCCAAGGTGTCGACGGTCTGGTTGGCCAGGCGGTCACGGCCGGTCGACACCAGGGCGTGGTCGAGAAAGGACAGGTCGAACCGGAGGTTGTGGCCGACCAGTACGGAGCCCCCGACGAACTCGAGGAAGGACGGGAGCATCTCGCCCACCCTCGGAGCGTCGGCCACCATGGCGTCGCTGATTCCGGTGAGGGCGGTGATGAAAGGCGGGATCCTCTCGTCGGGTCTGACGAAGGTCTGGTAGGTGCCGAGAAGTTCGCCACCCCGGTAGCGAGCGGCCGCCACCTCGGTGAGGGAGGAGGAAGCCGGCGAGCCGCCGGTCGTCTCCACGTCGACGACGACGAAGGTGACCTGGGACAACGGGGTTCCGAGATCGTCGAACGACCCCTGCCGGGCGAGCTCCATCGGCCAACTGTAGCGAACGGGTGTTCGCTACCGGGGTCTTTGCGGTGTGCTGCCGACGACTACCGTTAAGAGGTGACCACCGATTCACCGCCCACAGAGTCCGAGACCGCCGCCGTGACTGACTCAGGGGGCGGGGATGCCAGGCGCTATCGCTGCGTGGCCTGTGGGAACCTCACCCGCTTCAATGTGGTGACGGCCAGGCGTACCAAGGCGTTCCATCACTTCTCCGTGGGCGGCGAGCTGTCCATTGAGGACGTGGAGGTGCTCGATGAGTCGATCGAGGAGGTGTCGTGCCGATGGTGTGGAAACGGCAACGCGGTCGAACTGATCGAAGAGGCCCCGAAGGCTCCCTGACGGCTCCAACGGCGGCGGCACCTACATCGGCCGGTCCGGTGGGCCGAGCCCAGAGCCCGGTCACTGATCCCACCTTCCTCCAGGGGATCAGACCCATTCCGACTGGTGGGCTGGCCGGCCGGCAGCCCTGGCCAGCCGTCGATATCAACGGCGTGGCTCCCTCGGGCGAGCACCTACGTGTCTCGGTCGACGCGTTTGCCGGGCCATTGCTGGTGGTCTTCTTGACGACCAACTGCGACGGCTGTGACGGATTCTGGGATGGGCTCCGAGATGAGGTCGAGCCCCCGCTGCCCGGAGGGGTCGACGTGGTCATCGTGACCAAGGGCGAGTCCGTTGTCTCGCGTGAGGACGTGGCCCGGGTGGCGGTCGGCATCGCCCGGGTCCCTGTTGTCATGAGCGATCAAGCCTGGGGTGACTATCACGTGCTCGGGTATCCGTTCTTCGTGCTGGTCGATGCGCCGACCCGCTCGGTGGTGGCCGAGACGGTCGGCTTCGGGTGGGCAGACGTGGCCGGCCTGCTCAGCTGACCGAGCCGGATCCGCGTCGCTACCGGTCAACAGGCGATGCCATGGCCAATCGAAACCCCACGATCAATGGGCGTGCGAATGACGACGCTGACCCGTCCGAGGGTCCGCCCGGGCCCACGCTTGGAGGCGCCGTAGATCTCGGCGGCGAAGATTCCCACACCCTCTGGCGTCCAACCTCCGTGCCAACCGATCAGTCGGGTCTTTCTTGGCCGAAGTCGGAACCGGGCGCAGTCCGACGCCGCCCGTCCGGCCACGGCACCTTGAATCTGTTCGAGGTTGGGCACCGACGGTGGGTCCCAGGTGTAGACGCCGAGCACCTGCCCGAACGCGGTGATGAAGGCCTCGCCGTCGAGGACGCCCCGCTCGACCACCTCTCCCGACTGTTCGGAGGCGGCGTCACGATCCTGTGGCGCCCACGCGACCAGCTGCTCGAGAACTGGGCCGGGGATGATACGGATGGCTGACCGCCCGACGATGCCGTCCTTGACCATGATGGGCATGGTCGGCTCCGAGAGGTCGGACTCGGACCGCGTCGACAGCGTTGTTGGCACCCAGGCGTTCTTGGTTCGGGCGTCGTCCCGAGCGTCCCTACCCCCGGCAACGGCCGGGCCGGTGTGCGTGGCTTCAGCGGATTCCATGGCTCCTCCTTTGCGGGCCACACTCGGGCGACCCCTTCGGTTGGAAGCCAGCTTGGATCAGCCCGCTGTGGCCGGACTGTGCCATGCGGTAGCCCAGGCTGAGAAACTCCGTGTCGGCCCGGGGCTCCATGTGCGGGAGCGTCGCCGCACAAGCCAATGGCGCCGTTTCAGGCCACCGAGGCGACCCCGTCCAGCCACGAGCACAGGTCCTCCGCTGTGACGTCATCCGGACGCAGCGGGGCGATACCAATGGAGGTCAAGAACTCGTCGCTTTTCGGCTCGAAGGAGACTCCGAAGACCGGGCGGTCGACGGCGGCGGCGAAGATCTGGGCGTGGAGTCGCATGGCCACCATGGCCGAACACCGCTGCACGACGCCGAGCATCACCGCCGGGTGCAGGCCCGGACCGACGAAGCGGACCCTGTTCCCGCACCTCATCTGGGACTGGAGCCTCTCTCCGAGCAACAGGTCGGTGACTTGGGCCCCGAGGTCGTAGTCACCCTTGTCCGAGAACGACATGAACACGATCTGGCCGTCACTGTTCTCGGCCCACTTGTCGAGCGCCTGGGCCATGGTCGTGAGGCACCGATCATCCATGGCGGCGTCAGAAGTGGGCTTCATCGAGACGGCAACCAAGAGCTGTCCGGCGGCCACGCCGGCTTGTTCCAGGGCTGCGTCGACGAGAGCGGGTTCGGCCGGGGCCAGGTTCCAGGCCGGGTCCTTCACCAGTACGACCTTCCCCCCGCCGAGGACCTCGACGGATGCCGCATCACGCGCCGAGACATACCTGGCCCTGCGCACCACCCGGCGAAGGGCCCAGGCCACGGGGGCCGGCATGTCCGAATAGGCGCCGATCGATCGGATCTCGACCTGCTTGCCGATGGCCTCGGCCGCCAAGAGGACGAACGGCAGGAGCGAGACCAAAGGAGGAAGCCCCTTGCCGAAGATGCCACCCCCACCGAGCACCACGACGTCGGTCCGAAAAAAGGCGATCATGGCGTCTCGCGACACCATGGTCACTGAACGTGCATCGGGCACCAGTTTCGCTGTGCTCTCAGGCCGACGGCTGAGCACGGTCACTTCACCCTGCGCCGCAGCACAGGTGGCGGCCTGGAGGAGGATGGCGTCGTCGCCGACGTTTCCGTTGCCGAAGTTGCCGATGAGGAGGAGTCGCTGCGGGCGCTCTGGCCCGGGGCTCGTGACTTGTGTCGTTGCAGTCAAGCCGGTGGCGTCCGTTCTGTGGCCGCCAGGGGCATAGCGCTGTCCGCGTTCATCGACACCGATGGTTTCCTGTGATCTTTGATGTCCACGCCGCCCGGGACGAGTGTCGAGGCATGCTTAGAGATCGGCGTTGTCACCCTCCGCCTTGACTAATTTCATCTGACTGTTCGACCGATGCGTGCTCCTCGGCGTCCTATGGCGCAACCCCGGGGAGGGGGGCGGGGCTGGCCAGCCCGGCCGGCATGGTGAGGAACGCCTCGACGTCGTCGGCCTCGAGGGGCCGGGCGATCAGGTAGCCCTGCCCGCTGTCGCACGCCACGTTCTCCAACAATGAGTACTGCTCGATCTGCTCGATGCCCTCGGCCAGGGTCTCGAGCCCGAGGGTCTTGCCCAGCTGGACGAGGGTGCGGACGAGGGCCCCCGACTGGGGGGAGTCGATCATGGAGGCGATGAAGGAGCGGTCGATCTTGATGGTGTCGACCGGGAACTGCTGCAGGTACGAAAGGGACGAGTAGCCGGTGCCGAAGTCGTCGATGGCGATGCGGGCGCCGGCCGACTTGAGTGCCGTCAACCTCGGCAGGACGGCTGTGACGTTGCGCATGATGGACGTCTCGGTGATCTCCAAGATGAGTGACTTGGGGGCGAACGCCGTCTCGGTGAGGATGCGTCCCAGGTCGTCGATGATGTCGTCGCTCTCCAGCTGACGGGCCGAGACGTTGACCGAGATGTCGAGCTTGTGCCCGAGGGCGTGCCACCTCGACCCCCGGTGGCAGGCTTCGGCCAGGACCCAGCGCCCCACGTCGACGATGAACCCCGAGTCCTCGAGGAGAGGCACGAACGAGTCGGGCTGGAGGATCCCTCGACTCGGGTGTCTCCANNCCACCGGAGGAGGGCCTCGACCCCGGTGGTCTGGCCGCTGGCCAGGTTGAAGATCGGTTGGTACACGAGGAAGAACTGGTCGGCGTCGAGGGCGTCGCGCAGGTCCATCTCCAAGATAAGCCGATCCTGGATGGCCGTTTGCATCTCGGGCTGGAACATCACGTAGCGGTTCTTGCCGCGACCCTTGGCCTCGTAGAGGGCGGTGTCGGCATCTCGGAGCAGCTCGTTGGCCGTCGACCTCGTGCCCGCGGCGATGCCGATGCTGGCCGACAGGGTGAGGGGGCCGACGGGGCCACCGTCGAGCACGAAGGGCTCACGCAGGACCTCGAGGAGCCGCTCGGCCACCAGCTCGGGGCCGGCGTCCATGGTGGAGCCGTCGACCAGGACCACGAACTCGTCGCCCCCGAGGCGCCCGATGGTGTCGCTCTCCCTCATGGTGGCGCAGAGGCGTTGGGTGACGGCCCCGAGTAGCCGGTCGCCCACGGTGTGACCAAGGCGGTCGTTCACATCTTTGAACCCGTCGAGGTCCAGGTACAAGACGGCCACGGGCAGGTAGTTGCGACGGGCCCGGGCCAGCATCTGCTCGGCCCGGTCGAGGATCAACCCGCGGTTGGGCAGCCCGGTCAGGGTGTCGTGGAGGGCCTGGTACCGGATGTGGTCGAGGAGACGGGAGTTGCTGATGGCGATCGAGGCTTGCGCGGCCAGCCCCTTCAGCCTCTCGGACAGTCGAGGGGTGACGGTGAGGCGCTCGGGCTCAGTCGTGACCCCGGCCACGATGTAGCCGATCAACGTCCATCCAGATGTGATCGGAGCCGACACCGAGGCGATCGTGCCGACGGCGGACTGGGACGTCTGGAAGATCCCGTTGGCCGCAATGGTGTCGGGGTTCAGGCTCGAGTCCTCCACGTACTTGTCCTTCAAGATCTCGACGGCCTCATCGGGATAGCCGTGGGAGGCGATCAGTCGGAGACCATCGGCGCTCGGCGTGTTGTTCACGCTGTCGTAGAGGAAGACCCCGACCCGATCGCAGTCGATGAGGGAGGGGACGGCGTCAGCGATTCTGACTGCCATCTCGTCGGTGCTCACGATCTCGGCCAGTGAGGCGGACAGCTGCAAGAGGACCTTGGCGGTATTGGCCTGATGCCGGGCCTCATCCCAGGCCTCCACCGAGTCGAGGGCGGCTGCGGCGAGGAGGCCGTAGGTCTGCAGGGTGTCCGTGGTGTTCACCGAGAAGAGCCCGCCTCGCTCGTCGACGGCCAAGATGCCATGGTTGCGCCGGGCCGAGGCCACCTCGACAGAGATGACGTTCGGTGGCCCGCCGTCGGGCCCGGTCAACTGGTTGGCCAGGCGCTCGGCTTCCTTGGCCGACATCCCCTGGGCGTAGACCCGGCGGGGTGACTCGGCGTGGGCATGGACGATGAGCAGTGCGCCGGCCGCGCCGAGCGCCCAGAGGGACGAGCTGACGATCCCTTGGAGGATGTCCTCGTAGCGCTCGTTGGAGGCGAGGTCGGTGACCATCGACTGGAGTTGGGCCAGGCGGCCCTTCAAGAGCTGGACCTCGAACTCCAGGTCCTCCATGCGGGGCTGTGTGTCGTCGACCTCTTCCCAGCGGACGCGGTAGACGCAGGCGTCGTCCCCCCGGCACTGGCACTGCTCCTCGGTGACCTCGGCATGGGCCAGGCCGAAGTAGATGGGGATGGCCCGATACTGGCGGGCTACGAAGGCGCAGAACTCCGGGTACGGGTCGAAGCCCTCGAGGAACCATTCGCGCACGATCCACTCGTTGGACTCGACCTCGACCATCTCGTAACGCCGGCCAGGGAGGAGCGGGTTCTTGCCTGTCCCGCCGACCATGACTCCGCGAGGAGATCCGAAGGAACGGATGATCTCGGCGAAGTCGACGTCCAACCTGACGCCCGTCGCCCCAGCTGCCTCCGCTGATAGCCCGGCCACGCGGTCAGCGGCCTGCAAGAGGCGCCGGAACTGGTCGTGGGAGCTCCACAAGGCGATGTCACCGAGCTCTTCGACACTTCGGCGTTCGTCCGCCTCCTCGAGGATCGCCTTTACGCCCTCCGACGAGACGGCATCGGACACCAAGGTGAGCAGGGTTTTGGCGTAGAAACCCGAGATGTCGTGTCCCAGGTGGTGCAGATCTTGGTCCCGCGCGTCCGCCATACCTAGTTGATCGGTGCGTCTTGTCCGCCCCTTAAGCCCTGATCGACATCTGTGGACAGACTGTGTGACAACACTTTTCGGCGTTCGGGGTGGGGCTGCGACGCGAGTCTCCTTAAGTGGTCGGGCAACGCCGCCGATGCGAAGGGGATGGAGTTGGCGCCAATCCTGCGAAATGACAGGGACAGAGTGGCATCCCTGCGGCGGCTCGGGCTGTTGGACACCGGCCCCGAGGAGCGTTTCGACCGGATCACAAGGACCGCTCAGCGGCTCTTCGGGGTGGAGACCGCCCTGGTCAGCCTGGTCGACGCCGACCGGCAGTGGTTCAAGTCGAAACAGGGGATGGCGGCCACCGAGACCGATCGGGACATCTCGTTTTGTGGTCATGCCATTGCCGGCCGGGAGATTCTCGAGGTCGACGACACCTTGGAAGACCTGCGATTTTTCGACAATCCCTTCGTCACTGACGATCCGAAGGTCCGCTTCTACGCCGGATGCCCGATCGCCGGGCCGGACGGCGCGGTGATCGGGACGCTGTGCCTGCTCGACAACCGGCCCCGTCATCTGAACGGCGGGGAGCTCGATTCCCTTCGCGACCTGGCGGCCATGGTCGAACACGAGATCGCCGTCACCACGCTGGCCGTCGACGACGAGCTGACGGGCATGGCCAACCGCCGGGGCTTCTTCTTGTTGGGCAACCAGGCCCTGGCCTTCTGCCAGCGCCAGGGGGTCGATGCCCTGATCGCCTTCGCCGACGTGGACGGCTTGAAGCTCGTGAACGATGCCTACGGGCACGGGTCGGGAGACAAGCTGTTGATCTTGGCGGCAACGGCCATGGCCCAGGGCTTCCGGGTATCCGATGTGGTGGGCAGGATCGGCGGGGACGAGTTCGCCGTCGTGCTCACCTCCTATGAGGGCGCAGAGCACCGGGCGACCGAGCGCCTGGACGCCGCCGTCAAGGAGTGCAACGCCGAGCTGGCCGATGCCCGTTTCGAGCTCTCCATGTCCGTGGGTACGGCCCGGTTCGAGCACGAGAACCCCGAAGACCTGGACACGCTGCTGCGACAGGCCGACGCCTCGATGTACTCAGACAAGCACCGTCGTCGCTCCCTCCGCCGCACCGTCTGAGCCAGAAAGACCAGCCCGGCACGGTCGAGTGCCACCCGACGGCACTGCCTGGGTCTGTCCCGCAGTCCCCGGGGCTACCGGGTCTTCGATGGCGGGCGGATCCGAAATTGCCAGAAGACCCTGTTCTGGGCCACAGCCGATACCCAGGCCCGCTGTCCAAGCTCGTCGTCAACAGCAACGACCACGAAGGAGCAGGACAGATGAATGCAGCTGAGGCCGAGGCCCTACTCGTCGAATCGGAGTCAGGTCGAGTCCCTGACGTGAGCAGACGGCGCCGGAGAGGCGTGAGGGTGACCACCGGGGCAGCCATGGCCTTGGGCCTCGCCCTCGGAGGTGGAGCAGTGGCCGGTGCGGCCAGCTCCCCCGCCTACTCCTCGTCCGGGCCGCCCGCCCACGCCGGCATGCCCACTGGGGCGACGCCCGCAGCCCAGGGGACGGTCAAGTCGGTCGGCACCGACACGTTCACCCTGACCACCAGGTCCGACACCACAGTCACCGTCAACGTGACCTCGGCCACCACCTACCGGGATCCGGGGGTCGGCTCGCCGAGCTTCGCCACCATCGCCGTGGGCCAGAAGGTTGCCGTCGTCGGCACCGACACCTCCGACGTGATCGCTGCCACCTCGGTGATGGTCGGGAACCCGCCGGCCGGGGGCAACGGCGGCAAGGGGGGCAGGGGAATGGGAAGAAATCCGCCCACAGCCCAGGGGACGGTCAAGTCAGTCGGCACCAACACCTTCACCTTGACCACCAGGTCCAACACCACAGTGACCGTCAACGTCACCTCGACGACCAGCTACCGGGACGCCGGCGTGACGTCGGCGAGCCTGGCCAACGTGACCATCGGAGAGATGGTCACCGTGTTCGGCACCGACTCCTCCAATGTCGTCACTGCCACCTCCGTCGCCATCGGTGCGGCAGGGATCGGCGGCATGGGCGGGCACCCCGCCGGCCTCGACCTCGACCAGCTCGAGCTAGCCCGGGGTGAGCCTGGGCCACAGACCATGCCTGGGCCCCCCTTGTTGTCCATCTCTGTCCCTCGTCCACAGTGGGGTGTCACACCGCTTTCGTAGAGTGCACCGCAGTGGTTCTCCCACCACTGGAGCGCCCACCGATCGGGCAGGTCGGTGGGCGTTTCCGCGCCCCCACCGAGTCGGGCCCATGTCACTATGCGCATCAGGGGACAAAGCCGTCTGATAAGGCGAGCCTGTCGGCCGCCGTGCGCTCGTCGAGGTCCTCGCCGAACCCGGAGGTTGCGATGAGGATTGAATCCGTGGAAGGCGGCACATCGACACCGTAAGGATCTGATGTGCCGATATCGACGGCCGTGAGGATGAAGCTTAGGAGTGCGCATCATCCCTAAGTCGCTTTTCTCCACGGGTATGAGCGCCGCAGAGTCAGTTGTCCAGCAGTGCGGTTTTTAGTTGCTGATGGTCTGTAGTTCCTGAACTTCCTGCTCCCCATGTGCGGCCATGCGCAGACGTCTGGCTGCGTCGGAACTCGAGCGCCCTCTGTGGCGGCATGGTCGCACCGGGTAGGACTTCACGCAGCGGTCACCAGTACGACGCGAAAGAGGCGGACGAAGATCGCTGTGAATTTGGGTTGGCGTAACCCCTGGTTCACAGGAGCTCACCTACCTTGTCATTGAGACCAAATGTCCTCCATGATCAGCGGTTATGCGCCGGTCGCCGCCCTTCTCTCGATTGGAATTATGTGCGAACTCGACGCATCCGCACCGGGATCACCCTGGCTGCTGTCCCGCTGGCTGTCGCGGGCTCGCTGATCGGGCTGACGGCGCCGGCCTTCGCGACTCCCAGCCAGTTCGGCGCTGGGGACCTGGTTGTAGAGCAGGTCGGCACCGTAGGTGGGGCGACACCATCCAGCACCTCTGCCCTTGTCTCCCTCTGGGACTACAGCACCGCCGGTACACCCAGCGGATTCGTTGTCACCCTTCCCTCCTCCAAGAGCTCAGACACCACGACCTCCCATTCGCTTGTCGACAGCGGCTCCGCCACCTACAACGGAGAGATCTCCCTCTCCGGCGACGGCCAGGACATCTATGTCGCCGGCTACGACGACAATGTCGGAACGACAAAGCTCACTTCGACCGTTAGTGATGCCCGAACCGTGGGCATCGTGTCCTCAACTGGCACGATCGACACGTCAACGGCACTCACCAGTAACTCGACGAACGGCTCCGGTCTCACCGCATCGGGCATCAACTTCCGTTCCGCCACCGGTTCCACGGGCTCCGAGGCCGGCGCCTATTCGGGCGGCGACGACGGACTGCAGATCTCCACTGACGGAGCGACTTCAGCCACGTCGCTCACTCAGGATGCGGTGCACCAACTGCTCATCTCGAATAATCAGCTCTACGAGTCCACGACGTCGGCGATCGAGCAGATCGGCACCGGAACCCCAACGACGGGTACACAGTCGGATACGTCGCTCATTGCCTCGCCACCGGCGAAGTTCGAACCAGCGGGCTTCGGCTTCGCCACGCTGGGGTCGGGGACAGCGCCGGACACTCTTTATGTGGCCGATACCGGGAATAACGCGGTTGAGAAGTATTCCTTCAACGGGAGCACCTGGGTGGCCAAGGGATCGGTCACCGAGTCAGGGGTCACCGGGATCGCCGTCAGCGTCAACGCCGGCGTTGCGAGCATCTACTGCACCAATCAATCGGGCCTCTATCGGGTGACGGACAGCTCGGGAGCTGGAGGCACGCTTCCGTCGAGTCCTCTTCCGACCACCCTGGCAACAGCTCCCGCCGGTGAATCCATGAAGGGCGTGGTCTTCGCCGCGGTGGCATCGCCCAATCAGGGAGCAACGCCCGAGGTGCCGTTCGTGTTGGCCCTTCCGGTCTTGGCCGGTGTGGGCTTCGCCGGCTTCATCGTCTATCGACGCCGTCGCCAGATCGCCTGAAAAAACTGACGTTCGGTTGTCACCGGACTCCGTCCTACATTCCGCTGCCGTGAGCAGCAACCAAAGGAGCAAGAAGTGAAGATCTCGCACCCATTCAGGCGGCACCGCCGACGAGCGCTTGTCCTCGTCGCTTCGATGGCCACGCTGACCAGCTCGGCGGTCCTCGTCGGCCTTCCCGGGTCGGCCTCGGCCTCAGGTGTTCTAACCCCGGGCAACCTTTTGGTGTCCACCAGCGTCTGGCAGCAAGACGCCCCGATCACCGCCGGCACAACCCAACTGCCCCCCAACTGCGGCACTTTGGCTGACGATCCTTGTGTCACCGCCGTCGCTCCCGGAACCTATCCATTGGTCTTCAACAATGACGGCGTCGATGCCAGCTTCGGTGTCACGCAGCCCATCGTGTTGGACGAGCTGGATCCGACCAGCGGAACGAAGCTCGCGTCCCTCACCGTGCCCAACAGCTCACAGTCCGGCATCTCCTCCAGTTCCGATCAGATGGTGACCAGTTTCTCGTCCAAATCCGAGATCGCCCTCAACCAGTCGACGGACGATAACTACGTGACGTTCATGGGCTACAACGCCCCAGTGGGCGCGATCGACGTATCGAACTCAAACACTCCTGGAGCAGTCGACCCGACCAATTCGGCAGGCACGACCCCCTACTACCGGGCTGTGTCGGCGCTGGATGGGAACGGGAACTTCCAGTTCACCGAGACCAATGCTTACAGCGGGAACAACGGACGGGCCGCCATCCTCAACCCGGCGACGAACACCCTCTTCAGTGTCGGCAATGCTGGAAACGGTGCTAATCCCGAGCCTTCCGGCATCGTGACTGGAGCCGGATCCCAAATCTTCTCCGGCTCGAACCAGCCAGAGTCGTCGCAGAACCCAGGCGCACCCACTCCGTTGGCAAACTTCAATATCTCCCAACTGGGCCAGAAGGCGGACAAGTCGGCCAAAGACAACAACTACAGGGGACTAACTCTGAACAACAACGTCGTCTACTTCACCAAGGGGAGTGGGGGCAACGGGGTCGATACCGTCTACTTCGTCGACACCACCGGTACGTCATGTCCCTCCGGCGGAGTGGGCGTCCCCTCGGCGTCGGCAACGCTGCCCGATGCCTCGACGTTCACCTCCCCGTCTTACTCGACCAGCAACGCGGCCCTCGGCCTGACGACGTCGAACCCAGGGCTGACGCCCACGAACACGTGCATCCTCAGTGGCTTCCCGACCACGCTGGCGAAGAGCAGCCCGACCCTGTTCCCCTTCGGGATCTGGTTTGCCAATCCGACCACCCTCTACGTTGCCGACGAGGGATCGGGAACCAACACTTTCTCCGGGAACAGCTATACCGCGGCGGCCAGTTCGACGACAGCCGGCCTCCAGAAATGGACCCTGAACACAACCACCCACATCTGGGGCCTGGACTACACCCTCCAGAGCGGATTGAACCTCGGCAGCCCGTATTCGGTGGCTAGTTCGGGCGGCAACAGTTATCCGACTGGCCTGAACAGCACCGACGGCGGAACGGGCTTGCCCTGGACTCCGGCCACCGACGGGCTCCGCAACATCACCGGCCGCGTGAACCCTGACGGCACGGTCAGCATCTGGGCCAGCACGTCGTCGGTGAGCGGCAACGGCGACCAAGGAGCCGACCCGAACCAGCTGGTCTCGATCACCGACAATTTGAGCAGCACGACGCTTCCCGGTAGTGAAAGCTTCTCCACGGTCATGCCGGCCACCTACGGTCAGGTGATTCGGGGTGTGTCGTTTACTCCCAACGCCACTCCCGGTACGGGAACGCCCGAAGTTCCCATCACCTTGCTCCTACCTCTAACAGCCATCGTCATTGGCGGCAGTGCTGTGTACCTCCAACACACCCGTCGCCGTCGCAACCAGTCGCCCGCCTAGCGGATCCACTCGGCAGTCGCAGGGTGAACTGGGCGCTTAGGCCCTGGATCAGATGTAGGGCGCGCTTAGACAAGTGGAGACTCGCATTCCCATTTGGGACATTCGTGCTCCCGCATCGACCACTTGGACCTTACGGCCGGCGCGCGCCACGCTCCGGACGCAGAGGACTGCTTGCGCCGCAGGTGCTGAAGGTGCTCGTTGCCCGCTCACCTGGCAGAGATCTCGCGTCGTTTTGACCACCAAGTTGACCACCAAAGGGGCGGATGTTGGTGGAAATCAGCGGAGATCAGCGGAATCGAATGCGAGAGAATCCCTAGTCACGGACGTTTGTGGATCTGTGGAGACGCTCCGAAACGGACTACTGGTCCTCTGGCGCTACAGTCGCCAGCCCAGGCACGGTTTGGCCAAGCACCGCCCGGCGGGTGTTGGCTGGCTGTGCCGCGGAGGCGAGGCGAGAGGAGGCCCGATGCGGGTCTTTGGCACCGGGACACGAGTGGTTCGATAGAGCCTCGGGAGGGTGGCACTGCCCTGTGGGCAGTGCGGTCGGCCGACCGAGCACGGTGTGTCCAGCCAGCGAACTTGGGTCACCGTCCTCTACGTTCCGATGGTGCGCACCTATTTCACGACCTGCTCGGCCTGCAAGTTGGTGGCCGCCACCGATCGGGCGAGCGCCGAAGCCCTCGTCTCCTCGCCCGACTGACCACCCTCAGGGGCGAGCCTTGGCCCGCCGGACGGTCGGGTGGCGAGCCAGCATCAACCGCACCAGGGCGCGCCGGCCGATGGTCACGCCCCCGCACTGGTGGGTTCCTTCATGTCGTCGGAGCTTTGAGCACCGCTGCCACTTGCCGCCGACCAGCATCTCCCATCGGCACAGCTGGTCTGCCTTCGGGATCCGATCTGCCATGGCGCTTCTTACTTGACGGTGGCGGCCACGGCAAGGACGACGGGCACAGATCGATCGAATGGGCAGAGAGGGGTTGGGTATCCCGGCCCGGTCGGGCAAACTCGCAGTCATGTTGTATTCGTGTGCCATGTCCGTTGACCTGCGCATCCCCGAAGCGGGGTCCCTGAAGGCCAAGCGCACCGTGGTGAAGCACGTGGTCGAGGCGTCGCGCTCCCGCTTCGCCGTGGCGGCGACAGAGACCGGGTACCTCGACCGGTGGCAGCGCTGCGAACTGGGCTTCGCCGCCGTGGCCGGCGACCACCGACACGTGGAGGAGGTGCTCGACGCCGTGGAGCGCTTCGTCTGGTCGGAGCCGGCCATCGAGGTGGTGGCCGTCGAGCGGTGGTGGACCGAGACGGGTTGAGCCCTCAGGCCGTCTCTGCCCCCATGACCTCCGCCAGCCGCTCGACGAACCGGTCGACATCGTCCTCGGTGGTGTCGAACGAGGCCATCCAGCGCACGACGCCGGTCTCGTCGTCCCACACGTAGAACGGGTAGTCCTGCTGGAGGGCCAGCGTTGCCTCTGAGGGCAGGGAGGCGAACACGCCGTTGGCCTCGACGGCGTAGACCACGTCCACACCGTCGACCCCGGCCGCCCCCCTGGCCAGGCGCTGGGCCATGGCGTTGGCGTGGGTGGCATTGGTCAGCCACAGGTCATCGGTCAACAAGGCGATGTACTGCGCGGCCACGAAGCGCATCTTGGAGGCCAGCTGCATCGACTGCTTGCGGATGAACTTGAGGGGGGAGTCGCCCGGGGGCAGGAAGGAGATGACCGACTCGGCTCCCATGGCCCCGTTCTTGGTCCCTCCAAACGAGAGGACGTCGATGCCGAGATCGGAGCCGAAGGCGCCGATGTCGAGGCCGAGGGTGGCTGCGGCATTGGCCAGGCGGGCGCCGTCGACGTGGAGGAACATGCCGTTGTCATGGGCCCAGTCGCCGAGGGCGGTGATCTCCTCGATCCGGTAGCAGGTGCCGACCTCGGTCGACTGGGTGATCGAGACCACCCGGGGCTGCACGTGGTGCTCGTCGCCCACCCCACGGAGCGCTCCTTGCGCCAGTCCGGGGGTGAGCTTCCCGTCCGGCGTGGCGACGGTGACGAGCTTGGAACCGAGGAGGCGCTCGGGGGCGCCGCACTCGTCCACGTGGATGTGGGCCGTCTCGGCACAGATCACTGCCTCGAACGGTCGGAGCAGCGACTGCAGCCCGACGACATTGGCGCCGGTCCCGTTGAAGGCGAAGAACACCTCGGCGTCGTCTCCGAAGCGCTCTTTGATCAGAGCGATGGCCTCTGTCGTGACCGGGTCGGCGCCGTAGGCCGGGGCGTGGCCGCCGTTGACCGAGGCGATGGCCGAGAGCACCGCTGGGTGGATGCCCGCCCAGTTGTCACTGGCAAAGGTGCGCGAGATCCCGCTCACAGCCGTCCCCGCCACCTAGTCGCGCACGAGGGGCTTGTAGCGGAGGCGGTGAGGCTGGTCGGCGTCGACGCCGAGGCGCTTTTTCCTGTCCTCTTCGTAGTCGCTGAAGTTGCCCTCGAACCAGCGCACCTCGGAGTCACCCTCGAAGGCCAGCACGTGCGTGGCGATACGGTCGAGGAACCACCGGTCGTGGC
>PLSY01000321.1:0-216 GCA_003164275.1 Acidimicrobiaceae bacterium | reverse complement strand
ACCCGAAGCTGGCCACATAGGCCCGCCCGTGGAGCTCCCGGGAGCCGACGATCAGGCGGTCCTGTCCGCCGGTCACTTCGTCGAACACGGTGGCATCGGGCTCGAGTTCGTCTCTCGACTGGTCGACGTAGGCCAGCTGGACGGTCGCCCCGACCTCGAGGCTCCCCTCGTCGGGCTTCTCCTCGCCAACCATCATGCGGAACAAGGTGGTCTTGC
>PLSY01000159.1 GCA_003164275.1 Acidimicrobiaceae bacterium | reverse complement strand
ACGAAGTCGCAGACACACACCTCGCCCTCGGTGGCGTCGGCCAACATACTCAGGACCCTCAACCGAACTGGATCGGACAAGGCGGTGAACCCCCTCGCAAGCTCCTCCGCTTCGGCCGCATCCAAGGGAGCAGCCAGCACTGAGGCGCAACACTGATCCACTGATCGGACCTTGATCGAGGAGCTTGCCTTGGCCATCTTGATCAACTCTCCCATTGACGGATGTGAATGAACGCATCATACTCGACACATCGACACTCGTGAATCTTACGGAGGTATCTGATGTCCAGAGTCCAACTCGCTCTTAACGTGGCCAACATCGACTCAGCGGTGGAGTTCTACTCCAAGCTGTTCGGAGCCGAACCGGCCAAGCGTCGCCCTGGCTACGCCAACTTTGCCATCGAGTCGCCTCCGCTGAAGCTGGTTCTGATCGAGACTGCCGAGGCTCGCGCGTACGGTGTCTCGGGTGCGGTGAACCACCTGGGTGTCGAGGTTGACACTCCCGAGGAGGTACAAGCCGCCACCCGGCGACTGGCTGACGAGGGCCTGGCTCCCGATGTCCAGGAGTCGACGACCTGTTGCTATGCCGTGCAGGACAAGGCGTGGGTGAACGATCCTGATGGAGCACCTTGGGAGGTCTACACCGTCCTCGCCGACGCCTCTGAGGAGACGAGCCTCGGATGTTCGACCGAAGACTGCGCCCCCATGGACATGTCGGTTCCCGTCAGCGTGGGAGATTGCTCACCGACCTCGTGTTGCTGACTGATCGGCCACGGGATCGCCGAGGTTGCAGATGAGCGAGACATCCTCCGTCGAGGCAACCGTGGAGGTGGAGCAGGTCGTGGCACGGCTCTCGTTCCTCGACCGCTTCCTGCCGGTGTGGATCATTCTGGCTATGGCGATCGGCCTGGTGCTCGGGCGGGCGATCCCCACCCTAAACACTCATCTCAACTCGGTCCAGGTCACCTCAGGGACATCGCTGCCCATCTTCATCGGCCTCCTGGTGATGATGTACCCGGTACTGGCCAAGGTGCGTTACGACGAACTGGGGACCGTTACTCGCGACCGGCGAACCCTTATTTCCTCGCTGGTCATCAACTGGGTGATTGGTCCAGCGGTCATGTTCACCCTCGCTTGGGTGATGCTGCCTGACCTGCCCGCATACAGGACCGGCCTGATCATCGTCGGCCTCGCACGCTGCATCGCCATNNCATGGTCCTCATCTGGAACGACCTGGCGTGCGGCGACCGGGAGGCCGCCGCCGTGTTAGTTGCGATTAACTCCCTATTCCAAGTCGTCGCCTTCGCCTTGCTCGGCTACTTCTACTTGAAGGTGCTTCCCGGCTGGCTCGGCCTGCACACAGTCGGACTCGATCTGTCCGTCTGGCGGATTGCGGAGACCGTCGCCATCTTCCTTGGCATCCCTCTCGTGGCGGGTTTCCTTACCAGGACGATCGGTGAGCGACGACGAGGGCGGGAGTGGTACGAGACGAAGTTGATCCCGCGCATCGCCCCCTTTGCCCTCTACGGGCTGCTCTACACGANNGTTCCCCTCGTGGCAGGGTTCCTCACCCGCACCTTCGGTGAACGAGCCCGGGGCCGGGAATGGTACGAGACCAAGCTGCTGCCTCGTCTCGGCCCATTCGCCCTCTACGGGCTGCTCTACACGATCGTCATCCTCTTCGCTCTCCAGGGGCACACGATCACTTCGCATCCCACGGCTGTGGCCCGCATCGCCCTTCCGCTCCTCGCCTACTTCGCCATCATGTGGTTCGGCACGTTCGCCTACGGCCGGGCCATCGGACTTCCCTACGAGCGGACTGCCACCCTCTCGTTCACGGCGGCGGGGAACAACTTCGAGCTTGCCATTGCCGTGGCCATCGGCGTCTTCGGTGTGACCAGCGGCGAGGCACTGGCTGGCGTGGTCGGACCGCTGATCGAAGTGCCCGTGCTGGTCGGTCTTGTCTACGTATCCCTGTGGGCCAGGGGTCACTACCCCACAAAGTCCACACGACCCGTTTTGGAAGGAGCAAAGTGAACGACAAGCCCGTGGTGCTCTTCCTCTGCATCCACAACGCCGGACGAAGCCTGGCGGCAAGGGTCCTACTGGACCACTACGCCGATGGCCGCATACGAGTTGAGTCAGCCGGTTCGGAGCCGGGCATCCAGCTCAACCCCTCCGTCGTCGCCATCTTGGAGGAACAGGGCCTCGACCCCTCGCAGGAGTTCCCGAAGCCACTCACCGACGAGACGGCGCAGATCGCCGATGTCATCGTGACGATGGGCTGCGGAGACACCTGCCCGGTCTTCCCAGGCAAGCGCTACCTCGACTGGGAGCTTGATGATCCTGGCGGGTTGAGTGTCGAACAGGCCAGACCCATCGTCGAGGAAATTGATCGGCGAGTCCAGGAGCTGCTCACTGAACTTGTCGGTAGTTCGGCCACGCCGTAGTCGTCCGCTCGCCGATCCGCTGAACCCTGACGAGGTCAGCTCGGTGACCGTTGCAAGCCTGGACCGTGTGCCACTTGGCTCGGCCACAAGACGGCGAACGTCACCTTGGTGGTCTACGCCCACGTCCTGCCCGGAGACGATGAGGCAGCCGCCCTGGTGGGACTGAGGCCCTCGTCAGCGTCAAGTCGGGCTGACTCCACTCGGCTTCGTCAATCCACCGGGCGAGCAGGCTAAGGGTCACCAAAACTCCAGGGCCACGTCAGGGTCTGGTTGCTCGGTCGTGGTGGGTGACAATGTTGCGGATGGCCATGACGCAACCCTTGCCGTCACGTCGACTCAGTCCAAAAGACCATTGTGCGATCTGCGGCACCTGAGGATCGGAGGTGCGTACCCACCTTCGCCCGAGGATGGGAGCAGGGTCTCGGGGGCCGTGGTTGGGGCCCGGATCATTCAACCGGGCAGTGTGTACCGGGCGAACACGTGCCACCCAACGAACGCCCAGCCGGCGATGACGACCATTCTCCAGGGCAGTCGGGTCCACAGACGGTCCCCGATGTCGGTGAGGCCCAGCCACCGACCACCGGACAGGTGGCAGACCAACTCCCAGACGGCCCCCACCCCAAGGATGGTGAGCCAGGCGACGGTGGCCACCATGTCAGGCGCCACGACCGCGTTGCGAGCGCGCCAACCGGGCCGCTCGCAGGAACGGAGCCCAGCCGACAGCGAGCCACCCACAGAAGAGCAGGAAGCGTACGAAATGCCCAGCCAGCGCGTAGTCGACCACGGTGCTGAGTGTCGGGACGGCCTTCGAGCGTCCGCCGAGAGCGAGGCCGATACCCTCGAGGGCGACGGCAAGAAGGAGAAGGCCCAGCCAGGGAAGTTCCCGCCGTACTCGCAGCGGTTCGTGCCGCGGGCCGCTCTGGAGGATGGGAGCGGGCCCGGTCGCTGAGCTCAGTACTCCTGTTGCGAAGAGCAGTATCGCCGGAGCGCCCACAGCGACGTAGGCGCGTAGGGTAAATGGAGGAACTCCAGTGGCCCACCACCCGTACGCGGCGAGGGCGGTGACCGCGAAGGCGACCGAACCGAGTGACCGACGACTCGATGGGGTCGGTCTCATCGCCTCACTGTCCGCACTCGGAGATGTGCCGGCAGACTCGCGCCCTCAACGCCCGCGAGCGTTGACCGGCTGTCAGACTCACGGGTCGATCTCGGACTGTGCACTGAGCTCGGCGACCGCTCGTCTTGCGCAATCGCTGAGGTCGATATCACCGGAGAACCCCTCTCTAAGAGGCTGGATGGGCGACCCGATGACTACCTCGGCAACGCCTCGATGCGGCGATGATGTACCCGGCCTCAGAATGGTTCGTGTTCCGCGGATCCCGACGGGGATGACCGGGCATCCGGCGGCAGTGGCGACGGCGAAGGCGCCGAGGTGAAAGGGTCGGATGCCGACAACTGCAGCGATCGAACCTTCGGGGAAGATCACTAGGTGATGACCGGACTCGATGAGGTCGATCATGAGCTGCAGATCCGCCGCGCTCCGATCCGCCCTGCCTCGATGCACGAATAGGCAGCCGAGTCGGCGCAGGAAGCTCCCGATGAGGGGTTGGTGTTCCATGTCACTGCTGGTCACAAATGCGGCAGTTGGGGGAAGCGCGAGTAGGAGCGCTAACGCGTCCACGAAGCTCGAGTGGTTGGCGACGACGACAGCGGGCCCCCCAGCAGGGAACGCGCCCTTGACCCGCAGGTCGATACCGGAGAGCTTCGACAATGTCTTGCCGGCGGCCCGCGTGAACATCCACCGAAGGTGATGCCCTATGGGAAGCTGGACTGCGACCCACAGGGGGAGGCCGATCAGTGCCAACAGCGCCCAGACGTAGGCGCCAAAGGCCCACGACGCCAGTGCGTCACCGGGTCGAGTGCCCGGAGCCAGCCGGCGCCACCGGCTGACATGGGATGGGATGACCGGGACCGGAGGAGCTGGGGCAAGCCGCCCAGCTTCGAACGCTTCCCGAGTGGCGGCCCGGCGGATCTTGAGGCCCGGGGTCCGGAGGATCGAGCCAACCGGGGCCAACACGATCTCGTCGGGTGCTGCGCCAATCGCACCGGCCGCCGTCCTACCCACCAGGCCAGTGAGCGCGTCCCGTTCGCTGGGGTCCTCGAGGCCAGTCTCGACAACGACGACGATCCGCTCCGTGCCACGCCTCGGGTCGGAGCTGGCAAAGACTGCGACGCCATCACGGTGCACGCCATCGAGCTCGGCCAAGGCCTGCTCGAGATCTTCAGGGTGAAGGTTGCGGCCGCCACGGATAACCAGGTCCTTCGCTCGTCCTGTGGGGAAGAGCTCGCCCTCTCGGATGTAGCCGAGATCGCCGGTGTCGAGCCAGCCGTCGCGCCACAAAGCCCGGCTGGCAGCCTCGTTCCCGAAGTAGTCGGTGGCCGCCGACGGACCCCGGCATTGGATCCTGCCTTCCCGAAGGTCGGGCAGCGGATCCCCCTGCCCATCGATCACCCGGACCCGGTAGCCCGGGGCCGCCGTGCCGCAGCTGACGACGGCGATCGCTCCAGAACTACCAGGCGCCACCAAGACCACCCGGCCCGAGTGCTGAAGGGGGCCACGTTCGAGCGTGTCGACACACGGCCCACGACCGAGGGGGGTGACGGTGAGCCCCACACCCACTTCGGCCAGGCCGTAGGCAGGACACATGGCCTGGCGTCGGAATCCGCAACGCTCGAAGCGGCTGACGAAGCGGTCGATCGTCAATGCGCTGACCGGCTCCGAGCCGTTGAACGCCACCCGCCACGAGGACAGATCGAGGCCGTCGAGATCATTGTCGCTCACTCGATCCACACAGCTCTGGTAGGCGAAGTTCGGCGCAGCCGACAGCGTCCCGGAATTCGCCGATATCGCCTCCAGCCAGCTGGCCGGGTGGGCCAGGAATTGGAGCGGCGAGAGCAGGACCAGCGGAAAGCCGAAGAACAGACTGGCGTGCCAGGCGCCGATGAGGCCCATGTCGTGATAGAGGGGCAGCCAGCTCACGAACACATCGTCGGTGCTCACCTCGACCGCCGCTCCGAGGGAGCGCACATTGGCGAGTACCTGTGCGTGGCTGAGGACCACACCCTTCGGATCGCTGGTGCTTCCCGAGGTGTACTGGATGAGCGCGATGTCGCCCGCTTCGATGTCAGGAAGCCCCTGCGGACGGCTGCCGGCCTCCCTCAATGCGCCTGGATTGCACACCGTGCGCAGTGATGACACCTGAGAACGCAGGAATGGCTCTGCGTTACGCGCCTCGGGCTCGGCGATCAAGACGCTGACGCCAGCGTCTTGAAGAAGGTGGGCCTGACGACCGAGGTGATCTTCGAGCAACAAGGGGTTGACGGGCGGGTAGATCGGCACAGGCACGCCACCTCCGAGGAGCGTGCCGATGAAGGCCACAAAGTAGTCCCGGCCGGTCGGCAGCATGATGGCCACCCGCTCACCGCGCCCGAGACCCTCTTCTACCAGACCGCCCGCGAGGAGCGCCGCTTCGTCTGCGAGGGCACGGTAGGAGAGTTCTTGCACCGGGGACTGACCGTCGGGACCGAGGAGACGGATGCTCACGAGATCCGGATGCTGCTCCACGTGCCAAGCCAGAGCCTGGGTGAGTGTCTCCGCACCTGCCGGCCAGGCTCCTCCGGCCGGGCGGGCGGGCGGCGACGCGGCGTGCGGATGGTTGCGAGGATGTCCCGGTTCCGAGCGGGCCTCCAGCACTGCCCGAAGCCAGTCATCCGGCGTGACCGCAGAAGCGAGAACGCCCTCGGACAGCGTCACGCCGAAGGCGACCTCCAGACGGTCGTGGAGCTCGACAACGGCAAGGCTGTCGAGGCCGAGATCACCGGCCAAGTCGCTCTGCAGGCGCACAGTGGCCGCGTTACCCCGGTGGAGGTCGGCAAAAACGGACTTGACCTCATCAAGGACGCGATCGGCGTCGCTCCTGGTCCCAGAGGGCATGGAACCACCCTCCTCTCCGATAACCCGCATTGCCAGAGGATGCTATCGATGGTCGTTCCTGCGAGGGTGGGACTCGACGGTCGCTCCACTCCGATCGGGCCATACCCACTTCCTCTCGTGTCGCACTGAAGGACTCAAAATCCAGTCTCTGCCAGCACCCAATCACGGACCAGAGGCGAATGACCCTACGTTGGCCTTGCCGACCTCGTCACCACCCTCGAGTAGCTCACCGACGGGCTCGTCGCGGTGGAGCCGGCCGATCGTCGTGGTCAACAGAGCGCGATCGATGTCACCTCCGTGGGCAGGGCCAGGCTCCCGGCCTCACCCAAGCTGTCAGTGACGACCAGGCGTCGCAAGGGAGGCCGGGCGAGTCTTTCCTCGGCGTCGCCGACGAAGCGGCCGTGGGTGGCGGCCACCACGACATCTGGGCGGGCAACGTTGTCGAGGAGTGGCCGGACTGCGGCTTCGATGGTGGCGCCCGTACTGATCATGTCGTCCACGATCACGGCTGGCCGCCCGTCAACCTGCCCCATCAGTTCTTCGGCTCGGACGGTCGTGCCGGTCACCCGGGTCTTGTGCACGATGGCCACTGACAGGCCGAGCAGAGATGCATAACGTTCGGCGAGCTTGCCGGCCCCGAAGTCGGGAGCGACGACGACGGCGTCCGGGCTGACCTCACGGAGCAGGGAGTGCGCGATGACAGGAACCGAGGTGAGCGTCTCGACCGGGATAGCGAACATGGCCTCGAAGACTGCGGGGTGGGGATCGACGACCACGAGCCTGGCGGCTGCTGCGACGACCGCTGCCGCCACTCTTGCCCCGATCGCCCGCCCGTCCTCACGGCGCCGGTCCTGGCGGGCGTAGCCAAAGTAGGGCACAACCGCGGTCACCAAGCCGGCACAAGCACGCCGGCAGGCGTCGATCAAGAGAAGGAGCTCGACAAGGTGGTCATTGACCGGCGGACCGGTGTCCTGCACGATGAAGACGTCATCACCGCAGACACCGGGGACGACCGGCCGCAGCTCACCGTCGGGGAATCGCTCCACCTTGCCCACCACCGGGCCGGCACCCAACGCCGATGACAGCTTCCACCTGCCGGTCGTGAACTTGAAGGCAGCCCGGCCTCCCGGGACCGAGCCTCGATGTCTTCAGCCAAGGCGGCAACACCGCCGGGGATCGATCCGAGGCGCTGGCGAACATCAACGCTGCCAAGGGGATGATGGATGTCGTAGTAGTGGCGGCCGGCTCCGATCAATGTCTCGGGTTCGTCATCCAGACGGAGCGCGCGTCCATGAAGCAGTGACAGCTCTCCACAAGGGTGCGCTCAGCACCGAGCACGGCTGTCTCGACGGGCGCTCACTCTGCCCAGGTATCCGGTGAGTCGCCGACTACTTCGATGCCATGGTCCGCTGCTATCGAACGAAAAACATGAACGGCGTTGGGCTCGGACCACCTCGTATCCCCATCTCGAGCAGCACACCTTCGGTGATGACATGCGATGGCATCCTCCGCGAATAGTGGTATCGGACATTGGGCTTCACTCCCCTGGTGGACGCGCTCAGTCGACATGCGTCGGAGCCGAGGTCCAGATCTGCTCCGATCCGTTTGCAAAGGACCTTGAGAACCCGATCGCGCTACCCCGTGCCAACGCCCTCGCACACGAGAAGGACGTCGACATCTTCCGAGAAGCGATCCACAAGCCGGTAAACCTTTGCAGGCTCGTGCCACCTTTGAATACCACGGTGACATCTTGTCCACCGCTGTTGTCCGGCAGCGGTCGGATGAGGCTCCGGTATAGCTCGGTCACCCAGAAGGCGCTTCACCTCCCGGCGGAGTCTGGCCATCTCCTCGCGCTCCTCGGTCGAGAGTCCTTCGCGCTCGCCGCGGTCGATCTTCTCCAGGCGGACCCAGTTGCCCAAGGTCTGCTCGACCAGGCCAAGTTCCTCCGCCACGTCGGCGACGGTGCGCTTCTGCTCAATGACCAGGGCTGCCGCGTCCTTGCGGAACTCCGTCAGGTTTCTCCCTCGCCGCCGGGCCGGCGTCGGTTGTTCTTCGGTTACTACTGGCCTGGCTACCTCCTATTCGAGGTGTCCGGCCATTGGGGGATGCTCAAGATGGGGTTCTCCGGACCCACAGGGATCGAACGTGCGCCATTTCGAATCTTGGAGCCCTTCAGCCACAGTGGGACTATTGGCCCTAGTCCCCGAGGATGTCTGCGCAAATACTGGATACGGAAGTGAGGAGGTCGGATGCATTTCACCAATCGTGTCGACGCAGGTCGGCGCCTTGCCGCCCGGCTGGAGTACCTGCGGGGCGACGATCTTGTTGTCCTAGGGCTACCTCGGGGTGGGGTGCCGGTCGCCCTGGAAGTTGCAGGGGCGCTGGACGCGCCACTAGACGTCATCGTTGTTCGCAAGCTGGGGGTGCCGTTCCAGCCGGAGCTGGGGATGGGTGCCATCGGTGAGGGTGGCGTGCGGGTCCTCAACGCCGATGTGATTAGGCTGGCCGGCGTCTCTTCGGAGGAGCTCGCTGCGGTGGAGCAACGGGAGCGGGCTGAATTGGAGCGGCGGGCCCGGCGGTTCCGGGGCGATCGGCTCCCTGTCTCCCTCAAGGGAAAGACGGTCGTCGTAGTCGATGACGGGATCGCCACCGGGTCGACCGCCAGAGCCGCGTGCCAGGTGGCCCGGGCGCACGGCGCGGCCCGCATCATTCTGGCCGTCCCGGTGGCGCCACCTGATTGGACCGACCGCCTCGCAGGCGACGCCGACGAGTTCGTATGCGTAGACACGCCAGAGCCGTTCTTCGGCGTCGGGCAGTTCTATACGGATTTCTCGCAGACGACTGACAATGAGGTCATCGCGTGCCTGGAGCGTGGGCATCCACCCGTGGTGGCAGTGACCGCCCCGGGCCAGGCGGACGACCCGCCGGTACGCGACGAGGAGGTCGACGTCCAGGCCGGACCCGTCCGGTTGGGTGGACACCTGACCGTGCCCGAAGCGGCCGTCGGGGCGGTCGTGTTCGCCCATGGCAGCGGCAGCAGCCGCCGCAGTTCCCGTAACCGTTATGTCGCCGCCGTGCTCAACCAGGCCGGGCTCGCCACGCTGCTGTTCGACTTGCTCAGCCCAGAAGAGGAGCTCGACCGGGCCAACGTCTTCGACGTCGAGCTGTTGGCTCGCCGGCTTGGCGAGGTCACCGCTTGGCTGCGGGCACAGCCTGAGACATGGGAGCTTGCGGTGGGCTACTTCGGCGCTAGCACCGGAGCCGCCGCCGCCCTCTGGGCCGCCGGCGATCCCCACGCCCAGATCGCCGCCGTGGTGTCCCGAGGCGGCCGACCCGACCTTGCAGGCCCGAGGCTCGCCGCGGTGACCGCTCCCACCCTGCTCATCGTGGGCGGCCAAGACCACAGCGTCCTCGACCTTAATCGCCAGGCGAAGGCCCAGCTCCGCTGCGAGAACAGCCTCGTTGTCGTCCCCGGCGCCACCCATCTCTTCGAGGAAGGCGACACCCTTCAGGCCGCGGCCGAACTGGCCCGCGACTGGTTCACAGACCACCTGGCCGCCAGACCCCGATCCGGAGAAACGCAGGGGACCGAACGCGGTCTGGAACGGCGGTGAACCTTCGGATCGCGTGCGGGACCGCCCATCGTGCGCTGGCGTCGAGAGTCTCGTCCGCGTTGGGCATCGGCTCTTTGACGGGCGAGGTGGAGCGGTTCCCCGACGGTGAGCTGCGACCCATCGTGCCAGAGGTACGCGGCGACGACGTCTTTGTCGTGCAGCCCACCGGTCCGCCGGTCAACGACCACCTCGTCGAGCTCCTGCTCTTGNNAGCCGAGACGGACAGGCGATTGGGGCATCGGTAGTCGCGGCGGCGGTCGCCGCCGCCGGTGCCAATCGGCTCGTGGTAATCGACCCCCACACCACCGCGCTCGAGGCCATGTTCGCTATCCCCGTCGAGACGCTCACTGCGGTCCCCGCCATCGCTAACACGTTGCTCCCTGCCGTCACGCCCGATGCCGTGGTTGTCGCTCCCGACCTCGGTGCAGTCAAGCTCGCCGAGCGCTACGCATCCCTGCTCGGCCTGTCGGTGGTCATCGTGCGCAAAACCCGAGTGACCGGCGCGATCGTCCGCGCCGAGGAACTCGTGGGCCAGGTCGACGGGCGGCCGGCCATCGTCGTGGACGACATGATCAGCACGGGCGCCACCATCGAAGCCGCTGTCCGACTGCTCCTGGACAACGGCGCCCGCCCAGATGTGATCGTGGCCGCCACCCATGGCGTCTTCGTCGGCAACGCGGTCGAACGACTCGCCAGCCTGCCTTTGCGGAGCCTGGTCGTCACCGACAGCCTGGGCGTGGTCGAAGGCCTCGCGCTGCCGGTGGAGGTGACGTCGATAGCGCCGCTGCTGGCCACTGCGATCGGCCGGCTTCATGGCGACGAGCCTGTCGACGAGCTGCTCGGCGGCGCCTGACGATCTCAGCCACTGACTGGATAGGCATGGTTTGGCGAGTGATGCAGAGCTGGGCCGACGCGCGGACCTGTCCGGTAGATGTGACTGGAACTGGTCTGGCTCGTTGAGCAGCAGGTGCCCGACGGGAGTGGCGAGCACCACCCCAAGGGGCTCTGTTGCATTGATGGATTGTCGAACGCTTGGCTGGCGAGCTCCGGTGCGACTCGCCCCTCAGACCACGAGCGCGAGCTCGTCAAAGGCCGCGGCGATGGCCATTCCGG
>PLSY01000052.1 GCA_003164275.1 Acidimicrobiaceae bacterium | reverse complement strand
TCCCAGGGGGCGCACCAGGTCAGAGCATGTTTCCGGCACGGGAGTCGAAACCGCAAACCCACAGGAAACCCAAAACGGGCGGTAGGGTGGTGGGATGCAAGGCTCTAAGCGACTGATCCGAGGGCGTGGCAAGACGGCCGTCTACGAGCTGCGAGTGTCCACCGGCCGGGACCCGGTGACGGGGAAGTACGGACAGGTGAGCCGGCGGTGGCCCGGGTACGCCGCTGATGACCCGAAGGTCGACACCGTCGACAAGGCCCTGGCGAAGCTCGTTGCCGAGCTCGAGGACAACCGGACCGGGCGCACCGCCGGGATCACGGTCGACCAGCTCCTGAAGAAGTGGCTGAAGCAGATCACGAGCGAGGGCCGCTCCCCCACCACGCTCCGGGAGTACCGCCGACTGATCGACAAGCGGATCGAGCCGGCCCTGGGCCACCTGCCGGCCGCAAAGGTGACGCCCGTCGAGCTCGACGACTTCTACCGCGGCCTGACCGACGAAGGCCTAGCGCCGGCCTCGGTCCGCCAGGCCCACGCCGTCCCGCGGGCCGGCTTCCGCCAGGGCGTCAAGTGGCGGTACCTCGCTTCCAACCCGGCCGCCGATGCCAGCCCGCCGAAGGCCGTCTCCCGGACGGTCGCTGCGCCCACCGTGGCCGAGGTCCAGAAGATCATCGCCGCGGCCGACGCCGACGACACCGACATGGCCGCCCTTATCGCCCTGGCCGCCGTCACCGGTGCGCGCCGGGGCGAGCTGTGCGGGCTCAGGTGGGGTGACGTCGACTGGGAAGGTCTCACGCTGACGATTGAGCGTTCCGTGGCGACGATGGGCCGGGGCAACCTCGTCACGAAGGACACGAAGACTCACGCAGCGAGGCGGCTCGCCCTCGATGAGTTCGGCGCCGAGACGCTGAGGCGACACCTGGCGATCGCCGAGGACCGTGCTCGGGAGCTCGGGGTGACCATCACCGACGAGATGCCGATCTTCACCTACGACCTCGTGAATCCGATCCCACCGGACACCGTCACCCACTACGTGAAGACGATCGCCGAGTCGGCCGGGGTGGACACCCACCTCCACGCCCTCCGGCACTTCGCCGCCACCCAGATGATCGGCGGCGGTCATGACGTCCGCACGGTTGCCGGCCGGCTCGGCCACAAAGACGCCTCGGTGACGTTGAAGGTCTACAGCCACGCCCTCCCGGAACGGGACCGGGATGCCGCTGCATTCCTGGGACGGGCCCTGGCCGCCGGCTAGCGCGAGGAATCTGTCGAGCGAGTCTCAGCAAGTCTCAGCAAGTCTCAGCAAGAAGGTCCAGGGAAGTCCAACGAAGTCCAACGAAGTCCACCCCGACCTACGCCAGAGGGCGCCAGATGGTGCAAGGCCCGATCGGAGGATGATGCAGGGTGGTGCACGTTGATGCAACGGCCCTGGTCGCCATTGGCTACGAGTCCGTGATCCGGGAGAAGGAGCTCGCCTCCGATGCGCTCCTGTCGGCCACTGAGATCGTGCGGCGATGCGAGCGCCGGGTAGGGGAGCTGGTCCGCCAGGGCCAGGAGGAAGGGACGATCGCTGGGCGCGGAGATGTAGGTCGGGGGCGCACCCCGCACCTATCGAAGCCGAGCGACATCGTGCCCAACGACGAGGAACTGAGGGCCGCCCGTGCACTCGCCGCTGCCGGCCCCGATGAGTTCGACCAGGCCGTCGACCAGGCCCGCCAGGAGGGCAACCTCAGCCGGGCCAACGTCGTCCGGAAGATCCGGGGCCGGCCTTCGCCACTCGCCCGAGCCACACTGATTCAGGTCTGAAACTCTAGCCACCCTTCATCCTCATTTTGCCGGGACCGACTCGGCCGAAATGGAGGACCGATGGCGAATTCCCCTCGGCTGGTGGTGAGGACCTCGACGGACGTCGAGCTGCCGATGGCGATGAATGCGGTCGACGCCGCACCCCTCCTCGGCCGGACTCCGGAGACCGTTCGGTCGGACTGCGAGGCAGGCCTGATCCCAGCTCTCCCCAGGGGAAGCGGCGAGCGCGCTCACTGGAGGATCCCGACGGCGTGGATCCTCGACCAGATCCGGGTCGAGTACGAGATCGTCGCTCCCCGGGAACCCGAGGGGGCGGCGTCGTGAGCCGCTTCCTCAGCCTGGCCGAGGCCTCGGAGCACTGTGGCGGCCGGCCGTCGACAGCCACCTTCTACCGGCTCGCCCGGGAAGGCCACCTGCCCGTCCGTCGGATCGGTCGCCGGCTCGTGATCTCGGAGCGGCTGCTCGACGAATGGATCGACTCGACGGGAGACGTCAGGGACACCGTGTACCCCGGCGTCGCTCTGCCGGCCCGGCACCAGGGCGAAGTGGCCTCGTGACCGAGTGCGATGTCGCTCCGTTCGGGCCCGATGCCGTCGAGGCGATTCCGTCGCGCTTCAGCCTCGCCACCCGACGCAAGTTGCTCGAGGCACTCAGCGTCGACGACCTCGAGCACCTGGTGGTGCTGAAGCGCACCGGCCAGGCCGTTCATGGTGCCGCCCGTGGCCTCAGCCCCGAGAAGATCGAAGAGCTCGCCGAGATGATCATCGCCGAGCGGACACCGACGATCGGCTGGTGGCGCCGGGCCCGGGCCGCCTCTGCTCAGCCGGCTGTCCCGGGGGGTACCTCATGAGGGCAGCGGCTGTGTCGGGCGCCGAGCTGCTCGACGACGTCGAAGCGTTCCTCGTCCGGTTCGTTGCCTATCCCTCCGACCATGCCCGGGTCGCTCACGTCCTGTGGATCGTCCACACGTACCGGATGGATCTCTGGGAGTCGACGCCACGCCTCGCGTTCCTGTCCCCCGAGCCGGGAAGCGGGAAGTCACGGGCCCTCGAGGTCACTGAGCCGCTCGTCCCCATGCCCGTCCACGCGGTGAACACCACGCCGGCCTACCTGTTCCGCAAGGTGGCCGATCCCGAAGGACTCCCGACCCTGTTGTACGACGAGATCGACACGGTGTTCGGACCGAGGGCGAAGGACAACGAGGACGTCCGCGGCATGCTCAACGCCGGCCACCGCAAGGGAGCGAAGGCCGGTCGGTGCGTGCTCAAGGGCGCCACGGTGATGACCGAGGAGCTCGACGCCTACTGCGCGGTGGCACTCGCCGGCCTGGACGACCTGCCCGACACTCTCATGACCCGTTCCGTGGTCGTCAGGATGCGCAGGAGGTCGCCCCAGGAGGTTGTCGAGCCCTACCGCCACCGGGTAAACGCCCCTCAGGGGGCCGAGCTCCGGCGACGACTGATGGATTGGACCCAGACCATTCCGATGGAGTGGCCGGACATGCCGGACGAAATCACCGACCGGGATGCCGACTGCTGGGAGCCGTTGCTCGCCGTAGCCGACGCCGCCGGCGGTGAGTGGCCGGCCCGGGCGAGATGTGCCGGTGTGACGCTTGTGACGGACGCTAAGGCAGCCCCTCCCAGCATCGGCATCCGGCTCCTGGCCGATCTCCAGACCATCTTCGACGAGGCCTCGAGCGAACATCTGTTCACCGACGACATCCTCTCGGCACTCGTGGCGATGGAGCTCGCCCCGTGGGGCGACATCCGAGGAAAGGCACTCGACGCTCGCTCGCTGTCCCGCCGGCTGAACAAATACAGCATCAGTCCTCGCACGGTCCGCATTGGGGACAAGACGGCCAAGGGCTATGCCAGGGCCGACCTTGCTGACGCCTGGTCGCGCTACGTGTCGGCGCCAGATTACGAAGGCAGTGAATTCCCTATGTATTTAGTAGGGGATAAGGGGATGGGACAGGCTGGCAATGGATCCGTCACATCCGTCACACCGTCACAGAGTTCCTTCGCCGGAGGGGAGTTCTGATGCCGGACCCCATCGACAACATCTTCAGCGCCGCGGCCGGCCAGGAGATCCCGGGCGGCTGCGACAAGTGCAATGCCGAGCAGCGCCTCGAGCAGGTTGCGACGAACGTCTGGACGCTTGTCGTCGCGCACGATGACTGGTGCCCCTTCCTTCGGGCCCGACGGGCCGGTTCGAACTGATGACCACCTGGCACTGCCCGAGCTGCCGGCTCGAGCTCGAGGCCGTGGCGATTGCCTGCGGTCACCGCTGCCCAGCTCGCCGGAGTCAGTGGGTTGACTTCGAAGAGTCGCCGGCCGAGACCGAGGAGGCGAGCTGACCGTGGACGACAACATCCTGCAGTACCTCCTCGACGACGTCTTCCGGTTCTGGCCGGGCCCGATGGACGAGCTCGAGCGCGCCCGGTGGTCGAGGGTGCTGCGCCCGAAGACAGCGCCGCCGCTCAGCCCCGGCCTCGTCGAGCTCGTCCTGGGCGAGCTGCGCGCCGATCCGAGGTTCGCCAGCGCCCGGCCATCCGTCGGCGACTTCGCCCTCGCCTACACCCACCACCTCACCGCACCAGCCAACTGACCAGGAGGAAGCATGACCATCGACATGATCGACACCGAGCCGCTCGACGAGGCCAACCGATACCGGGAGGTGGTCGTGCCCGGGGCCAGCGGCCACGTCACCGCCGTAGGCCGGATCGGTGGCCTCGGCTACCTCGCCGACTTCGCCCGCCTGGCCGACGCCGTCCACAAGACCGAGATGGTGCCCGAATCGCTCAGGGGTCGGCCCGACGCCGTCCTTGCGGTGTTCATGGCCGGCTTCGAGATCGGCATCGGCCCGATGCAGGCACTCCAGGGCATCAACATGATCAAGGGCAAGCCGTCGATCTCACCGGAGCTCATGCGGGCGTTGATCACCCAGGCCGGCCACCGGGTCATCGTCGAGGCGGCGAACGACAAGGCGACGATCCGGTGCCACCGGAAGGAGTGGCCGGAGGACCAGTGGAGCGACTTCACCTGGACGCTCGAGGACGCCCGTACTGCCGGACTGCTGCGCACAAACGACGGGACGTGGTCGAANNGTCGAAGTACCCG
This sequence comes from Acidimicrobiaceae bacterium, assembly GCA_003164275.1. Next base: position 9,281 of record PLSY01000052.1, on the reverse strand, counting down.
AGAGCCATGCTGACGGCCCGTGTGACGTCCGAGGCAGCTCGAGCGGTGTTCCCGGACGTCATCGCCGGACTCAGCTACACCGCCGACGAGGTCGAGGAGTTCGCTCCCGTGCCGGCCGGCCTGTCGACACCCGGTGAGGTGCCGGTGATCGAGGTCGACGCTCCCGAGCTGCCGGCCGAGGCCAGCACGCCAGTGTCCGAGATGCCGGCTGGTGATTCGCCCGGAATCACACAGCGCCACGTGAACAAGATCCGCCAGCTCCTCGCTCGACAGGAGATCACCACCGACCTCGACGTCGCCCTGGTGGTCTCCCGCTACATCGGGCGTGACGTCGACAGTGTCCACGAACTGACCGAGGCCGAGGCCGTCGTGGTGATCGAGAAGGCGGCGAAGTGACAGCGCGCACGGGATCGTTCGCCGAGCAACTCCGCTTCGAGGCGTGGCTCGCCGGCCAGACGGAACGCACTGACGAGACCGGCGAGCTCGCTCGAGGCGTCGTCGACGGTCGCTACAAGATGACGCGCACCGAGGAGGCGTGGATCGAGGTCGACAAGGCACGGGCCCGCGCAGAGTTCGACGAGCTCGAGCGATCTGGTGATACAGCCACCGTCGATCATGGTGACGTCGAAGTCGACGTCGACACGAAAGGTGAACGATGCCCAGGGTGAGCGAGAAGTTCGGGTTCCAGTTGTGGCTGGCCCGCCAGTATGACCACCGTGGCAACCGAGGAGAAGTGGCCCGAGCCGTCGGTGCGGGGCGCGTGTTCGTTGGCAGGACGTACGAGGGTGCGATCGGCCAGGAGCTCGCCGCCGCCCGTGCTGAGTACGACCGCCTGCGGAAGGACGGCGTGATCTCACTCCTGCCCAATGGATCCGTGCGGACCTATCAGGGATCGAAGGCAGCGAGCCGCTCGTCATCGGCACCGCCGACCCGATGCCACACCACTGCCGTCCGCTGAAGGGCCGACAAGCGAGCCAAGCGACGGGAGTCCAGCGATGCCGAGGAGTGACGGCCGTGACTACCTCACGAGCACCGAGTGGAAGACGACGCTGCGACAGCAGGTGCTGGCCAAGACGGGCGGGCGTTGCTGGTGGTGCGGTAGCACCGGTGGTACTGGGCGTGGTCGTGGGCTGGCCCTGTGCCACCTCGTGCCGTGGCCGATCGGTCCCAACACGGTGGAGAACCTCGTGCCCGGATGTGGGCCGTGCCATCGGATCCACGATGCCGCCGGCCATCGCCGTGCGCGGCGAAAGGAATCCACACCGGCATCACCTCGCCTCGTGGCTGGCCGGCCCGCGTTCGCAGGATCAGTCAACCCGTTCGAGGACTGCCCCTCACCGGCGCTCGGACAGCAGATCGGAGTCGGACATGGTTGAGGCGACGCGCCACCTGCATACCCCCAGGTCGAAAGATCGTTTGGCGGAGCCTGCTGAAACGTGCCCCATGGTCCCGTGTGTGTCCGCGAGTTGAGCCGACATTTGCCCAGGTCAGAGGCCCAGTGGGCTGATGTCGGCCGAGTGCGGTCGGAATTGCCGGCGAATGGTGGGTGGATGGGCCGCCAGGCGGGGTCCCGATGAAACCAGGGCCTCGGCCGAAGCCCACCCACCTCCGCATCCTTGAGGGGAACCCCGGCAAGCGGGCCATCAACAAGAGCGAGCCGCGGCCGTCCGTCGGTGATCCGAAGCCCCCGACCTGGCTGAGCCGCGAGGCGGCTGCGGAGTGGCGGCGGATCATGAAGGTGATCACTCCCGGCCTCCTCACGCCGCTCGACCGCCAAGTGATGTCGGTCGCCTGCGAGTCGTGGGTCCGGTGGGTCCTCGCGTCCCGCCAGATCGCCAAGCTCGGCCAGCTCGTCCCGGGAGAGCGAGGCAAGGTCAAGAACCCTGCCATCCAGATCGCCAGGGACGCCGAGGGGACGATGCGCCAGTGCTGGGCCGAACTCGGCCTGTCGCCGGCGGCCAGGGGAAGGCTCGAGGTCCCGGAGGCGGACGACGAGGACGTCACGGGTCTGTTCAGCTGATCGGCCCGCTCTAGCCGGTTGAGACAGTGCACTCATGCAACCGGACGTGAGGGGCAACTGATGGCCGGCAAGTCTCTGATAGCGCGGTACCTCCTGGATCCGGCAGGGGTGAAGTCGGGCGTGGGCGTGGCTCGCGGCGAGCTCTCGAAGCTCGACGACGACACGGGCAAGCTCTCGGCCGGGGTCGACCAGGCCAGCTCCCGGATGGGCAAGGCGTTCCAGAGCATCGGTGGATCACTGGAGAACCTGGGCATCCCCTTCGCCGGCTCGATCGGCAAGTTCGGTGAGAAGTTCGACGAGGCCGACACCAAGGGGAAGAGCTTCTTCCAGACGCTGTCCGGTGTCGGGGGGGCGGCCGTCCTGGGCATCGGCGCGGCTGCCATCGCCGCCGGGGCCGAGGGGGTCAAGCTGGCGGAAGGGTTCGACACCGCCACCGGTCAGATCGCCTCGTCCGCCGGGATCAGTGTGAAGTCGGCCAAGACCATCGGTGACGCCTTCCTGAACACCGCCGGCACCACGACCTTCTCCGGAACCCAGATGGCCCAGGCCTATGCCGGGGTCGCCGGCCAGCTCGGTGCTGTCCAGGGCCACGCCCTGAACGCCAAGCAGGCCCTCGCCGTCATGACCGCCTCGACGGACCTGGCCGAGGCCTCGGGCTCCGACCTGAACACCTCGACGTCGGCGCTGTCGTCGACGATGCAGGCCTACGGCCTCGACGCCGGCCAGGCGGCCGGAGCGTCCGATGTCCTCTTCAACACCTCCCGGGACATGGGAGTGGGGATCGGTGCGGTCGCCGGCACCTTCCAGAAGCTGCACTCGACCCTCGGTGCCGTGTCGCCGTCGCTCGATCAGGTCGGCGGGATCATGGTCGACCTGGCCAACCACGGCGAGGCCGGGCGCAAGGCCCTGTCGGCCGTCAACACGGCGCTGAACGGACTCCTGACCCCGAGCAAGGCGGCGGTGACCGCCCAGCAGCAGCTCGGCGTCAGCGTGTTCGACTCCTCGGGGAAGTTCGTCGGGTTCTCCAACCTGATCGGCCAGCTGCAGCCGAAGCTCGCCGGCATGTCCGAGCAGCAGCAGTTGGCCACCCTCAAGTCGATCGGGTTCGGGACGGCCAACAAGGCGCTCTTGACGACGATCATGAGCGGCCCCCAGGCCTTCGACGCGGCCTCGGCGGCCGTCAGCCGGGCCAAGTCCGCCCACGACGCCGCCGAGAAGGCCACGGACAACCTGAGGGGCCAGACCGAGAAGCTGAAGGCCACGGCCGAGGACCTCGGGACGAAGCTCGGCGAGGCCCTGATCCCGAAGCTCGAGATGGTCGCCCAAGAGACCTCAAAGGTGATCGGCTGGTTCATGAAGCACAAAGGCGCGGCCGAGGCCTTGGCGGGCGTCGTCGGCGGGGTCCTGGCCGTGGCCATGGGCGCCTTCGCCATCAACACCGGTGCGAAGCTCGTCCGGTCCCTGCAGTCTGCTGGGGAGGCCGTGTCGAAGCTCGGCGGCATGATGCTCGAGAAGCTGGTCCCCACCAGTGCGGCCGTGTCCGATGCGTTCGCCGTCGAGGGGGAGGCGGCCGAGGGAGCGGGCGTCGCCACCGAGAGCGCCTTCGGTCCCATCGGCTTGATCCTCGCCGCGGTGTCGATCGCCGCCATGCTCCTCGTCACGCACTGGAAGCAGGTGTCGAAGTTCCTGCTCGAGACCTGGCACGACATCTCGAGCGTGGCCAAGTCCGTGTGGGGAGACATCACCTCGTTCTTCAAGAAGTGGGGCGAGGACCTGCTGCTCCTGTTCCTCCCGGTCGTCGGGGTGCCGGTCTTCCTCGCCACCCACTGGCACAAGGTCGAGGCCGACGCCAAGGCCATCTGGGGCGATATCACGGGGTTCTTCACGAAGATTCCGGGCGATATCATGAAGGCGCTGTCGGCCCTGGTGGCCGACGTCGAGGGCCTGGCCAAGGATGCCTGGAACGGATTCCTGAAGGCGCTGAACGCCGGCGAGGCGCTGCTGAAGGCCTACTTCGTCACCATCCCCATGAAAATCCTGACCTGGCTGGGGGATGCCACCCAGTGGCTGTTGAAGACCGCCGACAACGCCGTGCATGGCTTCTGGAACGGGTTCCTCAACGCCGAGACATTCCTGATGGGCCAGATCCGGACGCTGCCCGGCAAGGTCGCCGGCTGGCTCTCCGATGCCGGGTCCTGGCTTCTCGGAGTCGGCGCTCAGGTGATCTCTGGACTGTGGAACGGGGTCGTGGCCGGGTGGAGCGCCCTGGGCAACATCGGCAACACCATCTTCGGGTGGGTGAAGTCGGCCATCGGTGACGCCAGTGGGTGGCTCTACAACGCCGGGATGGCCGTGCTCACCGGCTTCTGGAACGGCATGAAGGACGCGTGGAATGCCGTCTCTGGCTGGCTGAGCGGGATTGCGGGCAAGGTGGGCGGCATCTTCGGCAGCGTCCTCGGGATCCACTCTCCGTCGACCGTGTTCATCGCCCACGGCAACTTCATCATGGAGGGCCTCGCCGTCGGCCTCCAGCAGGGCTTCGAAGGGAAGGTGGCGCCGTACCTGCAGGGTGTCGCCGGCCAGATCGCCGGCCAGAGCTTCACCTCGAGCGCCCGGGGCATTGGTGGAGGTTCGGCGGCTCAGCTCGCCACCACTGCCCCGGGTACCTCGACCGGGGGCCCGGCGGCCGTCTACATCACCATCCCGGTGACCGTGCAAGGGAGTGTCTCGACGGAGAAGGAGCTGGGCGACGCCGTCTATCAGCGCCTCCTCGAGAAGGGCATCACAAACGGCACCCTCTGGGGACAGAACTCGTGAACGAGCCGGCCGAGGTGGAGCAGACCATCCAGCTCGCCGACACGCTGGCCGTCGAGCTCCTCTCCATGCGACTGGCGTGGGTCACTGGCGGTGGGGCGATTGACGACCTGGTGCTCGATGCGATGTGGTCGGCGACCGGTGAAGCGACAGCCGACCCCCTGCTCGCCCGCTGCGCCGTCTTCGAGCTCGTGAAGATCGCGGGTGTACTCGTCCAGGACCTCGCCACCGAGACCGTCCGGCCGGTCTCGGAGCTCTTGGGGCGGCTGCCCGGACTCCTGCGCGATTGCGGGCCGCCTCGGACGCCGCCCGACTGACGCCCTGATTCCGGCCGAATCGAAGACGCGCCAGTCTCCTGGCGGGAGGAGACTGGCGTGTCGAGCTTCGGATCGATGCGGACGGCGGTTCCCGCTCCCCGAGGCGACACGAGCAAGTTATCTGAGGCTGACCCTCGCCGGCCGTAGGTGATTCCCCCCGATCGTTGACTTCGGGCCGGCCCGGCCGCATACTGCCCGGGACAGAAGTGCCCCCCGCACCTGCGTCAACAGGTCGGGGGGCGTGGCCGACGCCGTATAGGGCGGCGCCTGCGGTGACCAGGGTAATCGAACTCATTTTGTGCCTTGGGGACGTTGGCGGTGCTCCCGGTGTCCAACCGAAGGAGAGCACTGTGCCCGACACCGACACCACCGAAGTCCTCACCGAGGAGGATCTGATCGATGCCTGTCCCTCGTGGTGTGAGGGCCCCGGCGATCAGGACATTTGCGAGTCTCACTACTCGGAGATCCACACGATCACCCTGGAGCTCGAGGCCCCCTCGACACGAGAGCATCCGCTCTGCAGGGTGCCTTCCACGTCAGCGAAGAAGGTCGAGGTCTACCTCGAGGGACGACCGGGGGCCGTCTGGCCGATCGTGCGGATCGGCCGAGAGGGAGGTGGCGAGACCGACGTCATGAAGCTGTCTCCACTCGAGGCCATCGAGCTCCACGAGGTGCTGACCTTATTCATCGACGAGATCAGGACGGCCCATAAGGCCGCGGCGCATGCCGTCGCGAGCGGCGGGGAGGTGGTCTGACGGTGCCGATCTCGAGCACCGGCGATCAGCTCGCCGAGGTGGTGGAGCGAGTCAGCGCCCTCGACGAGGAGCTCGGCCTGAGACTCGGCGACCTCCTCTTCGACGTCATGAGCGCGGCGGAGGAGGGCCGGCCGGTGATCGGAGTACCGGGGGACCTCCGTACCGTTCGGAAGCTCCGTGGCTGGTCCCAGGCCGGCCTGGCGGCTCGGCTCGACGTCAGCCAGGCCACAGTCTGTCGGTGGGAGACCGGCAACGGGACTCCCAGGCCTCTGCGGATGATTCAGCTCGCCCAGCTCCTCGGCGTCGACGAGCGGTCGATCCTGGGGATGACGGTCGTCGGCTGATTCGTGGCGAATCACCGGTCGGGGCGCCGATGAGTGAGTGTCCGGCGTGCCTGATGAACGCCGGCGGCGCCCCGACCGGAGAACTAGAGGCCTGTGCAGATGGCGAAGGCCGAAGGGTTTCGGATCCAGGCGTAGGCCCGGGTGGCGAGCGACCACATGAGCATGTCCCGCTTGAGGAAGTCGAGGTGCTGGGTGCTGACTTCGATCGTGAGGCCGTCCTTCAGGAATAGAACAGCGCCGTTGAAGAAGTCGCCGACGATGGCTGACCCGACGGGAACGGCCGTCGATGGGACCCACGCCTCGATGTCCGGAGTGATCGCCTGGGGGCGGAACGCATAGTGGCCGACCGTGTCCTTCTCGACGCGCATGGCCTCGAGGGTCGTCGGGTGGGCGACCGCCTGGAGGGGGCGCTCGTACCAGCCGAGGCCCTGCACGGCGGAGACACCACGGGCGACGGTGTCGAGCCGGTAGACGTCCGAGCCGCCCTTGGCGACCGTCGTGGTGCCGGAGACGTTCAGGATCCCGGTACCGGTCGGGTCGGTGCTCGAGCCGGCGAGGAGCTTGAGCTCGAGGCCGAGGGTGATGCCCCGCTGGAGTCGGGCGTCGAGGAGCGATGCCACCTGGTTCTCGTCGTCGAGCACGGACCGGGCAATCGGAAGCGCCAGGCCGAAGCGGGGCAGGATCGTCGGGGTCGGCGTCGAGCCGAAGTTCATGGCCGGCTCGACGAGCGGAGTCCCATCGAGGGCGCCGTCGGCGGTGATCTGCTGAGTGAGCTCGTCGCCGAGCTCGAGGTACGGCTTCGTCGTGATGATCGTCTCCACGAGGGACGGCACCCGGGCCGGCGCCGGCAGGACCGACACCTTCGGCACGCCGTCGATGTCGAAGATCAGGAGGTTGGAGTAGGTCCGGAGCTTGAGCGTGCCGATCAGGTCCCGACCCGACAGGAGCGTCTGGTTGCCCTCCGGGATGGTGACGCCGCGCGACTTCCCAGAGCCCTTCCGGGCCTCGGCTACGAGTCGGCCTCGAGCAAACCGTTGGCCGGCCGTGCCTCGGGTCGCGGCGTCGCCTGTACCTTGCATCCGCTCGGCCAGGCGCTGCGTGTCGATGGGTGTGGGCATGGAGCTCCTTGGGTGGAGGACGGCGGTCAGTCGCCGGGCCAGTAGGGAAGTGCGTCGAGCTCGCGCTGGTAGCGCTGCAGGTCCGCGAGGCGCCGGCTGCCTGCAGCGGCACGCTCCTCCGCCTCCCACTCGAGGACGGTTCCGAAGTTGGGGAATGCAACGTTCGCTTCCCTGATCCAACGGCGGATCCGGTCGTTCGCCTCCTCGAGCCGGTCGATGGCGAAGCTCCACTCAATGTGGTCGTCGACGATCTCGGGCGCCGGCGGTGCAGGCTTCGGTGCCGGCTCGATCTCGGGGATGGCCCGCAGAATGCTCTCCCGGTAGGCACGCTCCTCGTCTCGGACGTGGGCTGGCATGGGGAGCCAGACCGAGACGCCGTTGGAGCTCTTGCGACGGAACAGCTCGAGCCACTCCGGCGAGGCGCCGATCAGGTACCAGGCGACTCGGAGCTCGGCCGAGCCGACCTCGAGGACCTTCCGGGTGTCGACCCGGACGGACTTCCAGTCGTCTGTCATCGACCCACCTCGCCGGCTGCGACGGCCTCCGCCACCTCGGTGGCATCGAAGCGCCAGACCCGGCCGACCTTGACGCCGGGGATCTTGCCGGCCTCGGCCCACCGGTAGACGGTCACCCGGTGAACGCCGAGGGCCCGGGCGACCTGATCGGAGGTCACGAGGGGCTCAGCCACGGCGCTCGGTTGCATGAGTGCACTGTCTCAACCGGCTAGAGCGGTGGCGCTCCGATCCTGAAATACTGCCGGCATGGCGAAGAAGAGCGCGGGACTCAGGGACTACACCCGGGTGTGCAGGAAGTGCGGCACGAGTCGCCTACTGCCCGAGGCGGCGGCCAAGGACAAGGGGCCGAACCAGCGCCAGGTGGCCAGCATGCAGCGGGCTACCAAGTACGCCATCGGCCGGCAGCGAGAGAAGTACTCGATGCAGACGAGCGCGCTCCAGGACCACCAGGCGAAGTTCATCGAGTACGCCACATGCCCGAGCTGTGGGTCGGCCGAGTTCGACCAGTACGGCCCGGACGAAGTCGTTCCCGAGAGCACCGCGACGCCGGCCGCCGCGGTTGACTCCATGCCGGCCTCAAGTCTGGCACCGCCAGCGACGCCGCCGAGCTGGAGTCCGGATCCACTCGGCCGCCACGAGCTCCGGTACTGGGACGGCAACCAGTGGACCGGTGCTGTCGTCGATGGTGGAGTCCCTGGCATCGACGCACCGGTCTAGAGGTGGGGGAGCGATCCCTTCATGACCTCGACCAGGAGGGCACTCGCCGTGGACTTCCCGATGTCAGCTAGGGCGGTCCGGAATCGCTCCAGCCTCCCTCTCGCCTCAGCGTCCGTCGTTGCTTCGAGGCGCCGCTCGAGTTGGGCCAACAGAGCGTCGTACATCTCTTCCGGCGGCCACTTGCCTACGGCGCGGGCCCCTCGCTCCTCGAGCTGTGGGTTGAAGACGTTGTACCGGGCGACCGGGGTCCCGAGGTACGGCGTGATCTCGGCGGTGAGGTAGCCGGCACCGACCAGGCGCACGAGCTCCTCGTACGTGTCCTCGGGGGAAGCGCCGACCGCATCGGCGAGATCGCCGACAGTGATCGGCCACCCCGTGAACTGGTTGGTCGAACCGACGTAGGTCATGATCGGCAAGGCGATGGCTTCCCACGTGTCATCGAGCATGGACCACCGTACGGCGCCGGCCACCGCCGGCCAAGCGGATCCAGAATCCGGAGGTTCGGCGACCCAAAATGAAACCCATAATTCTGCGTCTTTGGGTTAGTTGCGAACAGGGGTTCGATCCTGACCCTCAACGATAAGCCCTGGTCAGTACACGAATCGAGACCTTCAGTGCCCTGGTGACAGCGTTGGATTCACACTCTTAATCCGCAGGTTCTGGGTTCAAGTCCCAGGGGGC
>PLSY01000368.1 GCA_003164275.1 Acidimicrobiaceae bacterium | reverse complement strand
TCGGCAGCATCAGCGTCGGCAAGCACGCCGACTTCGTCGTCCTCGACCGGGACCCCGAGGAGGTGGATCCCCGGGAGATCGACCAGATCCGAGTGCTCGAGACCTGGATGGGCGGGAAGCGCACCTACCGGGCCGAGGATTCCGGGAGTGGATCCCGGCCGTGACCTCGACGGCGGTGCCGGCCGACGCCGAGCGCCAGTCCCTGCTGCCGATCCTGGTGCTCGGCGCAGTGGCCGGGCTTCAGACGGCCGACCCAATCATCTCCTCGGTTGCGTTGGTGAAGGCCTCGGCCGCCCTGCACTTCAGCGCTTCGACCGAGGCCCTGGCGGCCAGCATCTCGACGCTGGCCCTGGCCTCGACGGTCATAGCCGCTGGCCTCCTGGCCGACCGTATCGGCCGGCGCCGACTGCTGGTGATTGCGCTCCTGGTCACCATCGTGGGCGACCTGGCCGTGGCGGTGAGCCACGGGGCGCCCCTCTACCTGGCTGGCCGAGCCGTGACCGGGATCGGGCTCGGCGGCGTCTTCGGCGCCGCCTTTGCCTTCATCCAGGAGGTGGCCCCCGACAACATCGGCGGCGCCCTCGGGCAGTTCGGGGCCACGGCGGGCCTCGTCACCATGGTGTCCGGCTTGGCGGGCGGCACGCTGGCCAGCACCAGCTGGCGCCTCGCCTACCTCGTGATCCCCCTTCTCAGCTTGGTGGGCGTTGGCCTGGTCCTGGCGTTCCTGCCCCGGATCAGGGGCCAGCGCGGCCGGCCGGTCGACTTCCCGGGCCTGATTCTCATCGCCGTCGGGGTGATCGGCATCCTCTATGGTGTCTCGAACGCCGCATCCAAGCTAGCCACCGCGAGGACCTGGCTCCCTATTCTCGTGGGTGTCGTCGCCCTGGCCGTCTACGTGGTGGTCGAGCGGCGCTCCAACCACCCCGTGTTCCCCCTCGGGCTCTTCAAGAACCCGGTATTCGTGGGGTCGGTCATGGTGGTCCTGTGCTGGAACCTGGCCCAGGCGGCGGTCGTCCTACAGCTCTCGAACGTGTGGCAGTACGTTGCCGGCTACTCGCCCACCGAAGTGTCCTTCGGCCAGTTGCCGGTCAACCTGGTGGGCATCGCCAGCTCCATCATCGTGGGACGGAGTCTCAAGAAGGGGAAGACCGAGCGCTCCCGCAACGTGCTCGGGCTCAGCCTGGTGGCCGTCGGGTTCCTCTGGCTCGCCCTCGCCCAGAAGGACTTCGGCTACGTCTACTACTTGCCGGGAATCCTCCTCATCGGCTACGGGCTCCCCTACGCGGTGGTGGCCTCGGGCCGGCTGTTCATGAGCGAGGCGCCTCCGCAGAGCTTCGGGCCGGTGACGTCGTCAAAGACCACCATCGGCCAATTCGGCTACGCCCTCGGCCTGGCCGGCTCCATGGTGATCGTGAGCAACGTGACCATCCTCGAGGTGGAGCACAAGCTCCAGGCGGCTGGCGTGCCTCCCACCCAGACCGGACAAGGTCTCGACGACGTGACCAACTACGCCAACACCGGCCGCGTGGCCCCGGGCGAGTTGGCCCACCGGGCGCTGCACCTGGCCTCGGGCACCTATTTCCACGCCTTCAACCTGACAATGCTGGTCGTCTCCTTCATCTGCGCGGCGACGGCGGCCGTTGCCTGGGTGCTGCTCGGGAGGCGTCACCCGCCAGCAGTGGCGCCGGAACCCGCACCCTCGGCGGGGCGCCGATGATCGCTTGACCTCGGAACGCTGGGCGTGCCGGTCGGCCGTGCTCCACCGGTCCTAGCTCGATCTCCAGAGGTTGGCCCCAGATCACTTGAGGTGACGGGGTCACGCCAGTCGCGCGATGGTTCGGGATCCTGCAGATGCCCGATCTGAGGAGATGGCCGCTGATCAGGATGTTCCGAGTGGGGCTAACAAGATTCGAACTTGTGACCTCAGCATTATCNNCGGCGGCAACGGCGGCAACGGCGTCGCCCCCGTCGAGATTCATCACTCGAACCCCGGTGGCATCCCTTCCCTGGGAGGCAATCTCACGCACCGCTGTCCGAATGACCACCCCAGAAGTGGTGATCAGTAGGATCTCGTCCTCCAGCCCGGCCATGAAGGCAGCAACCACCCGGCCGCGCTTGGCTGTGAGTCGAATGCCACGTACCCCTTGGCCGCCACGGGCTTGGCGATTGAACCGTTCGACCTTGGTCCGCTTGCCATAGCCAGCGTCCGTCACCAGGAGTATGTCGGCCTCGTCGCGGGCGACGTCGCACGAGACCACCTCGTCACCGTCCTTCAGTCTGACGCCTCGAACCCCAGCGGCATCACGCCCCATGGCCCGAACGTCCTGTTCGGAGAAGCGGATGGTCATTCCTGATTGGGTGACCAAGAAGACATCGTCGTCACCGTGGGTCTCGACCACCCTGACGAGCTCATCGCCCTCTCGTAGGTTGATGGCGATGAAGCCCTCGCGCCGTGACTTGTCGTACTCGGAGAAGGAGGTCTTTTTGATCTGGCCGTGCTTGGTAGCGAAGACCAGATAGTTGTCAGCGGAGAAGTCCCTCGTCCCGATAATGGCCTGAATCGACTCGTTGGGGGCAAGGGGGAGCAGGTTGACGATCGCCGTCCCCCGAGCCGTCCGCTCCTTCATTGGGATCTCAAGAGCACGTAGGCGGAAGACCCGACCCCTGTTGGAAAAGAGCAGTAAGTGGGCGTGGGCCGAAGTGTGCACCACGTCGTCGATGAGATCCTCGGTCTTGAGCTTGGCGCCCTGAATTCCGCGACCGCCTCGTCCCTGGGTTCTGAAGGCGTCGGCCGACACGGCCTTCACGTAGCCGGCGCGACTCATGGTCACGACCAGTTCTTCGTCCTCGACCAGGTCCTCGACGTTCATGTCACCCGGGTCGTGGGTGATCTTGGTGCGCCGGTCGTTGGCGAACTTATCCTTGATCGCCCCCATCTCCGAAGCGATCACGCTACGGAGTTTGGCCGGATCGTTCAGGATGGACTCGAGCTCGGTGATCTCGAGCAGAAGCCGGGCCATCTCCTCTTCGAGGTTCGTCCGTCCGAGGCGCGTCAGACGCGAGAGGGTCATGTCCAAGATGTGGTTGGCCTGCTCTTCGGAGAACTCGAATGGGGCGGCCCGAAGTGCATCGAGGGCGGCGGGGCGATCATCGGACCCCCGGATGGCGGCGATGACAGCGTCCAGCATGTCGATGGCCTTCAACAGGCCTTCGACGACATGGGCGCGGGAACGCGCCTTGTCCAAGAGGAACTCGGTGCGGCGAGTGACGACCTCGACTTGGTGGGCGATGTAATACGTCAGAGTCTGGGCCAGGTTCAACGTGCGGGGGACGCCGTCTACCAATGCCACCGTATTTACACTGAACGTGGTTTGTAGAGGCGTCTGCTTGAAGAGGTTGTTCAACACGACGTTGGCATTCGCATCCCGCTTGAGGCGGATGATCAACCGCGTCTTACCGCCGGACGAATCGTCTTGGGCCTCGGCGATACCGTCGATGTCTCCGGTGCGGACAAGCTCCGATATCTTCTTCTCAACCGTCGCCACCGATGTCTGATAGGGCATCTCCGACACAACGATCCGGGTGATTCCGTCTCGACCCTCGTCGATCTCGGCGACGGCGCGCATTTTGATCGAACCCCTACCAGTTCTCAACGCATCCAGAATCCCTTGGCGGCCAAGGATCAGGGCGCCGGTCGGGAAGTCGGGACCCTTCACGAACTCCATCAGCTCGTCGGGAGTGGAGTCGGGATGCTCGAGGAGATGGGTCGTGGCATCGATCACCTCACCCAGGTTGTGGGGTGGGATGTTCGTCGCCATACCGACGGCAATCCCTTGAGAGCCGTTGACAAGAATGTTCGGGAAGCGAGCCGGCAGCACAGTCGGCTCTTCGGACGTGGCGTCGTAGTTCGGAGTGAAGTCGACGGTCTCTTGGTCGATACCGTTCATCAACTCCAGGGCTAGCGATCCGAGGCGGCACTCGGTGTATCGCATGGCTGCCGGGCCCTCGTCTGGCCCGGTGCCCCCGAAGTTCCCGTGCCCGTCGACGAGGGGGTGCCGCATCGAGAACTCCTGGACCATCCGGGCCAAGGCCTCGTAGATCGATGAGTCCCCATGGGGGTGGTAGGACCCCATGACGTCCCCCACTACCTTCGCGCACTTGGTGTGAGGTCGATCAGGCAGCAGACGCTGGTCGAACATCGAGTACAGGATCCGACGGTGTACCGGCTTCAAACCGTCACGGACGTCGGGGAGTGCTCGCGAGACGATGACGGACATCGAGTACTCGAGGAAGGATCGCTCCATCTCCTCTTGAATCTCGATGGGCTCGATGAAGCCCGAAACGTCCTCGTCGGTGTCAGAACCGCTCCGACCCTCGTTGTCACTTCCTGGCATGCGGTGTCCCTGTCCTCTCAATGGAGCGGCGCCAGCGCCGCTCCACGCGCCCTCAGATGTCGAGGAAGCGCACGTCCTTGGCGTTCGTCTGGATGAAGTGGCGCCTGAGTTCTACGTCCTCGCCCATCAGGACGGAGCAAACTTCGTCTGCCACCGCGGCCTGCTCGACGGCGACCTGGAGCAACGACCGCCGACCCGGATCCATCGTGGTGTCACGAAGCTCTCCGAAGTCCATCTCCCCCAGGCCCTTTAGGCGCTGGAAGTCGTTCTTGTGATTGGCGTGCTCGGCCAAGAACGCGTTCTTGCCATTGTCGTCCTTCAGATACACCTTCTCCTTGCCCACCAGGGTGGAGTAAAGAGGTGGTTGGGCCACATAGACGAACCCGCCCTCGACCAATGGCTTCATCTGTCGGAAGAAGAATGTAAGAAGCAACGTGCGGATATGGGAGCCATCCACATCGGCATCGGCCAGGATTATGATCTTGTGATATCGGGCCTTGGTGACGTCGAAATCCTCGCCCAGTCCGGCCCCGATAGCGGCGATAAGAGCTTGGATCTCCGTATTCTTCAACATCTTGTCGACGCGCGCGCGCTCGACATTGAGGATCTTCCCACGTATAGGAAGAATGGCCTGCGTCCTCGGGTTCCGCGCGTCCTTCGCCGAACCGCCGGCCGAATTGCCCTCGACGATGAAGAGCTCGCTCTCCCGCGGATCACGCGAGGAGCAGTCCACCAGCTTGCCCGGCAACCCCGCACCATCGAGTGAGGACTTCCGGCGTGTCAGGTCTCGAGCGGAGCGGGCCGCAACGCGTGCGCGGGCCGCCAGCAGGCCCTTTTGAATGATCTGCCCGCCCTCGCGGGGGTTCTCCTCGAACCATTCGGCCAGCTTCTCGTTGGTCGCTCGCTCGACCAACGAACGAACAGGGACGTTGCCGAGCTTGGCCTTGGTCTGACCCTCGAACTGCGGGTCCTGGAGGCGGACCGAGATGATGGCCGTCAAGCCTTCGCGGATGTCCTCACAGAGAAGGTTGTCGTCCTTTTCTTTCAGCGCACCTCGTGCCCGCGCATACTTGTTGGCGACGTTGGTGAGCGACTTCTTGAATCCCTCTTCGTGCATTCCGCCGTCGATGGTGGAGATTCCGTTGGCGAACGAATGGATACTCTCGTAGAAGCCGGTGTTCCACTGGAGGGCGATCTCGACCTCCATCGTGTCTTCCTTCTGCTCGAACGATCCCACTTTGCGGAAGAGGGCTTCCTTCGACGCATTCAGGTGACGGACGTAATCCACGATCCCGTCTTTGTACTTGAACGTCTGGGGCGGCTTAGCTTCAGGACGCTCGTCAGTGAACCGGATCTCCAGTCCTTTGTTGAGGAACGCCATCACCTGGAGACGCTCCACAACCGTCTGGGCGCGGAACTCGACTTCTTCGAAGATTGACTCGTCGGGCCAGAACGTCACCGTCGTACCTGTTCGTCCCCTCGGGGCCTTGCCTGCGACTTCGAGCTTCCCTGTCGGCTTCCCGCCGTTCAAGAACTCGAGGACGTGGTGATCGCCGTCTCGGTCGATTTCGAGCAGGAGACGGGTGGATAGCGCGTTCACCACTGAGATGCCCACTCCATGGAGTCCGCCGGACACCTTGTAGCCACCCCCTTCGCCGAATTTTCCTCCGGCGTGCAGAACGGTGAGCACGACCTCGGCCGCTGACTTCCCCTTGTATTTGGGCATCGGCCCAGTCGGGATACCCCGACCGTCGTCAGCGACGCGAACGCCCCCGTCAGCCAACAGGCTCACGTCGATCTGCGTGCAGTGCCCTGCCATTGCCTCGTCGACCGCGTTGTCCACGACCTCCCAGACGAGATGATGCAAGCCGGTCGGACCGGTTGAGCCGATATACATGCCCGGCCGCTTACGGACGGGGTCGAGGCCCTCTAAGACCGTAATGTCCTCGGCGTTGTACGTGGGTTCGACCACACTGCGCTCGTTGTCTGATTTCAGCGCCACAGGCGCGCCCTTTCCAACATCGATTGACTAAGCGGGAACCGATGAAGTGGGGATGTCTGCGGCGCTGCCGGCGCCCATTGGAAACTCCCCTGAATTCTCCGATTCCAAAGTCCCAGTGTAGCCGCCAGGGCCGAGTCTTCCGCATGATGGTGGGCGACACACCGCCCCCCTTCACCTTCGAACGCGGACCTCCAGGCGCTGTGGTCTCCCAACTCCCGCCTCTTCCGCCACACGATCGAGGAGATCTTCCCCCAAATGACGAATTTGGGTCGCCCACGCGGGGTGGTCGACGCTCACCACCAGGGCTTCCTTGTCGAGTCGGATCGGCTGCACGTGCTCGGCCATGCCCGTCCCAACGATCTCCGGCCAGTGGGCGAACAGGCGACCGAGCCCCCGCAGGTCGCTCATCCCGAGCTGGCGGGAGACAGCGTCCAAGGAAGAGTCGATCGGCCGGGGTCCAAGATCCTTCTTATAGGGATCCGGGTCCATCACGGCCGGTCCTCCGCTCCTTTGACCTGGGCGTGGCCGCCAGCTTCGACCGCATAGATCTTGGCAGCTGCCACCTCTGGTGGTGCAGGCAGGGCGGTGGTCAGCAAGGCCTGTCCCGAAGGGAGGCCAGCGAGCAGGGCGGTGGACCGGTAGGGGTCCAGCTCCGAGAAGACGTCATCGAGCAGGAGCACTGGAGCCGATCCGAGCCGATCGGTGGCCAGTTGATGAGCGGCAAGTTGTAGGGCGAGGGCGATTGAACGCTGCTCTCCTTGAGAAGCGTGGCTGCGTGCCGGAAGGCCTTGCAAGGTGATCTCGAGTTCGTCGCGATGGGGACCGAGAAGCGACACCCCTCGCTCTACATCCTTCGAGCGCCCCTCCAGTAAGGCGTCGACCAACGTCCCGGACCAGGACCGCTGGTAGACCAGGCCCACGACCGTGTCCTGCCCCGCCAATCGGGAGTAATGGGATTCAGCCATTGGCCCCAGCTGCACCACGAGCGCCTCCCTGGCCTCGACCAGCGCAGTGCCAGCTGTGTCCAGTCGGGCATCCCATACGTCAAGCGTGGTCGCCACCTCTGGACTGAGTCGTCGTCCGACCCCTCGGAGGAGCGCGGCTCGCTGTCGCAAAATCTTCTCCACGTCCTCAGCCGCCCTTGCCGCCTTTGGGTCGACGACGGCCAGTGTCTCATCCAAGAAATGGCGGCGATCGCTTGGTCCTCCCCGCACGACACCGATGTTCTCAGGAGAGAACATCGTGGTTCTCAGGGCCTCGTGGAGGTCCGAGCGTCGCTTGACGTTCTGCCGATTGACCATCGTTCGAGACCGGCCGTTCGAGGAGAGTTCCGCCTCGATGGTCACTTCGCGGCCATCAACCAGGGTCTCGGCACGCAGGATGGATTGGTCTGCACCTCGCCGGACCATCGCTTCTCGGGGAGAGCCCCGAAATGACTGCAGGGTCGCCAGATAGGTGATTGCCTCAAGGATGCTTGTCTTACCAGCACCGTTCAACCCGGTAATGACCGTCGTCCCCTCGGGATCCGGCTCAATCCTCAGATTGCCGATGTTGCGAAAGTCAGTGACAGCCAAGGAGACCAGGTGCACGAAGTGTCGGTAGGCCGATTCGGCGGTCTACGAGACCCGTACGGGCATCAACAGATACCGGAAATTGGTCTCTTCGGCCGCTCGGACAGTGGCTGGTTTGGTGGCGTCCACCGTCTCCAGCAGCACCTCGTCCCCAGTGACGGCCTCTACGCCGTCGATCAAGTACGTAGGATTGAAGGCGATCGTCAGCTCCGAACCGT
This sequence comes from Acidimicrobiaceae bacterium, assembly GCA_003164275.1. The sequence continues at coordinate 7,785 of PLSY01000368.1, read as the reverse complement.
CAAAGTCAGCGTCGACCGTTTCACTGGCGTCACCGACCTCTTGGGAGACGACGGTGAGGTCGACTCCCCCTGACCTCATCGAGAGGCGAACCGGTGTGGTGTTGTCCCGAACGAGAAGTCGCACACGCCGCAGCGCATCAAGCAAGGAATCCTTGCCGACATGGAGCCGATTCGGGTATTCCGCTGGAATCAGCTGGCGGTAGTCCGGATAGCTTCCGTCTAGCAACCGTGTACTTACCTTGACTTCCCCAGCAGTGAATGTCACGTCGTGCTCGCCGATGGACAGGCCGATGGACGCTCCGTCATCGCCCTCGCTCGCAGAGGTTCCGGCGTCCTTGGCCGAGATGCCGAGAACCGACAATCTTTGAAGTTCAGCCAAGGCACGGGCTGGCACCAGGATCTGCGAGCTGTCCACGAAGGCGTCGCTGCCATCGATATCGCGCATGGCCAGGCGGTACGAGTCGGTTGCCACCAGTCGTACGCCATTTCCCTCTGGTGCGATGAGAACACCGGTCAACAGCGGTCGGGCGTCGTCATTGGATGCCGCTCGCACCACCTGGCGAAGAGCGCTGGCCAACCCGGCGGCGGGGAGGAATGTCGCAGGTTGTGGCGGCTCCGGCAGGCTCGGAAAGTCGTCCACGGGAAAGGTCCTCAGACTGAACCTGGATCGAGCTGCCCCGATTTCGATCTTGTCTCCTTGCGCCTCGATAGTCACGGCACCCGGCTCGAGTGAGCGGACGATGTCGGCGAGCAGCTTGGCAGGTGCCACGCACACTCCATCGCTGATGCCGATGGCCTCTGTCGACACGTGCACCGTGAGATCGAGATCCGTGCCGACGACGGCTAGATGATTACCGATTGCCTCGATGCGAACCCCACCAAGTGCCATCGAGGTCGACGTACGCGAACTGACGGCGCGTCCCGCAGTGGTCAGTACTTCGACCAGGGAGTCACGCTCACATCGAAACTTCACCAGGAGTTCCCTTCTCGCTTTTGTTTTATAGGTCTAAATTGAATAGTGATGGTAGTAAGCCCTGTGGATTGTGGATAGGGGTCAGTCATGCCAGCGTGAGGCCCATTTATCTGTCCCCTGGTCGATCCCCCGTATGTGGGGACGAGCTGTGTTCTCTGACCTTCAGGTGTCCGGTTATGGACAAGTTCACTTGAGTTCACAGAATTGCCCCAGCTTCGAGGACAGATATCCACAGATAGTGCACAACCTCTGGATAGAGGGAGTGCACACCCGAGAGCGTGGTCTTGAGTTGTCGTCATGAGCCGCTCTTGATTCGCACGATGAGATCGGTGACCTGGTTGTAGATCTGGTGACGCTCTTTCATCATGGCTGTGATCTTGTCGACGGCGTGCATGACGGTGGAATGGTCTCGGCCGCCGAACTCCCGCCCGATAGCTGGGTAGCTGAAGTCGGTCAGCTCGCGAAAGACATACATGCTCACCTGCCGTGCTGTCACCAGTGGGCGCCGGCGGTTCGGTCCGCACAACTCTTCAATGCTGAAACCGAAGGTATGCGATGTAGCTTCGAGGATCACTTGGGGGGTGATCCGGCGTGGTTGGTCAGCTGAGACGATGTCGGAGAGGACCTGCTCGGCCAATTCCCGGCTCATCGGCTGCCGGTTGAGACTGGCAAAGGCGGTAACGCGGATGAGCGCCCCCTCCAATTCCCGAATGTTGTCCTTGACATGGGTGGCGATGAAATCAAGAACGGTGTCGGGCACATCCATGTGATCGTGCTCCGCTTTGGCCCGGAGAATGGCTAGGCGGGTCTCGAGGTCCGGAGGCTCGACCACGGTGATGAGCCCTGAGAGGAACCGACTGCGAAGCCGGTCTTCCAAGGTGGCAATCGACTTTGGTGGTCGATCAGAGGTAAGGACAATCTGCTTGGAGGTGGCGTACAAGGAGTTGAAGGTGTGAAAGAACTCCTCTTGGAGGGACTCCTTGCGCTCCATGAACTGGACGTCGTCGATGAGAAGAACATCGCACTCGCGGTATCGGCGCTTGAATGCCGTCGTGGTGTTGGTCCTGATCGCGTCGACGAACTCGTTCATGTAGGTCTCTGTAGTGACGTACCGAACGTGGCGTCCGTTGAAGTTCTCCAGCACATAGTTGCCGATGGCGTGCAACAAATGGGTCTTACCCAACCCTGCATCGCCATAGATAAACAGCGGGTTATACGAGCGGGCAGGTGATTCGGCAACCGATTGGGCGGCGGCATGGGCGAATCGGTTGGAGGAAGCGATGACGAAGGTGTCGAAGGTGTAGCGCGAGTCGAGAACCGGTGATTCGAGAGCACTGTTGCGGGCCGCAGCAGGCTGTCTTGACGGGCCATTCCCCCACCCTGATTGGGGATCTCGGTTGTGTCCGTCGGGAGAACTGGCGGCCTCGCGCTCCTCATCCACCAGGTTTTCCTCAGCCGGCTCGTGGATCGGAGCGACGACTTCGAGCTGCACCACCAGGTTTCTGCCAACCGTCCCGGTAACCGTGTCTTGGATGAGACCGAGAAATCGAGATTCGACCCGGTCGCGAATGAGCGTATTGGGGACCCCGAGGACTATTTCGGTCTCTTTGATGGATAGGGGGGTTATTCCGGACAGGTAGGCCTGCCAGATGGCATCGGAGACCTGCTCTCGCAAGGCATCCGCACATAGAACCCACAGGCCCTCAGTGTTGTTCACGTGGGCCTCCGCCCTTGGACAGTCTGATCGGTCCACAAAGATATCCACAGTTGTGGATGAGCACCGAATTGGATTGCGTACCATCCTGCTAGCTCAGGATCGGACGCTCTAGCGTGTTCGTACAAGAGGATGTCCTCGGGATAACCAGGGGTGCCCGACTCCGAGCTTCTCCACTCGCGCACCTCGTTACCGTGCTCGGAACGGTACACCGTGCCAATAGCGCACGCCTCTTGGGCCTCGACTAGAGGTGGCCACTGGTTCGCGCCTAACATGTGGCGGAATGCCCTGTTCCAAGTGATAGGGCCCCTGGCTGAACCGGACAGCAGAGTCCCCCGCCCAGGGCGAGGAAGGAAGTGCAATGAAACGTACCTATCAACCGAATGTTCGGAAACGAGCGAAGACACACGGGTTTCGCAAGAGGATGTCGACCAAAGCCGGCCGTGCCGTCATACGGGCGCGTCGGGCGAAGGGACGCCAACGCCTGTCGGTGTGAGCACCGGGCTCGCACCGAGGCCTGAAGGGCTCCGCGGCGTGGGAGCCATCGGCTCCCGCCGCACGTTCGAGGCTCTTCGCCGTACTCCGCACCGGGGTCGGTCAGGGCCTCTTAGCGTGAGCTTTTTGCAGCAAGACACCTGGTCAAGGCCTGAAGTGGCCTACGCAATCTCTCGGCGAGTGGGCAATGCGGTAGTGAGGAACCGGATTCGGCGAAGGCTCCGGGCAATCATTTCCGAACTGGCGCCGTCCTTTCCGACCGGTGCCTACGTAGTGCGTGTGGGCCCGGACGGTCCGACGTTGGGTTTCGAAGAACTGAAGGTAACGATGAGGCAAGCACTGGAGAAGGCCACCCGGCCGGTCCGCCATGGTGTGACGCCCCCTGTGGGTTTGGAGCGTCGCCCGTGACCACGGGAATCGACACAGAGACCAGCGTTGCCGCCCCTTCAGGTTTGCAGGCCCCGTCGACCTTGCGAGGACCATCGGCATGGTCGATCAAAGTGATCCGGGGTTACCAGTTGGCACGTTCAGGTCGTCCCACCGGGTGTCGCTTCGTCCCGACATGCTCAGAATACGCAGCCGAAGCCATTATTCAGCAGGGGTTGGCTCGCGGCAGTCTCTTGGCTGCCTGGCGCCTAGCGCGCTGTAATCCATGGGGTGGACACGGCTATGACCCCGTTCCCAATCGGAGGGCATCATGCAAGCATCCATAACCACCCCGATTGGCAAGATCTTCCAACCGGTACTCGACGCAGTCGGGGGCGTTCTCGCCTTCTTCTACTCGATCATTCCGAACTACCCCATCGATGTCGCGCTTCTCACCATCGTGATCATGGCCCTGCTCACGCCTCTCACGGTGAAGAGCACGAAGAACATGGCGGCCATGCAGGCCCTCGGGCCGGAGATGAAGAAGCTTCAGCAGAAGTACAAGGGTGCCGAGAACCGCGCCCAAATGAACGAAGAGATGATGAAGCTCTACAAAGAGCACAACGTCAACCCGGCTTCCGGGTGCCTTCCAATGCTCTTGCAGATGCCTGCCTTCTTTGTTCTCTATAGCGTGATTCGGGGAATAACTAATACCGTTACCACTGCTGCCCACACCGTCACCAAGGCGGGATTGACCGTTGATATTCCGGCAAAGGTTACGGCTGTTCCCCGGTATATCCCGAAGGACAGCAAGATGTATCACAACATTATTGCTGCTCATGGGCAGTTGATCTCGTTTGGTCTGGACTTTTCGGACAAGCTCCTTTCCCACCACAGTTCGATCTTCGTAGCTATTCCTTACTTGTTGTTGGTCGTAGCATCGGTGGGACTGCAATATCTGCAGATGTCACGCCTTAATGCCAGGAACAAAGGAGCTGCGCAAGCTAATCCACAAGCGGCCATGCTTCAGAAATACATGCCGCTTATTTTCGGATTTATTTATATTAATGTTGCTGCGATTTTGAATGTCTACTTCATTGTTTCCAGCACGATCAGGATAGCGACGCAGGAGATCCTTTTCCGGAAGGGCATGGTGGGTGGGCCGCCGAAGGCTCCTATCGAGGCCACAGCGACGTCGAAGCCCAAGGGCCCGGCGGCCGATAGAACGGAGCGAGCGCTGCCCAAGCCAAAGGTGGCCGGTGGTTCGAACGCCACCAAAGCTGGTGGAGCCAGCGCAGCGGCCAAGGCAGCTGGAACCGGAGCGGCCGCAGCTAACGGCAGAGCTCGAGCTGCGAATGGCAAGGCACCGGCGAAGAGAGCGGAGGGCACGCAGGCAGCGAAGCCAGCGGCCAAACGGACGGCTCCTGTCGCACGCACCGCCAATGGCGCCAAACGGGCCCCCCCGAACGCGTCCGCGAACGGCGCATCGAGGAATGGCGCCAAGGGATCGAATACGAGCAGCAATGGATCGGGGAGCGAAATCCCCGATGACGAGACGGTCGAAGTATCAAAAGAACATCCGCGCTCGAAGGCCAAGCGCGACAGAAAGGCGCGGTAGTCAGTGGACTGGGTCGAGGCAAGCGGCAAATCATTGCCGGAGGCAAAGGAGATCGCTCTGGATCTGCTCGGCGTCGCAGAGGATGACGCCGAATTCGTGGTGCTGAGCGAGCCGAAAGCAGGTCTTTTTGGCCGGCTACGCGGTGAAGCCCGAGTGCAGGCGCGCGTTCGGCCGGTTGCGCCACCACCGAAGCGCGGCCGCCGCCAGAAGCCCGAGCGGAGCAGGAGTGGTGGTGGAACAGAGCGCTCGCGTAGCGGCGGAGGCAGTGGATCAGGAGGCCGAGGTGGCCAATCGAAGGCGCCGGGGACGAGCGTTCTGACCGATGATGGCTCCGAAGTCTCCGCCAACGGTTCCAGCGTCGCCGAGCAGACAGATGACCAGGCTTCCAACGGGACAGGATCTACTTCCGGGCGTAGTCGATCGAACAGACGGCGCGGATCTCGGGGCTCGAGCAGTAGGCAAAGCAACGGCGAGTCGTCAGGTGAGCAGGGACAGCAACGGTCGGGCCGCAGGCCCGAGGAGAGCGAGGACAGCATGGAAGAGTCGTTGACACTCGAGCAGCAAGGCCAGGCAGCCAGTGATTTCCTCACTGGACTGGTTCGTGAGTTCGGTCTGGACGCTGAGGTCTCGTTCGCGGAGGTCGACGAAGACACCGTGCAGGTGGCAGCCGCAGGAGACGACCTCGGACTGCTGGTTGGCCCTAAGGGAGCAACTCTCTCAGCGATCCAGGATCTGACGAGAACGTTCGTGCAGCGGCAATCCGAGAATCGGACAGACCGAATTTTGGTCGATGTTGGTGGTTATCGGGAAAAGCGGTCTGCAGCCTTGCGTCGATTCACGCTCGGAATAGTTGAAGAGGTCAAGACTGCCGGCGAAGAGAGGGCCCTTGAGCCAATGTCTCCCGCCGACAGAAAAGTGGTTCACGATGCGGTGAATGAGATCGATGGAGTGGAGACGAGGTCGGCTGGAACCGAGCCCGCCCGCTATGTGGTTATCGCTCCGGCGGGGTAATCACCGCAAGAACAACCTCTTTTTTGAAGACCATGAATGGCATCAGGCTGAGCCTGATGCCATTTTTTGGTTGGACGTGATCCAGGCAGTCCGACGGTAAGGAAGTCATGGAAGTCTTGACCGGCAGTCCAGAGACGCTCATTGAGTTGAGGGACCGAGTAACGAATCGGTTCGTCAAGTTACTTCGGCGCTCTGGAGATCGGGGATTCTTGGGTGGTATGCCCATCGCCGACCAGATTGATCATGCGCTTGGTTTTGTCTTTGCCGTGGAGGAGTTGCTGAAGGCTCCCCCTTTGTCTCTGCTCGATTTGGGAACAGGCGGTGGGCTTCCAGGAATCGTTCTGATTGCGGCTTGGCCAGAAGCCAGGGCGGTGTTCCTCGATGCCAACGAGCGGCGAACTGAGTTCTTGCAGGGTGAGGTGGCTGCACTTCCGCGGGGCGCCGACGTAGAGATAGTGCGTGGGCGAGCCGAGGAACTTGGCCGCGGAGTCCTTCGGGAGGACTTCCAGGTCGTCGTCTCCAGATCCTTTGGCCCTCCTGCGGTCACGGCCGAGTGTGGCTCTGCATTTGTTCGGAAAGGAGGGCTACTGATTGTTTCAGAGCCCCCGGATACGGATAGCGGGCGATGGCCAAGCGCCGGCGTTGGTCAGCTTGGGTTGAGCGAGGCTGAACGCGTCAACTTTGCGGATCGGTTCAACTACCAGATTCTGAGAAAGACCAGCGAACTGCCGGAGAAGTACCCACGCCGCGTTGGGGTGCCAAGGAAGAGGCCGGTGTTTTGACCCTTTGTTTCACGTGAAACATAGGTGTGAGAGGAAATCCTTCAGCAATTCAGCTACCCAGATGTCTGGACAAACAACTACCGAGATGGAGCTTCGAGCAGAAGGTCAGCAAGCCTGCAGCCAGATCGTCCCTCCTTGCCTTGACCTCAGCTGGGCATAACTTCCACGTGGATCTCGGGTATAGAGGCTTTCAGGTTGACGCAGCGCAACGAAGTCCGAGGTGGGTGACCACACTCCACGACCGTCGTCCCAGCACCATCGGAGCAGGAAGACTCTTTGGCGCGCAGAACTCCAAGGATGGGGATCCGACCAGGAGCTGAAGATGGGAAGTCTCAACCACCGTGGTCATGTCACCCCTTCAAGGGATCTATGCACTTGTTGAGGTCTATTATCCTCGAATGGCGATGAGCCGCCAGGAGCTGTGATCTGCGATGAGTCTCGTTCCTCGAACATGGTTCAAAGAGCCTCTTCCCCGACGTTGCGGTCTGACCGCCACGTCCTGACCATCGTGGTGTAACGAGGGTCAAGGGAACTGGAACTTCACTGTGAATCGGTCCGTGTCTCCTCGATACGACTCTGATGGCACGAACGGATTGACGGGAATTCCGGAGGCAACCGGCGGCTCCTTCCAGCGCCGTCCATTGTCCAGGAAGTGGCCAAGGCAAGAGTGGACTTTCCTCATGCAGCGAGGGGTAGGTCTGCCCTAGAGCTCATGGTCAGGTGCCTCAGGGATCGTCGAGCTCGGAACCCTGGAGGGACCTTGGAGTTCTGAGCTTTCATCGGGGTTGAATGCCGGGATCCCCCCTACTCCCCTACTCCCCTACTC
>PLSY01000295.1:189-37692 GCA_003164275.1 Acidimicrobiaceae bacterium | reverse complement strand
CACCCACGCCTCATCGCGTAAAGCCACTTTGACTCCGAATCGTTGGCACGGAGATGGACGGGATCACCGCGCCAACGGCCGCCGATGATCTCTCCGTCGGTCGCACCGAGCAGTCTTCCGAGTCGAAGTGGATAAACCTGAGAATCTGGCAGCCAGGTTCCTGTCGCGAACTGCTTGACGATTGGCAGCTGTTGGTCCAGCGAGTGCGGTGCCAACGAAGCCTCGTAGGTATTCCGGATTTGTGATGCGGCGACTCAATTCAGCGTCACAGTCGCAGTGCTGGTCGCAGGCCGGAGCGCCTGTCGCCGTTCGACGCGACACTTCGTGGGCATCTCCTACCGCCCGGTCACGAGTCTCCCCTTGCAGCTTCTAGCTTGCGGAGAATTCACTACTTAACCTCGTAGGTTCGCTTGGATTTGAGGCGAGGCCGGTAACCCGATGACTCGCCGACGAGAGAGTACCCAGCCTTCTGGGTAACCCGCCGCGATGCCACGCCGCCGAGCATGATGGCCAACTTGATGGACTCCACCCACAGTCTCGAACCCCCATCTCTGACGAGTGAGAGCGCAGCGGTGGCGGCCCCTCGGTTGCGGCCCCATCTGCTCCTGTGTCCGCACTACTCATTAGCGATGAGTGCGTATCCCCACGGGGGGGGGGACCTGTGGGGGTACGCATTCATCGCTAAGAATCGTTGGAAGGGCCAATCGGAATGACTCGATCAGAGATCGCAGCGTCACAGTGGGAGGCAATCGAGCTTTTCAACTCTCGAGCTTGCCCGTCTTCTGATTAACCACCTTGCCGTACTTAACATTGATGGCACCTTCGCATTGGTACGGCGTGATTTGCTTGAAACTATCGCCGACCGTCTTAACGAGAGTGCCGCAACCGGTCGGAATGGTCTCAGCAGCTGGGAAGTACTCGTCACCGATACCTCCCGCGATCGGGTCGATGTAGGCAAATGGCTTCGATCCCGCCACTGTTTGTTGAAGGGTCGGGCCCGTAACCTTGTCGGGATTGTTTCCTTGGGCAATCAGAGTGGCTTTCAACATTGACTCAAGAACGATTGCCGACCAGTAGCCAATCGTCACCCCAGAAGTGAGGTAGGGCGGTTGTCCCACGGACTGTAGATCTTTCTCTTCCTGGGTCACTGCCGGTGTGTCGTTCTGATTGGCGGGGAATTCGTCCTCGACGTAGACGCCATTCAGAGCCGATGCCTCGTTGGGTTGGCTTGCAAGTTGACCCGGATAGTAAGTGACTCCGTTGACAATTGCGCCCTTAAACCCAGCCTGTTTTAGCGCTGCAGCCAATCCGATGGCTTCCGCAGAGGCAAGCACTTCGTAAACAGCGTTAGCCCCCGAGGACATGATGGCCTGAACATAGGAGGCGTAACTGGTCGCTCCGAGCGCTGGCACCGGAGACTCTTCGTAGACAACCTTCATTCCTGTGTGCTTAGCCACGCCGCCCAAAGCGATGGTGGATATGGCCGCACCAGGGACATTTACGTCGATCAGAGCCATCTTGACTTTGCTTGGAGTCGTCGTGTTCCCCGTAGCCACCAACAACTGCTTCATGCCGGCTAGACCTTGTACAGTTGGATTGCCTTGATTGCCATTTATTCCAAAGCCCCATTTCGGTTCAGTCTCGAAGGCGCCGTTTACCGACCAGCCGATGAAGGGCGTTTTGGCACCCGCCAAATAGGTCGAGGTGGATCCGCTCGCTACCTCACTTAGAAAAGGAGCGACGGCTAAGACATGGTCATTTTGGACAAGCTGCTGAGCGTTCGAAAGGTTCGTCGTAGGGCTAAAGCCATCGTCTAAGAAGCCAATGAATTTGATCTTGCGCCCGTCGAGGCCCCCCGCCTTGTTGAACCGATAGATGCCCGCCTCGAAGCCTTGGGCCACGCCGGCTGAGACGGTCAGGTCGCCATCGCCACCAATCACGATCGGCGACGAGCTGGCACTGGCAGAGGCTGGCCCAGCTTCAGCGAGAGCGATGCCACATGACGCAGTAAGCACCGCCACCGCCGTAACCGCGGACAGAATTCGACGCATGTTCTTCCCCCTTCAGCAACGAGACGGTCGTCTCGTTGCTGGTTATCGCCCAGCCGATAGCGACGGTGTGATCCCACACTCCCCCACTCGCCCTATGACTCAATTCCACGAGTGATAGTGCGATTTTTTTGTATAAAGCGGGAACAAACTGCTGGCTGCCATAACAATAGGCTCGATTTATGAGAATGTCCAGTCCTATAGACAAAAACTGATTCCTATAGTCGGATTTGTGATCGCCATCCAATCAGCGGGAAGAAGTCCGATCACGCGCTGCTAGAGCCAGCTCGTCCTGAAGGCATGATGGAATAGACACAGCCCTTCACCTCGATAATCGGTTCGGTGACCAGGTCGAGTTCCAAGGCAGCACCTGGGACATCTCCCATTTGTTCTAGGTACTGCGGCTCGTAGGGTACGTTGCTCGCGCGCTTACGGTCTCTTTATTTCCGGCCAACTCGAGAGTGGACTGTTTCGAGAAGTAACCGAGCACGGACGGGCCGGGCCTTGCGCTCTTCAGAAGTCCCTAAGAATTCGTCGATTCGGAATAAACGCAAGCTCAGCCGAATCGAATGAAGTGTCTCTTCAGCCTTCAAGTTTGCCCGTCTTCTGGTTCACTATTTTGCCGTATTTCACATTCACTGCACCATCGCACTGGAACGGTGTGATCTGCTTGAAGTTGGTTCCCACTGTCTTGACCAGGGTGCCACAGCCCGTGGGGATGGTCTCGGCGACCGGAAAGTATTCATTGCCGATGCCCCCCGCTATCGGATCAATGTAGGAATAGCCCTTTGGGCCGGTCACCGTTTGTTGCAACGTCACGCTCGTCACCTTGTTTGGGTCATTCCCCTCAGCCTTGAGCGTGGCCTTCAGCATGGACTCCAAGACTATGGCCGACCAATAACCGATACTCACGCCGGCTGAGAGGTAAGGCGGCTGTCCGATTGACTGCAGGTCTTTCTCCTCCTGCGTTACGGCCGGGGTGTCGTTCTCTCCGGCTGGAAACTCGTCCTCGACGTAGACGCCGTTGAGCGCGGAGGCCTCGTTAGGCTGACTTGCAAGCTCTCCCGGGTAGTAGGTCACTCCATTGACAATGGTGCCCTTGAACTGTGCCGTCTTGAGAGCTGCAGCCAAGCCGATGGCCTGTGGTGAAGCAAGGACCTCATAGACCGCATTTGCTCCCGAGGAAATGATCGCTTGGGCGTATGGTGCGTAGTTGGTGTTCCCGAGCGCCGGCACTGTGGCCTCTTGGTATACGACCTTCATGCCCGTATATTTGGCTACACCGGCCAGCGAGGCGTTGGAGATAGAACCACCGGGGACATCCACTCCGATGAATGCCAGCTTGACCTTGCTTGGCGTCTTGGTGTTGCTGGTGGCTTTGAGTAGCTGGTTCATCCCGGCGAGACCCTGTACCGACGGATTGCCTTGGTTCCCGTTGATTCCGAAGCCCCATTTGGGCTCAGCTTCAAAGGCCCCATCGGTTGACCAACCGATAAACGGAACTTTGGCGTTGGCTAGGAAGGTGGCGGTGGAACCGCCAGCGACTTCGCTGAAAAAGGGTGCCACTGCCAATACATGGTCGTTCTGGACCAGCTGCTGTGCGTTGGTCTCGTTCGTCGTGGGACTGAATCCATCATCGAGGAATCCGACGAATTTGATTTTTCGGCCGCTCAAGCCCCCGGCCTTGTTGAACCTGTAGATCCCGGCCTCGAACCCCTGAGCAAGTCCGGGCGACACGGCCACGTCGCCATCGCCACCGATAACGATCGGTGTTGTGCTCGTCGCTGCGCTGGCGGTGCCGGCTTCAACGACAGAGACGATCCCGCACGACGCAGCTAGCACACCCAAGGCCGTAGCCACGGACAGAATTCGACGCATCATCTTCCCCCTTGTGGACCGAGACGGTCGTCTCGGTGGGCTGGCCGTTGCACACCCGATTTGCAACGACGCGTTTCCGCACTTCCCCCAACACTGCTTGCCCGGGAGATGCCGTTTGACGATCTCCCTAAGACACCTGGCGAGCAATCCGTCGAGTGTGCGGGTGACTGTAAGACAGCACTTGACGAAAGTCAAGAGGTATAGAGGAATTTTGTTTTGTGTTGTCGGATTCTGTGAGAAGGACTCATTCGTAAATGCCCTGGGGAACCATCAGCGACAGGTCTCCTACTGACAGCCTGGAAGGTGGACAGAGTTAAGGGGCACTGGCTACGGCCAATGGTTGTCGGCGAGAGCGCCGAGTTGGGACCACACCAGTGCTACTCGTAGAGGTGAGCGGCCGCCGCTCAGGCCTGCTAACGGAGCTGGTGGTCGTCAGCACGGTCGCAACGTCGCGAGCTCGCGTCAGTCGCTGAGCAAAGCAATGGGTACTGGTTGCAGACCGACTCTCAGCGAGTCGATCCGAGTCCACCCGTGATCGATATCAGCTCTCCAGTGATGAATCGCGAGCCTTCACCAGCGAGAAATATCAATACGGGGGTGAGGTCGGTCTTGGCATCTCCGAGTCGTCCACCGATAGCGATCGCCTGCTGCATGCGTTCGTCGTGCGCCTCGCGCTCCCCCGAAGACATCCGAGCGACGTTCTCTTCGTACATGGGCGTTCGGATCGCCGGAAGCACGCAGTTGACCGTGATCCCAAACTTGCCCCATTCGTGAGCAGCCGAGCGTGTCCACGCGATAACTCCGCCCTTGGCTGCAGAATAATGGGCTCCACGTGGATAGGGAGTAAGGCCTGCGTGGGAACCGAAGTCGATGATACGACCGCCGCCTTGAGCACGCAGGTGGGGGAAGGCTGCCTGATTCGTAAGGAAGGTGCCTCGGAGGTGGACATCGAGCATCTGATCCCACTCAAGGTGGGTGATTTCGGCGGCAGGCACTCTGCGTTCGATACCCGCTGTATTCACGAGTCCGTCGAGGCCGCCCAACTCGCTCACGGCTTGATTGAATGACGTTTCCACTTGAGTGCGCGACGCTACGTCGCACAAGACTTGAGCATTTGGTCCAGCCGTCTGTGACGAGAACTCAGTATCCATGCGAACGACCTGCGCTCCCTCTTCAACGAACGCATCAGCGATGGCCAGTCCGATGCCTCGCCCCGCACCGACGACAACGAAGCGCTTCCCGTCCAGTTGCAATACACACCCCCGACTCAGTCCCTGACGTAGGCAATCCTGACGATCAAAAAACTCTCGCATCACTCCGAGTTCCGACGAAGGTAGCCGCAGCCCGAACCGAGTCAACGAGGAATGCTATAAATACTATTCGGCTATGGAAATTTCAAACCGAATTGACGACAACATTTCGACCGCCGCATACGAAGCGGCCCTACGTTCCTTTGGTGCCGAACTGCAGCAGGTCGAGGACACCCTCGAGATCACCCGGATTCTCACTCGCTACGGCCTCGCTGTCGACAGCAACGACGTCGATGCAGTGGCTGAGTTGTACACCGACAACACGGTCATCGACCTTGGGGTGGGATCCCAGTTTCACGGAGTGGCCGGAGCCCGTGCATTGATCACCGATCATCGGCACCAGGCGATAGCAGGCCGTTGCGCCCACATGCTCGGGCCTCTCGATGTCCGTATCGATGGAGACACTGCGACGGCGACCGGCTACATGCGGGTTTATGTAAAGAATCTCTCGTCCGGGGCCGTCGAGCTTTACCGCCTCAGCTTCACCCGATTCGATTTGGTGCGGGTAGGTCGAGAATGGCGAATCGCCCGACGCGTGGCGCGGGTCCTTGGTGATCCGGAGGCCTCTCAACTGTTTGGAGATGCCCTTGAGGAGATATGAACCGGTTCTGGGATCGAATCACCCTCGTACGCCTTGGTCAGGGTCGAACACTGCAACGTCAGACGAACGTCGGTTGAGTACGGGGCCTCTATCGCATCTGAGCCTCGTCGAGGTGGGGGGCGGATTAGCTGCAGCGTACGCAACAAAGGTGCTCGTTGACCTAGGCGTGAACGCCACCGTCGTTGAGCCACCTGGCGGCTGCTCGCTGCGCAATGGCGCCAACTTGGTAAAGGGCGCTCCCCTCTTCCAGTATTTGCGATCGGGATGCGCAAGCAGGCAGATCGACAGCCAGACAGAGGTAGGTCGACTGGATTTGGACGCACTGCGGAAGCAGGCTGACATCACGATTAACTCACTGCCAATGGCGCAGTGGGAGCAATTCTTAGGCTCCCTGCCTTCTAGAGCGAACGGATCGGTCGTCGTTCACATTTCCTCATTCGGGCGAACGGGCCCTCGACGCGACCGTCAAGTGGACGGACTGATTCTTCAGTCCCTCTCCGGCTGGCCGAGGCGGGTGTCTCCTCCTGGCGAGCCTCCATTGCCTGCCGGAGCAGACGTTGACGCCTATGGCACTGGCGTCTATGCCGCCGTCGCCGCTATGACCGGGCAGCGGGTAGCGAGTACCCAGAACGAGCCAGTCGAGATTGATGTGTCTGCCTTTGAATGTGTCGTCTCGATGATGCCGTACCCTACGCTCGTCGCCGAAGTGTACGAGACGGCCGGATTGACGGTCGCTCCCATTGTCCGCTCACTCCCCGGTGTGGTCCCAGTCTCCGACGGATGGGTGGGTATCAATCCGCTCAGCCAGGCTGGATGGAACGACTTTTGTGAAGTCGCGAACTTGGCCGAGTTCCGCAATCGCCTGCCAGAGACTTTGCGAGACCCGAAACTAGCGGAGAGTTTTGCCAGTGCGGCAGAAGGGTGGCTTCGAGGCCAGACGGGCGATGAGCTCGTTGAGCTCATGCAAGCGATGCGGATCCCCTCCACCCGCGTCTTTGATGGCTCTGACCTTCCCGCTCACCCCCAACTGATCGAACGCCATGTCTTTGCTACCCAACCAGGCGCCTCCTTCCTTCGACCACGATCACCGTGGCGATTCTCTGCCTCACCGACCCCACCGCCGAGACAAGCCCCTGACCTCGGCGAGATCCAAGTCCAGCAGTCGCCGGTGACAGAGTTCGCACCAGCCGACCGGGATCAAAGCGTCAGCAGGGAGCCGACTCTTGCAAATCTCCCGTACTCGGGATTGCGAGTACTTGACCTGAGCGCCTATTGGGCAGGCCCTTTAGCCACCTTGCACCTCGCAACTCTTGGTGCCGATGTCATCAAGATCGAGTCGCACCGAAGGCCAGACCCCTTCCGCTACAGCACCTCCAGCCCACAGCTTGGAGAGGACTGGTGGGAGAGGAGCGCGGTCTGGCAGGGCGTTAATCGTAATAAGCGAAGCCTCACACTCGATTTGTCGCAGCCCGAAGGTCAGCGCATCATGCGAGACCTGCTTGGTCATGCCGATGTTCTCGTCGAAAACTTCAGTCCTCGCGTTCTTGGTCAACTCGGGCTCGATCCCCACGTACTAATAAAGGAGCATCCAAGTCTCATCGTGCTGCGCCTACCCGGATTTGGCCTAGACGGTCCGTTCCGAGATCACCTTGCGTGGGCACCGACGTTCGAACAGGCGAGTGGCCTCGCTGCCGCCACTCTTGGCCCGGGTGACCGACCGACGCCACCGGGGGGATGTGCCGACCCTCTTGGAGGAATGCACGGTCTACTCGGGTTGCTGGCAGCCCTTGAGCATCGTGACCGGACTGGCCAGGGACAGGTTCTCGAAATGGCTCAGTTAGAGGCGATGGTTTCCGTCACTGCGAACCAGGTGATCGCCGCATCACTTGGAACTGAGGAGGTAGGGATAAGAAACAGCCACCATCACCCTGCTAAGGCCCCCTATGGAATTTATCCATGCGAGGGGACGGACGAGTGGATAGCGATCTCCGTCGATCAAGCCGTCTGGCCTGCCTTTGCAGTTCTAGTGAATCGCCAGGACCTGCTCGACGATCCGAACCTCGCAGATGCCGAGGGCCGCTATCGGCGCCACGATGAGCTCGACCAGGCGATAGCCCAGTGGACAGCAGCCCGGAATCCGGCATCGGCTGAAGTCGCGCTCCTGCGAGCGGGGGTCGACGCTGCGATCGTGGCACGATCGGAATCGCTACTTCAGGACGAGCAGCTGCGGGCTCGGGACTTTTTCGAGAAGATTGATCGCCCCGCTTCTGGTTGCTATCACTACCCGGCGCTACCGATGAAGTTTTCCTTTAACTCGAATCCCGATGCTTCAAAACCTGCACCCACGCTCGGTCAGCACACAGCGGACATTCTCGGGTCGTTACTCGGCCTCGGACCAGATGCGATCGCCACCCTTTATCAGCAGGGTGTAAGTGGGACCAGACCGGACGGTGCTGAGTGAGAGAGCAGACGCTCCATTGTCTTCAACTGTCATCGAGCCGAAGGTCTCACTCCCAGCTGGATGGTCATGATCAGAACACTCCGAAGTGGTCTTTCGTCGGGAGCAGTAGGATTCGACAGCAACCACGGACATTTACGTTCCCCAGACGAAGGATTTGGAGCCCGCCCTATGTCGTCCCGCGCTGCGCTCGCTGCGACCCGGTCACTTGACATCCTCAGTTTTCTAGCGACCAATCCCGACCAGGCATTCAGCCTCACTGAGCTTGCGGTCGCTCTAGATATCAATCCTTCTTCCATGTTCGGCATCATCAATGCGATGGCTGATGCGGGCTATGTCAGCCGTCACGCCTTTCAGAAAACCTACCGTCTAGGTCCTGTCGCTGCCGCAGTCGGCGTCGCTGCGCTCAACCAGGATTCGAATCTTGAAGCAGCGGCCGACGAGGTGAACCGCCTCGGCGTCGAACTCGACGCTGAGGCGGTTGTTGTTATAGCTGTCGCAGGTGAAATGGTCACTCTTGCGTGTGCTGGGCCATCCGGAGGTCGCTTTCTCAGCTTTGTGGGTCAGCGAGTTACTCATGGGGCTCCAGTCGGCTCGATCTTCGTCGCGTGGTCGGAACCCGACGTCGTCGATGCCTGGCTAGAAAGGGCGGATCCGGGCCTCAGCGATGCGACCAAAGAGCAGTACAGGGAGGTTCTCGGGATCGTTCGCCAGGAGGGGCAGGCGATCGTCACCCTCGTCGAGCGCAAGTGGAGATTCGCCGTGTCCCCAAAGACCGCAACGAGTACGCGCAATGAACTTCTCGTTCCCATGGCACCAGGGTCGAAGCACCGTCTTTACTACGTGGGGGTACCAGTCTTTGATGCGCAAGGTCAGGTCCTGTTCGGATTGTTTGCGACTGGGACGTCAACCAAAGTGACAATCGACCGGGTTACCGAGCTTTCGGATCGCCTAGACGACGCGGCGACGAGCGTCATGAACCGCATCGGGGGCAAAGCCCCCAAGGCTCCCCCACCATCCACCAGGAAACGGAAATAGACCTACACTCACAGGTCCGAGGCTCAGTTTCTGATGCAGGACTTGCATAGTCGAAGTATATTTTGACTATGATTGCAAAGGTGGAAGCTCTAGAAGCAATCAGAACGCGCCGCTCTCACCCTCGTCTCACGGACCCGGCACCCAATGATGCCGATCTGTCGTCCATCCTCGAAGCTGGAATAGCAGGCCCCGATCATGGCGAGTTGGAGCCCGTGCGCTTCACTTTGATCAGGGGCGACGCAATGGACACCATCGGTGAGATGCTTCGCGACGCCTATCTAGCGCGATGCGCCGCCGAGGACGTAGAGCCCGTCGCAGCGAAGGCAGAGAAAGAACGCACAAAACTGCGGCGCGCTCCATTGGTCATCGTCGTGCAAGCGGTTCGCCAACAGTCCACGAAGATTCCATGGCAAGACCAGAGAGATGCTGCGGCAGCAGCATCCATGAACATCCTGTTGGCAACGCATGCGCTGGGCTACGGAGCGATCTGGCGGACCGGCGAAATCTGCGAGGATGCAGCGATCAAAAGCCGACTTGGACTCGGGGATGAGGATGCCATCGCGGGGTTCATCTACGTGGGCACCGTCGTACAGCCCAAGGAACCGAAACACTTCGACATTGATGGGCGCGTTTCAGAGTTCGAGGCGACTCCGTAATCTTCACCTCAGCTGAGGTGAGATCGGCCTGCTTGCGATCTCACCTCGGACATATCACCCTGCCCGCAAAATAGAGACGAACGAAACCATCTCGCCCGGGTAGCCACCGAGATTGTGAACGAGGGCCTTTCCTCTGGATCGATCCACTTGCCGCTCGCCCGCCTCGCCACGGAGCTGTAGCCAGACCTCATAATGCATCCGCAAGCCGGATGCACCAACGGGGTGTCCGAAACTCTTGAGACCTCCATCCGGATTGACCGGCAAATCGCCATCTCTGTCGAAACTGCCGGCTTGAATCTCCTTCCACGCCGTTCCTCGTTCGGCGAAACCTAGATCTTCCATCAGGACGAGCTCCGTTGGCGTGAAACAATCATGGACCTCCGCAAGAGCAAGTTCGTGTCGAGGGTCGGTGATTCCCGCCTGAGCATAGGCATCGGCGGCACAGCGGACGATCTCCGGGAAAGTGGTGTAGTCATAAGCCGGATCGAGGAGCCCAGAACCATCGCCGGCCACGAACGACAATGCGTCGATGTAGAGCGGGTGATCGGTGTATTTGCTTGCGTCCTCAGCTCGAACGACTATGGCAGCGGCAGCACCGTCTGCCACGCCAGCACAGTCGAAGATGCTGAGCATTCCTGCCACATTCGGCATGGCGCACAACTTCTCAACGCTCATCTCCTTACGGAATTGCGCCTTTGGGTTAAGGGCACCGTTCGCATGGTTTTTGGATGCGATCCGGGCCAACACCCGTTTCATCTCGCCCAGGTCCACACCGTATTTCTCGGCATAGGCTGGCGCGAGCATTGAATACATCGCCGCAGCCGTGAGCGATCGCTCAGTCCCGTCCCCAGGGATTGGCGCCGCATTCAAACCCTGGTAACCGCCGTCTTTCACCTTTTCCCCGCCGATAGCCATCGCCACGTCATACGCACCACTGGCGACGGCGTAGGCCGCATTCCGAAGCGCCTCCGATCCTGTGGCACAGAAGTTCTCCAGCCTGGTAATCGGCTTATCGCCCACTCCAATGGCGCGCGCAAGGCCGATTCCTGACATCGCTGATTGAGCCGTACCGAACCAGAATGCGTCTATGTCTGCGAGATCAACACCGGCCGACTCGCAAACTTCGGTGCAGGCCTCTTGCAATAACTCATCGAGACCGACTTCAAACCGTTCACCGAAACGCGTACATGACATCCCGACGATCGCAACCTGTCCTTTAATTCCATTCGAGCTCATTGGAGCGGCCTCGCTTTCCAGAAGTAGTTATGAATGCCATCTGCCGTGGAAAGGCGACGGAAGGTCATCTCGACAATGTCACCGATTCCCACATCGTCCTCGTCGACGTCGGTGAGCTCCACTGCGGTCCGACTGCCGTCTTCGAAATCGACAACTGCAAAGATCACCGGTGGGCTCGGCGAATACACCAATCGATCGATCGTGAACGTGGTGATGCGCCCGTGCACGTCAGAACGGCCGCCGAAGGTGAATTTGCGCGATCGATTACGCGCTGACGCCGCCGCTGAAACCCGGGCGGGTTCCGGCCGGTTCGGTGGTTGCACAGGCAACATGCCCCTCCAGGCGAGGTACGTTCCGTAGGAGAGCGATGCGGTCGCACCGAGCTCAGCCAAACCAGGCGCAGACGAGCGAAACTCCGGGAGAGCATCGGTAGTGCGGAACACCATGATGTCGACGCCATCGGCCATCGACACGACGGCGATGACCTGGTCCGCTGATGCCGCTTCGAGCGCCCTGGACAAAAGGAGACCTGGAGAGGCGGCACCCGTCCACCCAACCGAATCAGCAAGATCGTCAATGATTCGATCGGCCAATGTCGCACGTGTGACGAAGCCCCGGGCTGCTCGCGCATGGGGACCGGTGACTACGACGTGGTCGATCTCCTCAGTACTGATGCCAGCCGATTCGAGCGCCTCCGACCACGCCACTTGGGCCATCGGGATGTACTGGGTCTCGCCGAAGCGCTCTTCCCAGTACTTCGACGTGGGATCGCCGGGAGCCCTCCAGCGATCTGTGAACTCTGCGGTGGCACTTGCTTCGCCGATCAGCTCAGCGATAACCGGACCCGAGCCAAAGATCAGCGCTGCCGCCGCGTCACCACCAAAGGACTCCTCTGCGCTGCCTGGTAGGCCGGTACGCATATCGGCGGCTACGACCAGCGTCGTCCTATCAGTGTGAACTGCGGCACTGAATGCGGCAATGCCCGACCTAACTGCTCCGCCAAAATCAGCCGCCTGCACACGGGGGTCGAGCCCAAGAGCGGCGTGGATCGCAGTGGCGTTTGTCTTGTCGAGATACGTGGGATCGGCCGTTGCAAACCACAGCGCAGACGGAAGGGTCGATGTTTCTAGTCCGCTAAGGGCCCGGCGAGCAGCCTGCACGCCCATTGTCGTTGTGTCTTCATCGAAGGAGGCTACTGAACGGGTTCCTTTTCCTCCGCCCGTGCGAGCGACCTCTTTGATTTGGGATCGGTCGAGACGACCGCGGGGGACATAGGTTCCGTAGGAAAGTATTCCGTTCATATCGACCTCAGCGTGACGTAGCCGCCGGACAATACCGTTCGCCCTTGTGAGCGAGTTTGAAACACGACCTGTTCGTCGTTCAGCCACATGTCCGTCTCAATGGCCTCTCCCGGAAGAGCCGGCCCCCCAAACCGGCACCCCATTCCAGCGATCCGGTCGGGATCGCCGCCGCACATCGCCTGGATCACCGCTCGCCCAACAAATCCAAATGTGCACATGCCATGCATGATCGGGCGTTCGAATCCAGCTCGGATGGCCGCGGCAGGGTCTGTGTGGAGCGGATTGCGGTCGCCGTTCAGCTGGTAGAACAGCGGCTGCTCTGCGCGAGGGGTCTGGACGACGGACGCCTCCGGCGAACGCTCAGGAACAGCTCCAGCGTGCCAAGGCGGCCCAGGGTCACCCCCCCAACCACCCTCATCGCGGATGAAGATCCCGTTGCGTACTTGGAAGAGTCGGTCCCCCGACGTACTGTCCTCCGCTGCGATAACCAGCGATACCAATGCGGCCTTTCCTTTGTCATAGATGCCGTCGACGGCGACCGTGCTTGTGACCGACCCCTCGGGCGGCAGCGGTCTCTCGAGGACGATCTCGACGCTCCCATGGACAGACTTTCGGCGGTCGTAGTCCCCGATCATCGTGAGTGGTGACGGAGTATCGAGGACCCCGCCGAGCACCGAGCACATAGTTGGCAGGGCTTGGAGTTCGACGTCGGCGGTGTTATCCGTAACGTAGGCCAGTTCAACTCCGAGGGGGTCATCCATGCACGCCCCGACAGTCAGGGCATAAAGAATGCAGTCGTGGTGAGACCAGCTGGATTCGAACGGACCGGTCACCGCCCCTACGGCATCAGGGTCGATTGGCATAGACGAGGACTTCCTCCTGTGATTGACGAGTGCCGTCCAGCGATGCCGCCGCTCCTGGACTGGTAAGAAGTGCAGCTAACGCCGTGGCAATCACGACGCCAGCGCCGACCAAAACTGCGCGAGGGCCGAAGCGGTCGGCCATGACCCCCATGACAAGGGCACCGATGGCGAACGCAATGTTGTAGGCAACAATCCACACGGCGATGACTTTGCCTTTATGGGACGGGTCAGATTTCGTCTGGACCGCCGTGTTGAGTACGGCAATGATCACGAGCGCAGAGCCACCCACGATGGCAGCGCAGGCCAACGCCGACCAGAAGGAGGGAGTCAGCCCGTACCCGACGAGAGCGATGGCGAGCACCGCCAGGGAAATCACCGCAAGATGCTCGCGCGACCAACCGCTCCCGATCGAGGACAGGAATGCAGCTCCAATGAGGGCGCCGACTCCGAAAGCAGCCGCCAGGAGCCCAAAGGCACCCGGACCAACTTCGTACACTTTTCGAGCCAGCACGGCCGATAGCTGATAGATCGGATATGCCGTTGCGCCCACGGTCGCGGTGAGCAGCATTGCGACGGCAATTCCCGGAGTTCGACGGGAGAACCGCACTGCACCCAGGAACTCCCGGAGTACCCCTTCGTGGGGAACCCGTTGCGTCTGTCTCGGTACAGAAATCTGTCCGAGGGCGACCAGAACGGCAACAAATGACAACGCATTCAACAAGAACGCCCAAGAAGGACCGGCGAGGGCGATAACGAGTCCACCTAGGGCGGGCCCAACGGCTCGCGCCAAATTCGCCTGGGCCGAATTCATTGTCAGGGCACTCAAAAGGTCCGATTGGGGGACAAGGTCAGATACGAATGCCTGCTGACTTGCTGAAGAAACGACCAACGCCGTGCCACCAATCGACACGAACAACAAGATTGGCCATGGACTCTCGACGAAGAGCCAGCTCAACCAGAGGCCCAAGGCACACGTCGCCTGCGCCACCTGAGAGATCATAAGGACGTGTCGGCGGTCGCATCGGTCAGCCAACGCACCGGCAATTGGTGCGAGCGGCACGGCGGGAAGGAACATCATCGCAGCGACGACACCTACCCACGCCGCAGACCCGGTCATACGGTAGATAACAAATGGCACGGTGATGTTCTGCATCCAGCTGCCGATGTTCGACACACTGCAGCCGGCCATGAACCAAGCGAAATTGCGATTGCGAAACGCCCTGGGTGGGCGACGTAACCTCAGTTTGCTCATACGTGAGGAGTTCCGCTCGCCCTGAACTCTTCGATCGCTGCACGTCCCCAAGCCAGATCATCGCGACCCATATTCGATCGAGCCTTGTCCACATCGATTCCGTAGACCCTCGCCGCGTTGAGACCCAGTATTTTCTCCTTTATGGCGTCAGTGAGGGCTGGGTAGCCAAACTCCTCCTGCATTGCCTTGGGAATCTGGAAGGCTCGAAATGTATCGACGGCTGCCTGAGTTGGGCCATACCAAATAGCGTCAGTTCCCCAGAGAACGTTGTCCTCTCCGACGGCGTTGAGGAGTTTTCCAAGCACGTGGGCGGCCTCGACTGGGCGCTTCACCAGGCAATACCAAGTGGTCCCGAGCTCTGCATAGACGTTTGAGCCTGGCTTGATACCACTTTCCTTGAGACTGTGAACGAGACGATTCACACCGATGTGGGCCGTGGCCTCGGTGTACGGGCCCTCGCGGGTCTCGTCGGTCGGCTCTCCCTCCCCGGGTTCGAAGCCGGAATGGTAGGCGATGAGATTGATGTCGGGGAACATGGCAGCTGCGGGTCCGAAGTCGCGAGGAGAACCGGTGGGAACCTGACCGCTCAACCCCTTGTGGGCGCAGACCAGTTTGACGCCAGATGCCCTCACCTCCTCGAGGAACCTCACTCCAAGGTCGTCATCGAGATACCAACCACTGATGGTCCCCATATCGCCAAACGTGGTCGCACCCATCGTGTACACCTTCCAGCCGGCGGGACCGATGCGCTCCTTCACTTCAGCCATCTGGGCGATCTCACCATCGACGCCTGGGTGGATGACGGCATGGTTCAGGAGCCGGTCTTGGGCACCGAGCCGCTCGAGTAAAAGACGGGTGCCAGCCATTTCATCGTTGAACAGCATCCGTTCATCGGTGAGACCTGGGGGCGAACTCAGTACAGCGACCGCTGTGTCGCTCTCGAGGAAAACGCAACGGAGATATTCGACGAAGTCCAGCGTGTGGACCTTTGAGAGCCCTTCCCACCAGTCGGGTCCATAGAGAGGATAGAGCATCCTGATCATCTCACGGCTCGGTTCACAGGCGCCGCGCTCCGCTATGTAGTGAGTCTGGACATCAATAATCAGCTCGTTACCACCGAGCGCTTCCTCGGCGGCCGCATCATCAACACTCGCCGACCGAGGTACGTCAAAGAACTGTTCGGCGTTGGCATCGTTGATCGCCGTCAAACCCGTGGCGATGCCTCGTCGGGAAGGGGCGAAGTCGACTGCAGCCATGCGCAGTTTGGTGCTTGCCTCCTCAACAGCTCGAGCTGCGCCCTCGGCGGCGATGCGCTCAACCTCATTCAATGGGGGAGGAATGAACTCGTCATTCGCACAGCGCGTGAGGAAGGAAGGAAGTGCTGGAGCGGAGCCCTGTCTCATCTAAATTCTCGATTCTGCTCAGTCGAGACCGAAGCAGCCCCGAAGGGCGGCGACGATTTCGTCGAATGCGGCTTGTGCCTTAGGAAACAATTGGGTGAGGTTCAGGAATCCGTGGTGCATTCCTGCATACATCGAGTAAGTGACATCCACGCCATCCGCTTTCAGTCGCTCTGCATAGGCCTGACCTTCGTGCTGAAGCACATCAGCTTCGGCCCCGATGACGAGTGCCGGTGCCACTCCGGCGAGCGATTCGGCGTGAATGGGGCTGACATAAGGGTCGTCCCTGTCCACCGGATCGATATAGAGGTCCCAGTACCACTCCATCTGCTCCCTTGTGAGTCCGGGTCCCTCCCCCCACTCGAGATAGGAGGGACTTTCGAAGTCGGCGGTAAGAACCGGATAGACAGGAATTTGAAGAGCAAGGGCCGGACCACCTCGGTCACGAGTGAGAAGAGCAAGTGATGCGGCCAAGTTGCCGCCGGCACTCTGGCCATAGACGGCGATGCGCTTTGGATCGATGCCGAGGCGCTTGGCGTAGTCGGCGAGGAACGTGAGTGCGGCATATGCATCCTCGACGGGGGCCGGGAAGCGTGCTTCGGGAGCCAATCGGTATTCCACACTGAACACCTTGCATCCGGCGGCCTTAGCCAGATTGCGGCATTGGCCCTCCATCCACAGCAGATCGCCAACGACCCACCCGCCACCGTGGAAAGCCAAAAGAGCTGGGGCATGGTCGTCGTCCACTGCCGTATACACCCGAATACGGAGTGTGCCGCCGTCGCTGGCGATATCGATATCCTCGATGCGGAGGATTCCTTCGATTGCCGGGACGGGCACTCCGTTGTATCGAGTCCTGATATCCAGCGGATCGCCAGTCACCGGATACATCCCGCTTGACGCTATGGCCTCAAGAAAGGTCCGGACGTCGGGATCCATCGGCACCGTTCAGACCCCGATTGCCTCGGCGAAGGTGTCACCGTAAAATGCAGGGGCACGCTCTGCCATGTCACCAACCTTGTCGCTGTAATCGTGGAGCGGATCGCTCTGACCTTCAGCATGGGGATAGTCGCTTCCGAACATCAGGATGTCTGCGGTTGCTTCCATTATTTGTTGCGGATTCTCATGCGGGAACGAGACCAGTCGGAGATTCCGCTTGACGTAGTCCGAAGGCTGAAGTTCAAGTGCAATGTTGTGTGCCCCGGCGACCTGAAAGTGAACCGCATATCCAATATCGAGCCGGTAGGCGAACTCGGGCAGCCATCCAACTGAATATTCGGTCACAATCCACTTCAGATCGGGATGCCGGTCAAAGACACCGTTCAGCACGAGGTCGGACACAGCAATCTGAGCATCGAGTCCATTCATAACCAGGCTTTGGGTCGTCATGTACTGGATGACGTCGTTTGACTGCCACCCGTCGTCAATGATTCGTTCGGCGAAGGCTCCTATGTGGAATGTGGGAGACAAGCCGAGCGCGCACATGCGATCCCAAACCGGGTCGAAGTCAACGTGTGACATTCGGCGCCCATCGACGAGGCCAGCTGGTAGGAACACCTGCTTTACACCGGCTGAGGCCAGTTCGCCGAGCTGCTGGTCGATCCAATCCAGTGGGGCCCGCAACGTTAGGTGCCCGACGGGACGAAGACGCCCCGCACCCTCAGCTTTCAACTCCGCTGCCCAGCGATTCCAGGCAGCGATGTTGGCCAACTCAGATTCGACGTCGCCTTGGAGATACCAGCCAAAGTTCAGCCCCCAGTTGGGAAAGATGACTTGCTCATCAATCCCCCACCCGTCCAGTGCATCCCGCCGTGCGCCAGGCTCCCGATATGTCGGTGGCATATCCACGTAGCGCAGAAGTGCCGGCTCCCCTTCGCGCTGCCGTTGGTGCGGTAGCCCGTAAGACTCCCAGAGCTTTCCTGGCTCGCTGATGTAGCACTGCAGGAGTCGCTTGCTTCGATGCGTGAGCCACGAATACCCGAGGCTGTCCTCCTCGATTTCGAGGGCCAGGTGCCTCTGGTCTGCAGGCATATGGTCAGCCCACAGACCCGGCTGCTCGAACATGTGTGAATCGGCATCTAATACTCTTGACATGGCGACACTCCTTTGGTCATTCCTAGCCAACTGTGTTCAGACTTGAGACGGACGCATGGAGACAGGAAGCGTGACGGGCCCTCGCGCCCAGTAAATGGGGTTGGCCTTGTACTCCGTCCCGGGGACCAGAGTGGTTTCGTCGACGAGATCAAGGTACGTATCGACCACCACATTTGCCTCCAGACGGGCCAGAAAAGCCCCCGGGCAGATGTGCGGACCCGCACCGAAGGCCAGATGGTCACGAGGGTTATCTCGACCGAGATCGAAGGTATCCGGCTGCTCGAATGTCGTCGGATCACGGTTAGCTGCCTCGAGGCTCAGGAGCAACGTATCTTGCGGTTCGATCGGCTCGCCCTCGAGTGCCGCTGCATTCGAGCACCGGCGGACGAGAAAGCGAACGGGCGACTCAAGGCGAAGGACTTCCTCCACCATCGGAGCAATCAACTCTCGGTCGTTTTTCAATTCCGCATAGAAGGAAGGATCGCTGGCCAGTCGGTAAAATATGCTTCCGAGCAGATTTCGAGTCGTCTCATTGCCAGCCACGAGGAGATTGATCAGCTGAGTTCGAATCATGCGATCGGACATCACGTGACCTCGCTGATCGCCCGCGCGGATCATCCGGCTGATGCTGTCGTCCCCCACTGCCCCTTCAGCCTTGCGACGTTGGATATGCGAGTCGATGTAGTCAGCAAACTCGGGGTGGAGGTCTCCGACGGGCCTATCGAAGTTGTCTCCGTCAAGTTGACGCTCGCAAAGTTCGTCTCCCCACTTGGTGAACAGGGGCCGATCTTCGTCCGGGACTCCGAGGAGATGGGCGATAACCGACGCCGGGACCGGCAGCAGCACAGCCTGATACAGATCGACTGACCCTTCCTTCTCGCATGCTGCCGATGCCTCAGCGACAAGTCGGGTCACGAGCGAGCGAAGGAAGGGCTGGACTGTCACGCTGCGGTGATATGCGACCGAGGCATTCACGCCTCGACGAATCGTCGAGTGAAGCGGCTCGGCAAGGCCGGGCAAGATCACGTCATCGGGATCTTCGTTCTCGTAGTTGCCGAACGTGCCACCGAAGGATTCAAGATGCTCGAGCACCCCTCGCACTCCAGCTTGGGTAGTCGCAAGCCAGGCGCCGTCGGCCTGGCGGTGGACCGGGCACTTCGACTGCAGTTCGTGAAAAGAAGCGATGTCTTCCTCTGCACGTTCCGGCAGGAACGGCTCCCGAGGGTCAAACGTGTCCTCGCTTGGGGTGTCGTTGAGAGTCACCTCGATACCCCTTCCAGCGAACGCTGATGAGCAAGACTGACGGGTGCGTCCATTTCACCCGGGCCGAGAAGCTCCAACTCGTCTGCTATCTCTCTGAGTGCTGGGAGCACCTCCTCTCCCATCAGACGGATGCAGGACATCGAACTTGCGTGATCGATTTTTCCTTCGTTGGCTTGGAAGACAAGGATGCCCGGGCGTGTCTCCTCGAGCCAGATTCGAACCTTTGGAATCACGCTTTCCGGGGTTCCGGCGATAATGGTCCCGGCAGCCAGCTGGTCGTCGAGCGATGAGGCAAAGTTCTTTATGTTCTTCAACCGGGCCATTCGCGAGTCGAAGCTTGAGTAACCAGTTGGCGCGACCCAGTGAGGTCGACCAATGCCCGTGAACTCACCAAGCATCCACATGTACTCTTCGGCGTCTTGACGGGCCTTCTCTTCAGTCTCCGCCACATGCAGACGCATCAGATAGCCACGATGTTGTGGGCCCGATTCGAAGCCAGCCTCGGCTGCGATCTTGTGATAGTGCTCCCACATCTTTTTGGTCGCGTCCATGGTCGTGTTCAAACCAAGGTACGGATAGCCATGGCGGGCGGCGAACTCAATCGTCTCAGGACTACTGACACCGGGTACAAGGATGCGCGGGTGGGGCTGTTGAAGGGGCAGGACCCAAGGATTCACGACTCGGACCTGGTAGTGCTCGCCGTCCCATCGGAACGGGCCCGGAGTGGTCCAAGCCTTGATGATCAGGTCGTGAGCCTCTTGGAATCGCTCTCGGTTATACACGGGGTTGACGTCGTTGATGATCTGCTCGGGACCGCCACCTCGAATCATTCCCGCAAAGATTCGACCGCCAGACATGAGGTCCAGCATGGCTATCTCTTCGGCCAGCTGTACCGGGTTATCCCACAGTGGTAGCGGATTTCCGGCCTGCAAGATCTGCACCCGCTCTGTAGCAACAACTAGGGCGGCGCTCGTGATGTTGCAACGTGCATTCATGCAGTACGGACCGCCGTGATGCTCGTTCACCATGATCGCATCGAAGCCAGCCTCCTCCACGGCCCGATATTCGATCAACCTCTCCTGGTAGAGCCGGCTGGCCTCCTGGCGGTCAAAGTGCTTATTGGAAAACAGAACAATGGTGTCGCCCACGTGGCGGGCAGGATGATCGTCTGGGGCGATAATCCGTGCCTCGAGTTCAGGGTACGCAGACATCGGTTGTTCAGTGAAGTACGTAAGGAGCATGGGTCTAACTCACCTGGAGGATTTGATCGGATCGGATAAATTCGAGCGTTGCTTCGGCCAACTGACTTGTGGCTTCCAGATCGACCTGGTGTCCTGCATTGGGCAGTGTCTTAACGGTCGCTTGAGGTAGCGCAGTGGCCCAATCGGCAGCGCAAGATGCCGGAACAATCGCATCCTCGCCTCCCCAGAGGATCAGGGTGGGAATCTGCACAAAACCGAGCATGGGCGGTAGGTGCCGACTGTGGCCTATCGGCTTCCACGCAACAGCAGTGACGGATTCGCGTGCACTGTCCCAGTTGCGCAACAGTTCGGGTTCTGGGTCAAGGCCACATGCGTTTGTGTAGTTCTCGGGATCGTGGAAGCCGAGTGCGGCCCACTCCGTCAGGCTCAGAAGTACAAAATCCGTGACCTCACCCGACGTCGGCTTCACACCCCAGGGCGACACGAGGACGAGTCTTCCGATCCGAGAGTCACCTTGCGTGGCAAGATCAGCGGCTACCCAGCCCCCGAAACCGAGTCCGACGAGCGAAGGTCGATCGAGATCGAGAACGTCCATCGCTTGGCCAACCAGAGTTGCCAGGTGGGTCACTGTTCGGGTCCAAGGGGGACGCGGCGAACGACCAAAGCCCGGTACGTCTACGACGTGAACCTCGTGTCGTTCAGCCAGGGCAGCCACGTAAGGATTGTCGATCGGCGCCACGACATCCCTTTGGAGGAGCACCAGCGGGGGCCCACTCCCGTATGAACTGACACCGACGCTACCGGTCGGTAGTTGAATCTGCTGTTCCACAAACTTCCAATCTCTCTGGCGCTCTTCAGCGCAATACTGAGCCCGGAAGCTCGTTGGTCAAATTGTTCTTCTCTACGATGGGGTGACCATTGACCATCACCATCTCGATGCCATTGACCTCAGCTCGCCAACGTTCTCCGTCAGCAGGGAGGTCTTTAACCCGGTATTTCTCGCCGAGCTCAAGGCGCTCAAGGTCGAACAGCACAATGTCAGCGGCATAGCCCGGGGCGAGCATGCCCCGCCCCTGAAGCCCACATACCTGTGCCGGGATGCTCGTAATACGCCGGACGCCCTCCTCGAGCGTGAACAAGTTGCGATCTCGAACCCAGGAACTCAGGAAATAGGTCGACCACTCCGAGCCGTCATCCCTATCTGCGTGCGCCCCGCCGTCGCCCGTTCCAATGAGGATGTTCGGCTGCTTCAGGGTCTCAGCGGCGCCCTTGCGCCATGACTCTGTATCGCTTCGCCAAGCGAACGTGGTTTTTAGTTCGTCAGTGTCGAGGAGATCGCAGATCAGGTCAGATGGGTGCACATCAAGCGCAATCGATGCTGCTGTGACGGACTGCCCCACGACACCACCGCGCTCTGATCGCTCAATGAATACCGTATCCATTGGCGGTGGAGGTGTTGTCCCCCCGACAGCCGGGTCCGTGATCGGATGGTCGAGAGCGTGCCGGGCTCGTTGTCGCCAGTTCTGGTCGCGGACATTCGCAAGTCGCTCCCGATCCGTCAGCGTGGTCATGTCACGCCAATACTCGACACCCTTGAACAAAGAGGTTCCCCGTCTGAAGTCAAATGGGCGAACCATCGGGTGATTTCGATACAACCCGTAAATGGCAGCACCATCCCGCGTGGCCTGCTCTAGGAACTTTTTGTCTCGCTCCCACTCAGCCTCCATGCCGGGACGCCATCCGGGGCCCTGGATGACGACTGGCGCCCCGGTGGCAAACGCATATTGGCGCAGAAGCTCCCCATCCTCGGGAGTGAGACCGTCGCCAGCCGACAACGGAAGCACCGCCAGGCTGCCGCCCGCTGAAAATCCCGACGCAACAATCAGGCGGTCTAGCTCTTCCTGCGTTGCAATAACCGACGGCGTGGGGCGACCCAGCTGGTCAGGCTCGGCCCCCATGCGTTCGGTCGAAAATCCGCACGCACCAGCGGCTCGGGCTGCTCGGACCAACTGCTCCATGGCGGCGATCTCGGATTCGGTGGCCTTTGCTTCGCTCGCTCTGTCGCCCATCACGAATCGGCGCAGGGCAGAGTGTGCGACGTAAGTCGCAGCGTTTACCCCGAGCCGCCCCTCGAGAGAGTCGAGGTACGAAGGAAAGCTCTCCCACGACCATGGCAATCCCGCGTGAAGAACGTCGGGCGAAAACCCTTCGACCGCAGCCATGAACTCCGCCATGAACACCCGGTCGTTCGGAGCACATGGCGCAATCGAGAAGCCACAATTGGCTGTGACCACGGTCGTTACCCCATGAAAACACGATGACGTGGCCCAGGGATCGAACGTCAGAAGTGGGTCATAGTGCGTGTGCGCATCAACGATTCCGGGCATCGCAACAAGACCATCAGCATCGATTTCCCGGACGCCCGCCTCAGTGATACGTCCGATCGCTACGACCCGGCCTCCATCGATAGCGATGTCTGCGCTCCGTCGAGGGAGACCCGTTCCATCCACCACGAGCGCTCCGCGAACGACACATTCGAGCACGACGTTGATTCCCCCTTAGCGAAATGTCGAACCTAGCCGACTTCCAGGTCCGCAATTTGAATAGTCGAATTTGACTTCTACAGCAATCTATCCGTTGCAAAGAGACCCGTCAAGCGGTCTCAAGGCGTCTGGGGACTGCAAATCAGCCCGTTCAAATCTCCTCGAGCAAAGCTGGCCAGGCCTCAGATGTCGGTACGACGAACTGCCAACGCATCTGCCGCCACCGCTCCGCTCCCTCGTGGCCTAACTAGTAACGGGTTGATTTCGAACTCTTCGAGTTCGCCTTCGAGCTCCAGCGCCATTCGTTGCACTGCCATGACGACATCGACGATTGCCTCTTCGTCGGCCAACGGACGACCCCGGGCGCCCCGAAGGAGTCGGACGCCATGTAGCTCATCGAGCATCCGAAGAACCTCAGTCCGCCCGAACGGAGGAACGCGAACTACAACGTCTGCAGTTATTTCTGCGTGTACACCGCCGAGTCCCAATGTGACCGTCGGTCCGAATACCTGATCCTGAGTTACTCCAACAATCAGTTCAGCCACAGCGTCTGAGATCTGCTCAGACACCAGAACGCCGCCACCGCCAAGGTCGGCGAGCTCCCGAAATGCCTGCCGAACGTCAGCGTCACCGACGACTCCCGTTCGCACTCCGCCGATGTCGGATTTGTGCCGTATCTCCCCACTGACGACCTTCATCACCACGGGTGAGTTTCCCCCGAGCTCAGTGGCAGCAAGGATCGCAGCGGTCTCGGACTCCACTACCTGTTCGGCTGTCACCGGAATGCCATAGCAGGCCAGGACGCCCTTAGCATCGTGCTCGGTCAAGGATGGACCTTTGGCTGCCAGGGCATAGCGTGCCGCTGACGCCGATTTCGAACGACGCTGAGGGGTGTCGGGAAAAGGGGACTGGTAGGCGGCCTGGAACTGGTGCCAGTCAATCCAAGCTTTCACGGCACTGACGCAGTTCCCGAAGCTACGAAACACTGCGATCTGCGAGGAGTTGAGCAGGATCTGTCGGTACGCCGGTTCATCGGCCGCCGGTGACCCCCATACGACGCAAATGAGTTTGTCGGTACGCTCGGCTGTGTCCACGAGATCCTGTGCGAGTCGGTCGCTCATCGGCGCAAACGCTCCTGTGATTGGACAGATGACGACGCCGATTTCCGGATCCGCCAGCAGACTGTCTAGGAGGTAACGCCCACGGTCGTCTCCTGCGCCATTCCCACCGCTGTCCACGGGGTTCGAAACCCGTAAGTAGGTGGGGATCACCTTTCGAAGGTTCTCCTGGGTCTCAATCCCAAGATCTGGTAGCTGAAGGCCAGCACGAGCACAAAGGTCCGACATGTGAGCCCCCGTGCCGCCGGAAATCGAATAAACGACAACACCTTCGGCTACGGGCCCATTCGGCCGGCGCAGCAAAACCTGGGCGGTGTCGATGAGCTGGTCGAGTCCATCGACCCGGACCACGCCGTGTTGCCTGAACGCAGCATCAACGACATCATCGGACCCGGTGAGCTTGCCCGTGTGAGAAAGCGCCATCGAGCTTCCTTCGGGAGTGCGGCCCACTTTGACGCACACAAGTGGAACTCCTGCGGTCATCGCACCGTCTGCGGCCAAACGCATGGTTCGAGCGTCTCGGAACGACTCGACATACGCGGCAATGACCCCAATCTCGGGGTCTCCGGTGAACCAGCGAACAAAATCCGCGAACTCAAGATCACCTTCGTTGCCCGTGGGCGCCCAAGCCGTCAGGGGAATTCCGATCTCTTGCGCCTGAAAGATGGGTCGACCTTGGTGGCCTGATTGGGTGATGAGGCCAATGCTCGGACTGGGAAGGTCGTCTCGAAAGCGCTCGAAGGTGTTGAGGTTTGTGTTTGGTCCGAGGAGATTCAGTTTTGAGCCTCGCACCAGATCGGTCAATCGCTGTTGGCGGTCGGCACCCTCACCACCTTGCTCAGCGAAGCCTGAAGCAAAGACCACGGCGAAACGGACCCCTTTGTCGATCGCTTGCTCGATGGCCGTTTCAACGTCAGCAACAAGGATCACGGCAAGGTCGATATCCGTTGGCACGTTACTCAGCGAAGGGACGGCGCGCACTCCATCGATGGAAGACTTGGACGGATGGACGGGCCATATCTCTGCGCCCGACTCGTCAGCCCAACTCCGCAGGCGTCGCCAAATCCCTGTGTTCTGCTTGCCATCCGAGTCGGTTGCGCCGACCACGGCCACCACGCTGGGTGCAAAGAATCTAGTTAGATCAAGGTCCCGCAGCTCGAGTGGCCGCCCCGAAACATCTGTTCTCATATCATCCCTGTCGATCGTTGGTCTGAGAGTATACGAATTATGATTCGACAACAGTAATTGGCTATCGTCTTTTACGGTCCAAGGAGGCACGAGTGCAGTTCAGATTCACCGACGAACAAGAGGCGTTGGCGTCGCTAGCGCAACGCGTGGCGAGTGACCTCTCGACTCTTGCGCCTGGAAACGATGTCTCTGATCTCGCGATCCTCGTCGAGACCGGCCTGAGCGGCCTTACGATCTCTGAACTGGACGGTGGCGCAGGTGCCACGCTCGTGGAAGCAGCCATCGTCGCCGAGCAGTTTGGGCAAGCCCTCGTCCCCTCGACCGTGACAGGGTCGTTCCTCATAGGACCAGCGGCGCTGGATCTGGTGTACGAGAAGTCAGTTCGCGAGGACATTGCTGTGGGGATCGTCGCGGGAAGACCGTGCAGCGTGGTGGTCGGTGAAGATTTGATGTGGCCACCGAAAGGCCCCGGAATTGCGTGGGGTTGGCGGCCCGACGCAGTCGTTCTTTCCCCTCTGGACGATGGTCTCTCACTGCTCGAGGATCCACTCGTGGGGCATGCCACCGAAGACTCAACGCTCTGTGTGGCTCCCACCAAATTGGTCGGTCCCCCATCGGCTTTGGGCGACTCCGCAGAAGCGCAGCACTTCCTTGCCGTTACCAACGTGGTGACGGCATGCCTCCTGCTTGGTCATATGCGGGCAACGCTCGAGCTCGCCGTGAACTACGCACGCGAGCGCGAGCAGTTCGGGGTAAAGATCGGATCATTCCAGGCTGTCAAGCACCTTTGTGCGGAGATGCTCGTTGACACCGAGTCCTCCCACTCGATTGCCTACGGCGCCGCGGCTCTCGTCGCCCAGTCTTCCGATCCAGTCGCTGCGGCTCGGTCTGCCGCTTGCGCGAAGGCGTGGTGTGGGGAGGCTGCGATCCGTGTGTGCGAGGGTGCTATCCAGGTTCATGGAGGGATCGGATTCACCTGGGAATCACCGCTTCATCTCTATCTGCGAGCAGCCCACGCCGTCCGGGCCTCGTTCATGAGCCCGGCAGCGGCGCTTGACGAAATCACGAGGTTCGACCAGTGGATCTAAACGACAGCCCAAGCGAAGCAGCCTTTAGATCCGAGCTGAGATCCTGGTTAGAGACCAATGCCCCTCGCAGCCCGTTCCCCTCCGAGCTCAACGAGTGGCACGAGGCCACCGTTGCCTGGCATCGTCAGATCCACGCCGCCGGTTACACCGCGTTGTCGTGGCCCGTAGAGGCCGGAGGTAGAGGACTAGGGCCGATTGAGGAGGCAATCTTTGCCCAAGAGGTGGAGCGTCTCGGGATCTCCTCTGGGTTGAACTACGGCTTTGTTGCAAGGGCCATGCTGCTGTTCGCCACACCGGAGCAACAGGCACGGTTTCTTCCCGGGCTTCTGAGCGGCGACAACCTATGGTGCCAAGGCTTCTCGGAGCCAGATGCGGGATCAGACCTGGCTTCTCTGCGCACACGCGCCGTTCCGAGCACCAAGGTCGGGGAGAACGGTGGCTACCTGGTCACAGGTCAGAAGACCTGGACGAGCGGTGCCCAGTGGGCCGATTACTGTCTCTGCCTCGTCCGTACCGGCGAGCCTGACTCCCGTCATCGCGGCATCAGCGCTCTCGTCATCGATATGAAGGCTCCTGGAGTCGAAGTCCGTCCAGTCCGCACGATCAAAGGCGACGAAGAGTTCTGCGAGGTTTTCTTCGACCAGACACCTGTCCCGGTAGAGGATCTCGTTGGAGAGCCAGGTCAAGGGTGGAATTATGCACTCGTGACGCTTACTTACGAGCGAGGACCCGCAGACATCGGCTTTGTTTCCAAGTATCAGTCCATGGTCAGTCGCCTGCGCACGATCGCCATCGAGCGCCGACTCGCATCAGATTCAGAATTGCAGAGAACCCTGGCGCGTTGCGCAGTCGGCGTTGAGGTCTTGAGGCTTCACGTGGCCCGATCCCTCAGCTCCAGGATCGAGCGTCCGCCCGGGCCGGAGGGCTCTGTCGACAAGCTACTTATGGCAAGGGTGGAGCAAGACTTGCTCCATGCCGCCATGGAACTGACCGGGCCCGAAGCACTGATTGACGACAAACAAGGCTGGTTT
Organism: Acidimicrobiaceae bacterium; assembly: GCA_003164275.1. The sequence continues at coordinate 10,124 of PLSY01000295.1, read as the reverse complement.
GCCGACTACCTGTACTCAAGAGCAGCCACCATTTACGGTGGAAGCGCTCAGATCCAGCGGAATGTCCTGGCTGAACGGTGCCTTGGTCTACCCCGTTGATCAATCCTTAATTTGCTCGAGGTGTGCACGCCATTCCTTGTCTACATCACCACTCAACAGCCGCATGATCGCCAATTCGCGCAAATCTGCGACCTGAACCTTGCTGCTCAAGGTCAGTGGCATTTCTTCCTCTTCGAAGAACAAGACCTCTCGAGGCACTTTGTATCCGGCCATGGCACTGCGGAGATACGACTTCACGTCGTTCTCGGTGATCGATGAAACAGCCGATGGATTTCGAACGGCGCACAGCACGATGGCGGCACCGAGTGTCGGGTGTGGAACTCCTATTACTGCGCACGTTCCGAGTCGACCCCATTGCTGCAGGATCTCCTCCACCTCGATGGGTGAGACATTCGCCCCCGCCGTCTTGATTAGTCGGTCAAGACGGCCAGTGAATACTAAATAGCCGTCAGAGGTGAGATAACCCGAGTCATTGGTCTTCAGGAACCCGGCAGCATCTAGCGGGAGGTACGGATCTGCCTTGTAGTAGCCAAGCATCAGTGACATTCCAGCCACCGTGATCTCTCCCACTTCGCCGGCGGCGACCTCGCTTCCAGTGTCAAGGTCACGGATGCGAATACGGTTACCGAGGGTGACCCGTCCCATCGTTGACCGGCGGAGTTCATAGGGAGCGTCGAAAGGCAGGAGGGTAGCCAGAGTAAATGTCTCAGTCATCCCCCACGCACAGATCTCCGATATCTCATAGGCGACGCTGGTCAGCGCCTTCAACGACTCAGTCACCACCCCAACAGTGACCGACGTAAGGTCTCGAGGATCCTCTTCATAGGCCTTCACGACTCGGATCTCATCGTGCACCATCTGCCGAACTGAGGTGATCCTCTCCCGTTCAATTAGCGTCAGCGCTTCGGCGGGGTCGAAGAACTCCTGCAGAATCGTCGTCGCTCCCACAGCGAAGGGACCTCCGACCGCAGTCGTCCAGCCAGCTGTCCAGAATGCGGGAAAGCTCGTCCAGGTCCGATCCGCCGGACCGATAGCCATCGCATCGGCCATGCGGAATGCCTGCATAACGGGAGCGCGATGCATGTGTAGGACTGCCTTAGGTTCCGCTGTCGATCCCGAGGTATAGAGCAACATCCCCGGATCGGTCGGGTTCACTGCGTCAATGCGGGAGTCCACTTCTGAATTGGGAACAGCCTGACCGGCAGCAACGAACTCTGGCCAGGACTCAAGTCCCGCAGGTACTTCGCCATCGGCGTTGGGAACGACGACGACGCGTCGGAGCATGGGGAATGACGGATCATCGATCTCGCCGGCCGGGGAGGAGACCAGTGCAGGGTGTCGATCGATAAGGTCAGCAGCTGTTCTGTGTCCTCGCACCCCACCATGCACGACGAGCAGGGCTGCATCTGAATGACGGAGGACCCAGTCGAGCTCGTCGGATCCGCTAAAGGTGCTCAACAGCACACTCACGCCTCCGGCCATGGCAATGCCATAGGTCAGTATGACGAACTCCGCTCGGGTTCCCATGAGTACCCCGACATGAGTTCCCGGGATGACGCCAGAGGCAATCAAGGCGGAGGCGCATTGCTCGGCCTCTTCGAACAGCTCCGAGTAGGTCCACCGACGACCTTCGAAAACCATTGCTTCGCGCGTTCCGTACTGCTCGACACTCCATCGGAGACTGGAGCCCAAGGTCAGATCCGGATCGGCGAGGGGAAGTCCTATTGAACTCTCGGGATGTGGATCCCAATGGGCTCGTCCCAACCGCGACCCGGTGCTCACGCCGAAAATGGACCCTTGTGTTCGACGGCCGGGCGCAGTGTTCGTTCGAACTCGTCAAACGTGCGATCAGTCGTCCACAACCCGTCATAGACAACCTCTCGCTCGATCTCTGGGTTCGTTACCAGACCAAGCCGACCTCCCCCGACCCAAAGCACTCGACCGGTGAGCCACGACGAGTCAGAGCTCGCCAAATAGGCGACAGCAGGGGCAACATTCTCCGGAGACATAATGTCAGCGGTGTAGATTTCGGGGCGCTGCTCGATGTTCATGCGTGTGCCGGCTACCGGCGCCACGGCGTTGGCGCAGACTCCCAGTCGTCCTAGGGCGTTGGCGCACGAAAGGGTGAGTCCGACGATACCCATCTTGGCGGCCGCATAGTTGGGCTGAGTGGGAGCTCCGAACAGCCCGGAGCCCGAGGTGAAGTTGATAAGGCGGTAGTCGCCCCCCTTATGGTCCCGCCACCAAGCGGCAGCGTGCCGCGTGGTGTTGTACGTGCCCTTCAGATGGACCGCTATTACTGCGTCCCAGTCCTCTTCTGGCATCTTAAAGATCATCCGATCGCGCAGAATGCCGGCGACATTGACGAGGACATCGAGTCCACCGAACGTCGACACAGCGAGATCAATCAGCTCTCCGCAAGCCGCATGATCGGTCACGTTGGTGGTATCGAGGACAGCGACCCCGCCAGCGTTGGTAATTTCGGTCACAACGGAGGCGGCTGGTCCGGCGTCAGCTCCGTCCCCGTCCATTCCGACCCCGGCATCGCTGACTACGACGGACGCGCCCTCTGCGGCGAGAAGGCGGGCTACCGCCGCTCCGATTCCACGACCCGCTCCAGTAACGACGGCTGTGCGCCCGCTAAGTCGCTGCTGACTACTCATTTCCATGTCTCTCCTAGATTGCTGTTTACGGATTCCGTCAGTCGGAGTCGCGGACGCGTTTCGCTTTGGACACGAACGACGCGACTGCCTGTTTGTGATCCGCCGTCCCGAGCGTCACCGCTTCGAATGCCAGACCGAGATCCAGGGCGTACGTCGCACGCTCTTCGAGGAGTTTGTTCAGAATGCGCTTCGTGAACCTCAGAGCGTGTTGAGGTGTTTTCGCGAGGTCTCGGGCGAACTCGAGTGCTTCCTCTTCGAGGCTGTCGGGGTCAACAACGCGATTGGCCAGACCGAGTCGCTGGGCCTCCTCCGCGTGAAGGAGGCGACCGGTAAAGAGGAGCTCCTTCACTTGGTTCAAGGGCATCAGAAGTGGCCAAGCGATGAGTCCACCATCTCCCGGAACCAGTCCCGCTCGGATATGAGGGTCTCCGATCCGGGCGGTACGGCTCATGAAGACGATATCGGATAAGACCGCCAGAGAGGCGCCCAGACCGATGGCGTCGCCGTTGACTGCGGCGATGATTGGCTGCCGGACTGAAAGGATGGCTCGGAATAGGTTGGCGGCATCCCTGAAGAGTCCATCGTGAGCTTCGTCGTGATGCTCAAAGGTGTCGTCCATATGGGCGATATCGCCTCCAGCACAGAAAGCCACGCCCTCCCCAGTGAGTATCACCACATGGAGATCGTCGCGAGCGGCAATGGCGGTGAAGAGACGGACGAGTTCCTTGTGCATGCGATCGTCAACGGCGTTGCGACGGTCGGGTCGATTAAACCGGCAGATAAGAACGTCGTCCTTCTCCTCGGTGAGGATTGTCTCGAATGTCTCCATGCTCACCCCATTTTCCTCATCGTCCTCGAAACTCTGGGCTGCGGCGTTCGAGATGGGCACGCACGCCTTCGGCGTGGTCCTCGGTACGGACGAGTCCACTCTGGACTAGCACCTCCTCGTCGAGGAAGCGCTCGAGGCTGGAGTCTCCGCCTCGAGCCAGGAGCCGCTTGGTTGCCCCCCATGCCATTGTCGGCCGGTCCGCCAACTCTCGGGCGAATGCTTCCGCTGCCACCTCGAGTTCGTCAGGATCTACGACCTTGTCAGCAAGTCCAAGTGACAGCGCTTCCTCGGCAGCAACGGTACGGCCATCGAGGAGTAGGTCCCGAGAGAGTCGGTGGCCGATCAGACGTGGAAGGCTCCACGCGATCCCTAGGTCTGGCACTAGCCCGAGTCGAAGAAATGCGAAGACCATTGAGGCACTGGAGGACCAGACCCTGTAGTCGGCAACGAGTGCCAGGCCAATACCAGCACCGACCGCTGCGCCATTCAGCGCGACGATAACGGGCTTCTCAAGACGAGCAAGGGGTAGGAGAATCGACTCGGGGATCTCCCGAGCCCGAAGGCGGAGCGACGCTGCGTCACGGCCTTCGTTGCTGCCGAGTTCCTTCATGTTCGCCCCAGCACAGAAGGCGGGACCTCTCCCCGTCAGCACAACAGCGCGGACATCGGACTGTTCTGCCCGCCTCAGCCCGCTACGCAGACCTGCCTCAATGCCAGGCGTCAGAGCGTTGCGAACCTGAGGGGAATTAAGCGTGATAGTAAAAACTCCGCGCTCAAGCCCGGCGAGAACTTGTTCGTCGGATTTTTCCAATCTGACTGGTCCTTCCGTACTTCAGCGGCGGTGGCCACGACCGGCTACGGCGCACGCGATCCTGCCACGTGGGGGCGTTCCTTGCTGTCGCCCAACGCGGGCGCCAGCGTGTCTGGGCTGAGGCGTCAGGCCACTGTTGGCTCGTTCCATTCGGAGTCGTTGGCAAGAACTTTGCCCGCGTAGTCCTCGATGGCGGTACCGACGAAGAAGTCGGGATTCATGCGGCCGTGAAGCAAGATGGCATGATCCGCTGCAAAGAGTCGGTACTCGTCAGCATCGAGCACACCATCCTCTACCAGCTCATACGTCTCTTCGACAACTGCGCCGAAGTCGGGGGCGTCCATGTGGCCGATGTCAGATCCGAAAAAGGCCTTGAGAGTCATGCCGAAACGATTGACCTTCGTGTTGAATGCCCAAGCGTTGATCTTGTCGTCCGCTTCACAGCCGTAGTAGAGGTTCTCGAACAGGGGCTGAATTTCAGCCTTGCTGTTCACGTCCATGTGCCTGAAGTCGTTGTAGTTCTCTGGCTCGATGGGTGAAGACGGATCCGGAAAGATCTGGACTACCTGATCGAGGCGTCCCTTGAACCGGTCATCCCCGTACTCAGTCATCAGTTCGTCAAACGCTCCCTTGTCTAGATTCGCCGGGTTCAGGAGTTCGAGAGCTTCGACCGATCGCATGCCGAAATGAGCGGCAATGTCATTTATAAGGATGCAAGCCCAACCGACGCCACCCTCGAGGAAGCCAAAGTTAAGTCGCGGGAAGCGTCGGGTGACGCCACCCATTACGAGACTCTTGCAGAGCATGTCCTGCATCCAGGGCTGATTGCCGACATGGTTGAATGTCCAGCTGCTGATGGAGCGATTCTTCCAGGGAAAGCCATAAGCGGCTGCCCCGTGGCAGGTGACCGCCACACCGAGGTCGGTGCATCGCTGCCAGAAGGGGTCGTAGTCGTACTCGCTGTCGAGGCCATACGTATCTGCCCAGATGCCGTCGGGCAGTTCGGTCTCGATTCCCGGATACTTTTCCGCGAGCGCCTTGATCGGACGCGGGATCGAGGCCGGAATCTTGATCGCCTTGAATCCGAGCTCCTGTACACAGTGCTCGAGTTCGGCGATGGCCTCCTCGGGAGTCTTCATGGGGATTACCGCGGGCACATGCACCCGCTTGGCGACCTCGGAATCACCGTTCCACACCCTGGAGTGCATCAAGTTGACCGACCGGGTGGCAATGAGGCGATCCTCGTCATCCGCAATTGTGTGGACCGTCAGGCCCCACGTCGGATAGGTAATGAAGTAGTCGATGCCCAACTCTTCGGTGCGCTCGATGAGAAGCTTGGGAAGGTACGGAGAGGCGCAGTCGATCGGGTTGGCGACCGGCATACCCCACCAGGGCCCACGCCTAATGCGCCCATGCTGGCGCTGCTCCTGGGTGTAAAGAGCGGCTGCACCAAAGTCCTTGTTCGGTCCAAGACCTGCTGGCTTAGCGTCTGCCAGCTCAGCGCCCACACGTTTCAGGTATCCGTCCAACCAGCTCTTGCCCCCCACCTCCTCCATGTAGTCGAGCCATTCGGGCAGGAACTCGCGGAGGTGCCCGTCGCAGTCGAGTACGGGATGATCGAGCTGGTCCCTTATTTCGGACGACTTCGTTCGGTGCGGCACGTAGGGCACAAGGCCTCCCTGAAGAACATTCCACTATGGAAATTTGGATTCGGTAGTTTCCTTTCTACCCTACCCGTCGATCCGCAGTCAATCGCGGCTCTCGCCCCCCATCTCCTCAATCACCAAATCACAATTGCTATGGTTGAATTCCACGACGATGCTGTCATGCATCTTTTCAGATAGGAGGGGCGGGATGTTTGAACTTAAGCCGTTCGCCCATCAGATACATGCGGAAATTGACGGTCCTCCGCCTATCCCACGGACCCCCGTGCCAGACGACCTTGAGATCATCGCCGAAGGACTTGGGTTTCCAGAAGGTCCAATTTCATGTCCCGACGGATCAGTGCTTGTCGTGGAGGTGCGTGGGGGCACGCTCACCCGAGTGACCCCCTCCGGAGCCATCGAGGTTGTCGCCGAGTTGGGTGGTGGACCAAACGGCGCTGCGATCGGTCCCGACGGTGCGGTCTACGTGTGCAACAACGGTGGACTCCCATGGTCCCAACTGGCTGACGGGTCGTGGTATCCGATGGACCTCGCCACAGGGACGATGACTCCACCCGACTATCGGGGCGGATGGATTGAACGCGTAGAGCCGAGCTCTGGAGACTCACGGCACGTCTTCAACGAGTTCGAGGGGGTGCCATTGTCGGCCCCCAACGATATTGCTTTCGATCGACAAGGCCGTATGTGGTTCACAGACACAGGGAAGACGGGTCTCAACGACACGGTTCTCGGAGCTGTCTATCGAGGTGCTTCCGACGGTTCCAACCTCGAAGTGTTCGCTCGCGGTCTGCTCGGTCCGAACGGCATCGGGTTTTCGCCCGACTGGGAAAAACTCTATGTTGCCGACACGCCCAGCGGCCGAGTCTTAACCTGGGACGTCGGGGCGGATCGAGTTCCGCAGAATCCAAGGGCGCATGGAGTGGAGGTGCTCGGTCGGCTCCCGGGGATGATTGCGTTCGACTCTCTCGTCGTGGACGCAATGGGTAGAGTGATCGTGGCAATGCCCGGCGCTGGAGGACTCGCCGTCGTCCACCCGAACGGGGGCATTTGGATGGTCGATGTGCCGGATCCGCTACCGACGAACGCATGCTTCGGTGGCGCTGATGGCCGCACCCTCTACGTCACCCTGGGTGGGCACGGTCGGCTCGCTCGGTTTCGGTGGCCATGTCCGGGGGCCCGGCTCCCCTTCCAGATCAGGTCCTCTGATTCCGGGTGATTTCACAAGCCTCCGAGGCGGCCTTCCACATGAAGTGTTTCGTTCCAATATTGGCAATCCAAGGAGAACGCGGAACGTTATCTGTGTTGATACGACGGGAAGTGGCGATCAATGCTCACGATCCGTCCCTTAGATTCGCCACTAACCGAACTTCATCAACGCCCGAGGCATCAACGATCACGCCGGTGACTCCGGATGGAGGAGACCAAGCGGCCCACCGCCGGCGAATGCGTTGTTTGTCTCCGAGAAAGGTCGACTGTTCGAGGTACTCATCCGGAACAGCTGCGATTGCTTCGTCTTTCCGCCCAGCCAGCCACAGCTCCTGGATTTTCGCCCCTGCTTCAGCAAAACCCCTTCGCGCCATCGCCTCTCGGTGATAATTGTGGGTGGCGCTGCCCATTCCTCCAACGTACTTACCGACCAATGGGCGCATTTGGTTCAGTGCCCCAGCGACATCGTCGGTCAGATGCACTGATAGTCCCGAAAAGATGTCAAAGTCGGGAGGCCGACCGCCCCTCGTCTTCCATCCCCGCTCGAGCAACGGCATGTGCTGATCGCCAACTCCGAGGCCCATCGGCAGCCAACCGTCGGCGACTTCAGCGCAAAGCTCGGTGTTGCGAGGACCACCGGCAGCCAGCCAAACCTCAATCGGTCCGCTGGCATGCAGGATCGAACGAAGAGCCTTGCCCTGCCCCGTAGAACCCAGCCCTGAAAAAGGCAACGAGATCTCGGTGCCGTTGTGCCGAACGGGAGCGTCACGGGCAAGCACCTTGCGCAGGATGGCAACGTAATCTCGCAAACGGTCGTTGGGATGGCCCCACGGTTGACCGTACCAACCTTCTACGACCTGGGGACCAGAGACTCCGATCCCAATGATTACCCGTCCACCGCCGGCAAGGGAATCGATAGTCAAAGCGCTCATGGCCAAGGTCGTGGGGGGCCGAGCGGCCAACTGGGCTACTGCTGTGCCTAGCTTGATCCGCTTGGTGAGTGCGGCCAAATAGGCGAGAGGGGTGAGAGCATCAGCCCCGTATGCCTCTGCGCTCCAAACTGAGTGATAGCCGATCTCGTCAGCTGCTTGGACAAGGTCTAGGGGAAATTCAAGAGTTGCTGCGCGGTAGAGGTTCAGGCGAAGAGCAAGGTGCATTGCCGCTCACAGTCGATTTGAGGTAGATGCCTCGGCATCTGGACGGACCTCCTCTAGGCCTGTGCATAGGCCATTGTCTTGATAAAGGCTTTTCGAGTCATGCGAGCGTTCGATTCTCCAGACTCCGGACCGCTGTCCCGTAACGCTGCAAGTTTCGGCTCGGACGCCATGTTTAGAAGGCGATTAGAGCGCCAAAGCGGTCGGACCGTGGCAGACGCGAGTAAATCAGTGTACTTTCGATTGTCGAATCTTAATTCCATTATCCAACCGAAGCAACGGAGTGACCGTGGCGCCTGAACCTAGTGGTCATGCAAATGACACTGTGTACGAAAAGACCAACGAAAGACTCGGGCAAATGCGCGTAAAGCCGGGTCTGCCCACTGACGCTAGAGGCACACGCATCGTCACTCGCTATGACGACATTGCCGTAGCGCTCAAGAACGTCGATACCTTTGGCGGGACCCTGGGTTACAACCCCGAAGTTCCGGCAGACGAGCAGATCCTGCCATCGATCCCTGAACCTCGTCATGGCAGGGTCCGACGCGTCATCAATGGAGTGATCGCACCGCATCGACTCGCCTCTGTCGAGCCCTTCGTCGCCGAGCTCTCCGAGCAGCTCTTGACCAAAATCGTTGGAGTGGGACCGGTTGACCTTGTACCCACCCTGGTGGACCCGATTCCGACCGAAGCGATGGCATTCGTGTTTGGCATTCCTCGCGAAGACGCCGCACGGTTTGGTCAGATGTCTGACGAGTTCCTCGAAGCGCAGTACCGCATTGTCGACGCCGGGATAAGCGCCGTCCATCCCGAGTTCACTCGATACGTCGAGGCTCTAATTGCTGACCGAAGAAATGAGGTGTCCCCCCCCGACGATGTCATAACGCGCCTTCTCGAGGCCGATCTCGATGGTGAACCCCTTTCCGACAGGGCCGTACGAACTCAGATGATGATGCTGATCATGGCCGGCAATGAGACGACGAGGAATCTGCTGGGAAACGCCCTTTTCACACTCGCTCGCTGCCCGGATGTGTTTGCAGCGATGAAAGAAGACTCGGCAATGGTCGATGTGGTTGTCGAGGAGTCTCTGAGACTCGATGCACCTGTGCAGATGCTGTTCCGAACGTGCATGAGACCTTTTGCGCTCGACGGCACCGACCTGGCAGAGAGCGATCAAGTCCAGTTGTGCTTAGGCGCCGCAAATCGCGACGAGCAGCATTACGAGTCAGCGAACGAGTTCCGACTCGACCGGTCGAACCCGCGTGACCACCTCTCATTTGGCACGGGTCCGCATGTCTGCCCTGGGGCAACACTGGCACGCATGGAGGTACGCGTGGTGCTTGAGCGCTTGGCGCAGATGGTCGACACGATTACATTCCTCCCCGAACCACCTCCTACCTTCAACCCGGTGTTCTTCGCTCGAGGGGTCAAAAGCTTGTGGGTTGAACTCAAGCCGGCCTAAACAGACGCGACTAGCCAATCGTCACGGAGAGGAACGACCCTCGTCGATCCTCGCGGGCACTAGCCTCGATCATTCGTCCGACCCCC
>PLSY01000295.1:0-134 GCA_003164275.1 Acidimicrobiaceae bacterium | reverse complement strand
TCTGGCGAAGGCTTCGCAGAGATCGGTTGCCCATGGCCACGTCTCATCCAACCGAAGGGTGAGTCCCCTGGACCTGTGGGCGAGGAACGCGGCCACGTGGAGGACCCGATAGCGCATGGTCTTCGGCTCGGCCT
>PLSY01000086.1 GCA_003164275.1 Acidimicrobiaceae bacterium | reverse complement strand
CTCGCCTCTACAAGGTGCAGAACAAGGACAAGACGCCTTTTGACCACGTCGAGATCGACTCCGAGGTGGAGCGACGTTTCGCCAAAGCCCTTGATGACAACAAGAGCGTGAAGTTCTTCGTCAAGCTCCCCGCGTGGTTCACGGTCGACACGCCCCTCGGGTCCTATAACCCCGACTGGGCAATCGTCTTCGAGCAGACGAAGCGCCTGTACTTGGTACGGGAAACCAAGGGATCTCTGGAAGCCGAACAGCGGCGTCACGAGGAGAACGTGAAGATCGAGTGCGCTCGCCGGCACTTCGACGCGATCGACGTCGACTATGCAGTCGTTACAGATGCCACCGGCATGATCGAACAGCTGGCTGAAAGTGGCGCAGGCTGAGGAAAGAGTTGCCACGGACATCCGAGGTTACTGGCAGCAATCTGCATGGGGCCGGGTCACGGTGAGCTGATCCAGGTCAAGTGGCTCAATTGTCGGGGTCCGACCACAGATCACGTGACCCGAACGGTGACAGAAAATGCGCGGACGCTGAAGCTGGACGCCTACGGTTTCGAGATGGAGTAGCAGATCGAGCGATGGCGGACCTTCCGTTGCTCAGGCAACAGGCGGGGCGGATGTCGAGCGTTCCGGCAGGCCCTATGGCCGTGCAGCAACCCGGACCGGAGGTCGGATTCTGGCCGCAACCTCCGCGTACACGTCCACGCCGAGAGCCTCAGCTACTTCAAAGCTGATTGCAATGGCGTACGGTATGGACGTGCCGTTCAACCCGCCCGCTTGCTCCATGCACTGCACTGTGAGACGGAGGTTGTCGTCATCCCCGATGGGAACGGCGCCGCTCCCCTCGTAGATTTGATGCTGCACCGTACCGCGCTGGGCTCGCTGAGACCCGATCTGTTTGGACTCGATCACGGGTTTCAATGCGCCGCCTGGCTTGCCAAATCCTAGTTTGGCACGACGGTATTGGCGATGGCGCCAGTTGATGGGTGAAAGCCAGGCGAGCGTCGCGGTGACACGACGCTTTCCCACTAAGCCGCTCAGAGCCAAGGGAAGCGGGATGACAACATCTTCCTCCTCCCGCGCGGCGAGGTCTCCTACAGCCAACACAGTGACCCGATGAGTTGGGCAACCGAGAACATGGTCGGTCGCTAGCCATCCGTACGTGAGAAAGCGATCAGTTGGTAGTCCGTCGCTTGCATCATTGACCAACCTGGTGTCGGGCCACTCGGCGCCGTGCACAACCAAGGCCTTCAATGCGGCGGCAATGTGGCGATCTTCGAAGCCAGCGACACCTGGGCGAAGTGTGTCGACGAGGTCCAGAAGTCGGGCCGCTCGCCGCGAAGCGAGCGCTGTCGCACCGCTCGTACCGCGAATGTGAACCTCTCCTGTTGTGGGATCTGCCGGAGTGGGGCATGCGGCGCGGAGCCCAGGCGACAACGTCCCGGTCGCCGGGTACAGCCGCGTCGAAGCCACCGGACTACCCAAATCCACAGTGAAGAGTTGCCGTCCGCCTGGGGCATGCACATCAGGCTTCACGCTGCGCCGGAACCCCCGTCCGATGGCGCTGACGGGACTTGGAATCAACGCATCTTCGAGCAGATCCACCCGGTGGCCAGTCACGTAGATGCCAGCGGCGTCGCTATGAAGGGCTCCTACAGTTAGGGAATTGATCGACTCGGCGGGAGTGAGCAACCTACGCGACAGCGCATGAGTTTGGAGCGCCTCAAGTGTCCACCGACGTCGGTCACCGTCCTGCGCAGCGGCAAACATGTCTCGGTCGACGGCCAGCTCCACGGTAGGGTGGTTGCCTGCGGAAACGACCGAAAGCACGCCATGCTCGGCTGTCAGCCAGTCCAGAGCCCTAGCCCAACCGCTGGGGATGGTTTCAAAGGGTGCGTGTGGATCGCAAACCGATAGGTTGACGATTCGAATTGAAGGTGTGTTGGCTGCAATCTCCCGAAATATGCGAACCATTAGGTCGGGTAGAAGCATGCCTTCGGGCACCGCCTCGTCCTGTCGCAGAGATCCAGGATCAGGCTTCAGAATTGGTCGCGCCAGGACGGGTCGATTCAGAGGACTTTCGTCGGCGCCTAAGTCCCCCCAGACAATGAGCGACGCCATCTCCGTTCCGTGCCGCCTAAGTTGCGCGTCGTAGGTCCCGTCATCTAGCCCATCAGGATCCACCACGACCACTCGGCCAGCTAGTCGCGCGTGGTTTGCAGCAGGCAAGCCATCCAACAAGAGCACCGTCGGGTCGCCAGTTGGCAGCGCCACCCCTATGGGCCACGATGCGCTTCCAGGTCGCGCATCGTCTTCTGAAGGTTGTACTGATTGGCCGCCGGGCCGAACGACGAAGATGTCGTTGCTGCGGAGTAGTTGAATCGCGGCCGGACCCTGATCCGAGATGACTCGTAGCGAGTCTGTTGGGATGATTGCTGCGATGCCGTGGTATCCGAATCCCTCATGAATCGCCGTGAGGGTAACCCGTCCACCAAGCTCGGCGATTGCGTTACGCACGTCGGTCTCCGCCTCAGACCGGCGTGCTGTCGATTCGTAGAACCAAAGTTCAGCCTCGATTGGCACTTCCTGAACGCCCGAGGCCAATCGATCCTCAATCGCGTCGACCAACCCAGTGGATCGCACTCGATCATCGGGGCCCCACGGCCGCACGTCCTTGAGGTGATTGAAGAGTGACGCAAGGCCGCTACCCATGCCGCCAAATCCGACGAGTGGCTCGCCGCGCGACCACGTTTCCCACAACTGGCGGAGCTGGCGAACGGCCTCCAAGCTCGCAAGTGCCACGTGCAGAAGCCCGGGTACGTCTGCAGGCTTCGCCGCCTCCTTCTGAAAGTCTTCGTCAGGCTCGAACTCATCTTCGACCTCGATCAGGAGTTCGAGGCCGGCTTTCTTCACTGCGGTGAACACTTCACTGACGCTGCCCCGCGTCTCGAAGACGAGGACAAGTTCCGGATCGCTCGCAGGGAGACTTGTTTGTGCTGTTACCCGTTGCTGTTCCAACGATGTGATGAGAGCATCGAAGCGAGGTGTAAGGCGTTGGGTCTGACGACCGCGAGTTGGAAGCCGCGCGCTCTCCCCACCCATGCCTCGGGGAGCAAATAGGCGCCGATTCGCAGGAGAGGTCAGGAGGATTGGGCGATAAGTCGGGAGAGTGACATCGGTCATTGTTCGGGACGCGCTCGGTCAGTCCATTGGTCCAAGCGTGTACGCAGGATCAATTTCATGTCGGGTTCCGGCATGGAGAGAATGGCCCGCCGGTCTACATCGCGTGCGAACTCCTCAACTTCCGCATAGCTTGCACCCACAAGTTTGTCGGCCAAGGTTCGGGGCGCCAGCCCGAGAGGTCGTCCAGTTTGACGCACCCATTTCTCCAGCCAATGTTCGATCCCGGCGCGGGTTGCCTTCGGCAGTGAAAGCCGTAGCTGGAACCGGCGCCATACGGCTCGATCAAGTAACTCTGGATGGTTGGTAGCCGTGACAACGATGACATAGCTGGGGAGCCGGTCAATCTGCAAGAGGAGCGAACTGACTACGCGCTTGATTTCGCCTGTCTCATGTTCGTCGCCTCTTTCCTTGCCAAGGGTGTCGAATTCGTCAAGAAATAACACGCATTGGCGATGTCGCACTGATTCAAAGATTCTGTGCAGGCGCCCGGCAGTTTCGCCAAGATAACTACCAATGAGGGTCTCGTACCTCACAACAATGAGGGGCACCATCGCTTCAGTCGCGATAGCCTCGGCGAGCGACGTCTTGCCACTCCCCGGCGGCCCTACAAGCAGGACGCGGTGGCGAGGCTCCATCCCGTAGGAACGCAGAAGTTCTGCTCGGTGTTGCTCCTCCACGAGTTCTGTAGTCGCTGAGGTCACGGCAGGAGGCAATATGAGGTCGCCGAGCCGCCTCTCCGGAACCATTTCGTGAACGAGATCGTCGCTTCCCTTCATGTGGTTTCCGTTTCCATTGCTCGCGACTAGTCCAGGCAGTCGTGACTGGGCGATTGCCTCGCTGAGTTCTTCAGCCAACACTCCATGCTTCTTTGCCCGCTCTTCGGCAATGAGCGCCTCGACGGTCCGCCGAAAGCTGCTCTGGTCACCGGCCGCGCCGGACCGGACTAGGGACACGAGGAGGTCGGATCGGGCCATATCTCCATTCTCACCTAACGCTGGAGTGCCATGGGACACCATCATCTGGCCGGGGTGGCCCCCCTCCTGGGGCCACTGGCAGGCAGGACTGGCTCCAGCGGCGAAGCCCATGGGCCTGCACGAGGGGTTTGGATCGATGCACCGCTCCACCTTGGCACACCCGCCAAAGGAGATCCGCGTTCTGTTCCCTCCACAGTCAGGACGCCTTCTTCAGGCCCCCGACCCGGTGAATTGTGAGATGGACGACCGCGCCGAGGACCAGGTGGAACCAAGCCGGGAGCGCCAGGAGAGTCATTCCAGCATCAACCGCCAGGCTCAGTGCTGCCAGACGGCGGTTTCAGCCGAAGGGCGGACTGGGGATCATCCAGGAGTCAGTGCTTTCCCGAGGGCTGCGGCCGCGTCCCGGTCCCGTTCTGGCAGAGCGTGGGAGTAGACCTTCAGGGTCACCGAGGCGTCCCGGTGGCCCAGCCGCCCGGCGACGGTCCGCACATCATGGCCGGCGCCGATGAGCTCCGTGGCAGCGAAGTGACGCAGCGCGTGCAGGTGAGTGTTCACTCCGACCTTCGTGGCGATGGACCTTACGTAGTGACTCACGGTGTCTGGAGCGATCGGGCGCACAAGGTCGTAGGTGAAGATGGGGGAGTCGGGCGTGATGGAGATTCCCAGGTCAACGGCCCGGTCCTCCATAACGAGTAGGTGACGCTTCAGTGTCTCTTCCCCGAAGGTGTCGAGGGCCAGACGCCTGGCGGCGTGGGTCTTCGTGTCCTTCGTGATGAGCTGCCCTCGACCCATCGTGGCGACCGACCGCTCGATGGTCAAGGTGTGGCCGGTCCAGTCCACGTCACCCCACCGGAGCCCGCACAATTCACCGCGTCGGGCTCCGGTCACCGCAGCCAGGGCGATGAGCGCGGCCATGTCTGGGTCGTCCGATTCGGCGGCTTGGATCATGGCCTGCACCTCGGC
>PLSY01000430.1 GCA_003164275.1 Acidimicrobiaceae bacterium | reverse complement strand
TGTTGGAGCTTGTCGGCCTGGCCCTGAAGCTGGGAGGCCTGGAGTTCGATGCGCTTCTTTGCCGTTGTGACGTCAGCGACGCTGCGGCGAACCTTTTGGAGACTCTCCAGCTGCTTTTGGTAGGAGAGATCGAGAGACTCCCTCGGATCCTCCGCCTTGTCGAGCAGTTTGTTGGTCTTGGCCTGGACGATGCCGGACAGACGCTTCATCACGCTCATATGGATTGATCCTCCCTCGCTCTTCGCCAATGAAGCTTAGGGCTTCCCTGCCCGGTAGCGTGATCAGCGTGTCTGATCCGCTCTGCATCCTGACTGTCCACGCCCACCCAGACGACGAGTCGTCCAAAGGGGCAGGCACCATCGCTCGCTATCACGCCGAAGGTGTCCACACGGTGCTCGTCTGCTGCACGGGAGGGGAGGAGGGCGAGATCTTGAACCCGGCGCTCAACACCCCCGAGGTCAAAGCCCGCATCGCCGACCTGCGGACCGAGGAGCTGAAATTGGCGGCTGACATTATCGGCTACGACGAGGTGGTCATGCNNTCTACGGCGACGACCAGTCCGGGTACCCGCATCCCGACCACTTGAAGGTCCACGACATCGGGGTTGCCGCCTTCGGAGCTGCCGGTGACCCAGAGCGCTACCGGGAGGCAGGGGACCCGTGGCAGCCCGAGAAGCTCTACTACACCGAGTTCTCCGTGGCCCGATTCAAAGAGGTTCACCAGAAGTTCGTGGACCTGGGCCTTCAGTCACCCTTCGACGAGGAGTGGCGCAAGCNNACGCCACCCAGGTCGACCCCACGTCTCCGTTCTGGTTCGGCCTTCCTCGCGACGTCATGCGGACGATCCACCCCTACGACGACTACCGACTGGCGTCGGTGGTGGCAGCCGACGGCACCGTCGTGTCGAAGCCGAAGGACGCCACGGTCGACGAGGTCGAAACCGACCTGTTCGCCGGCATCCGCACCCCGGCCTGAGTTCATGGGCGGAGCCGACCATTGGTCCCCGGTGACGGTTCGAAGGCTTGAGGGTCGGAGGATGGAGTGTCGGAGGATGGATGGTCGAAGGATGGAGTGTCGAGCCATCGGGTGTCGGACGACGCGGTCTCGGCGGATGCCGTGAGTGCGTGGCTGTCATCGCTATGGTTCGAGGGCGCTCGTGACTTGGCCGGAGACCAGATGATCGGGTTCGGGGTCACCGGGTCGGTCCAGTGCGAGATCACCGGTGGCCCCGATGGAGATGTCACTGGCCACTTGGTCCTCGAAGACGGCCGACTGAACGGGGCCGGCGTCGGCCCGATCGACCAGCCCGACGTGGTCGTGACCATGGTGTGGGCAGATGCCGCCTCGATGCAACGAGGTGAGCTCGACCCCAATGTGGCGTTCATGCAGGGTCGGCTGAAGGTGGCGGGCTCGATGGACGTCATGCTCGACCTGCTCAAGTGGGTGCGGACACCCGACGGGGAGGCGCTCATCGGACGCATCGCCGAGGCCACCCAGTTCTGACCGGAGGTCGGCTCTGGTCTAGCCGGTGGCGGTCGAGTGGTCGAGGGTCGAGGGTCGAGAGTCGCTCAGCCTGTCAGCAGTTCGCCGTTGATGGCCCCGGGACTGGCACCGCCGAGATAGGGGAGATGGATCGTCCCCGCGCTCTGCAAGAGGATGAGGGTGACAGCCACGGCGATCAGCGTCACGAGTGCGATGACCAAAAAGGTCCGGGTCCTGTGCCACGGTGAGAGGGAAGGAGTCGTCCGGCTGCCCTGTCTCCGGTCGTCTCCCCGTCGCGGGCGGGCAACGAGGGTCACCGAGGGCACCCCCGACAGCCCTTGGTGGCGCACGGCGAAGTCGGTGATGCGATTGGAGAGGGCAATGGGGTCGCCCCCTGGGAACAGGAACCGATAGGTGCCAAAGGGCGTCTGGATGGCAATCACCGCCCCGGGTTCGGCCTCGGGCAACGGACGGCGCCCCGGCCGTCCTGTGGCGACTGCCCCCATCACCTCCGTTCGCCCCACCCCCGGACGCCCGTTTCGTTCCGCTTCGACCCACCAGCCGGGAATGGCACCTCCGCTCCAACGCTCGACGACGTGTGCGATGACAGACTCCCAAGGCAGGATCCGCGGTTCGTCCCCCGGGGATCTGATCACCCCGATGCCCCCGTCAGTGAACTCCATGGCCTCGATGCGGACCGGGTCGTTGCCGGCCGAGTCGAGCAGGACCAGGCCGACGAGGCGCAGTGGCGGCAGTGGGGTCCGCTGGACGAGAGCCTCTGCGGCCGCCGCATTGCCATCGGCGCTCGTCTGATCTCCTTCGGCCACGCCCGCTCCCATCGATGGCCCATCAGGTTATCGATGGGGTCCTTTGGCCCCGGGAACCATCCCCGGCCTGACTGTCAGCCCTGGCGCATCGCCTCTCGAAGGGGGCGATAGCCGATGAGGGTGACCCCAGCGTCTTTGACCATCTGTCCGAGGCCGCGGTCGGCCACCAAGAGCACATGGTCCTCGACCCTGTGCTGCCAGGTGGACGTGATGGCTCGTAGCTCGGGGGTGTCGATGGCCGGATGGAGCGTGACCTCGGTGATGCCGGGCTCCAGCCCGGCGACCATCTCGGAGAATGCCTGGCGGGCCCCGACCATGGGGAGGGTGGCGAAGCGGTCGGCGAAGAGGACCCCCTCGTCGGCGGCCAAGCTACGCACGGGGAAGCCCACATTCGGCTCGGCCTCGGCACTGAGCAGTCGGAGCGGAAGCGCGAAGTCGACGGCCAGCTCCAAGTAGATGTCGAAGAACTCCGGGCGAAGCAGCAAGGCGTCCAGATGGGCGTCCAGGTGGCTGATGTCAAAACCCCACAGAACGGCCCGCTCGATCTGGGCCCGGCACTCCCGTCGAACCTCGTCCAGGTCGGCGTGGTCCCAGACGTCTTCGACCGTCCGGGGGAAGCCGCCGTCCCCATCCAGTAGGGAAGGGGCCTGGGTGAGTGGTCCCCAGCGGTAGAGGTCGTGCTCGGAGTTGAGAGTGAGTCGCACACCGACGTCATCTCCCCGGAACCGGGATGCGGCCTCACGAGCCCACGGAGCGGGAACGATCAGCGAGGCGCTGGTGCCGATCCCTTCACGAAGGGCGTCATAAACCCCAACTGTGGCCGCATGGCACAAGCCCATGTCGGCGCAGTTGAGGATCAGCAATTTGGCATCGGGGGAGTATCCCAGGCGCTCGGCTACGGTCGGCATCCAATTGACCGTAGTGCCGTCGGTGACCCGCCTCTGCCGATTGCTGTTAGGCCGCCCGCCGTGAACGGTGGTGAGGAGCTTCGTTCGCAGTTGTCCGGCCGCCCTCGTCCCGCTCCAGGCGAGCACGCGCGGCGGCCACGCCCTGGAGTCCGATGCGGCGGGTCTGCTCGTCGAGGCGCCATTCCTTCACCACTCCCGGACCCTCGGAATCGTGGGCCTCGCGCTCGTCCAACCGGGCGTGGCTGGCCTGGGCTTCAGTGGGGAGAGGGAGCTCGGGTTGACGCTCGGAAAATCTTCTCCTTCGGTCACTGGTCATGTAATCACTATGCCCGGAGGGTGTATTACCTACTCATGACAGATGGAACAGTGAACCCAGTGACGGGTCCCCGCTACGGCATCACAGTGCCGTTTGGCGGAGTCGGCCTTGACGACCATCGCCGGCTCTACGAGGACTTAGTCCGGCTGGGGTACACCGACGTTTGGTCGGCCGAGACCGACGGGACCGATGGGTTCACACCCCTGGCCCTCGCTGCGGCCTGGACGCCCTCGCTGCAACTTGGGGTTGCCATCATTCCCGCCTACACCCGGGGCCCAGCCCTACTCGCCACATCGGTGGCGGCCATGGCCGAGGCGGCCCCTGGGAAGTTCACCTTGGGCATCGGCACCTCGTCGGACGTGATCGTCAGTCGATGGAACGGCATGGAGTTCACCGAGCCCTACAAACGAGTGCGGGACACAATCAGGTTCCTGCGGTCGGCGCTGGCCGGCGAGAAGGTCGACCGGGAGTACGACACCTTCTCGGTCCACGGCTTCCGACTGAGCCGTCCGGTAGAGCAGCCTCCGCCCATCTATCTCGCTGCTCTACGCCCCGGGATGCTGCGCCTGGCCGGCCGCGAGGCGGACGGAGTGATACTGAACTGGCTCTCGGCCGAGGACGTGGCCGTCGTGAAGCCGGAGCTGCAGGCGGACAAGCCGATCTGTGCCCGGATCTTCGTGTGCCCGTCAGAGGACACTGACCTGGTCCGGAGCATCGCCAGACGGATGATCGCCGCCTATTTGAACGTCGAGGTCTATGCCGAGTTCCACCGTTGGCTGGGGAGGGCCCCTGCCCTCGAGGCGATGTGGGCCGCCTGGCAGTCAGGGGACAGAAAGGGCGCCTTGGAAGTGATTCCCGACGAGGTGGTCGATGCCTTGCTCGTCCACGGGTCCTTCGCCGAGTGCCGGGAGCACGTCGGACGCTACGTGGCCAATGGCGT
The DNA here is from genome assembly GCA_003164275.1 of Acidimicrobiaceae bacterium. The sequence continues at coordinate 56,830 of PLSY01000430.1, read as the reverse complement.
GGACATCCCGGTCATGGCGGTCATTCCCGTCGGCATGGCGCTGGAGGAGGCCATTGCCGGTCTGGCCCCCCCATGGAGTGCCGACTGAGGCACTCAGTCGGCGTAGCGGGACACGATCTCTGCGTCCATGTCACGGACCTGGTCGGCCAGGTTGGCGATGAAACCCTCAAGTTCGGCGGCCAGCCGCTCGTCGGAGAGGGCCATGATCCTGACGGCGAGGAGGGCGGCATTGCGGGCTCCGTTGACGGCGACGGTGGCCACGGGAATTCCCTTCGGCATCTGGACCATAGCCAGCAGCGAGTCGAGCCCACCGAGGTTGGCGAGCGCTATGGGCACCCCGATGACCGGGAGGGGAGTGGCTGCGGCCACCACTCCGGCCAGGTGGGCGGCCCCTCCGGCGGCGGCGATGATCACTTTGTGGCCGGCCCCGGCGGCTCCCCGGGCGAAGGCCATGGTGGCATCGGGCGTTCGGTGGGCCGACAGGACCCGGACCTCGACCGGTACCCCGAAGGAGCGGAGGGTCTGGACGGCGTCGTCCATGATGGACGAGTCGGATGAGCTTCCCATGATGATGGCAACTGACATTCCGGCATTCTGCCTCGTCCGAGCCGCGGGGGCACATCCGGCGCAACGGCCGGGCTCCCTCGGGGGAGAGTGGCCGCTACGGTGGCAGTACTGCCTGACGGAGCGGCCGCCGACGGCGCGGCGAGCACGGGCGGTCGACGAAGGAGGAAGCAATGCGGATTGGCGTGATGTTCAACACGGAGAAGCCATTCGACGAGATGGTCAGCGAGGTGGCGTGGCTCCATGAGTCGGGCATCGAGGTCGCTTGGGCCTCCCAGATCTTCGCCTACGACGCTCTGACGGCCATCGCCGCGATCGGCAGGGAGGTTCCTGGCATCGAGTTCGGAACGGCAGTGGTGCCCACCTATCCGAGACACCCGGTGATGCTGGCCGCCCAAGCCCTCACCGTGCAGGCGGCGACGCACAACCGGCTCACCTTGGGCATCGGGTTGTCACACCAGTTGGTCATAGAGAACGTCTTCGGGCAGTCCTTCGACAAGCCGGCTCGGCACATGAGGGAGTACCTTTCCATCCTCGTTCCGCTGCTCGAAGGAGAGCAGGTCACGTTCGCCGGTGAGATGCTGACGGCCTCGACATTCGGCCCGCTCCAGGTCAAAGCCCCTGCCCCACCCGTCCTGGTAGCAGCATTGGGCTCGACGATGCTCAACATCGCCGGGCGGCTGGCATCTGGGACCATCACGTGGATGACCGGGCCCGAGACGATCCAATCGCACATCATCCCGACCATCCAAAAAGCGGCGGCCGAAGGCGGGAGACCCGAGCCCCAGGTCGGCGTGGGCCTCCCTGTCTGCGTCACCGACGACACGGCCGGATCCAAGGAGATGGCGTCTGAGGTCTTCGCCATGTACGGGACACTTCCCTCCTACCGGGCCATGCTCGACAGAGAAGGAGCGGCAGGCCCGGCCGATGTGGCCATCATTGGCACGGCGGCTGAAGTGACGTCGCAGATCCGCCGGCTGATCGATCTGGGCATCACCGACTTCTGTGCCGCACCGTTCGGCTCATTGGACCAGGTGAAGGCCACGGTAGCTACACTTTCCGCTTTGGTCTAACCGTCTAGGAGAGGGTTAGGCTCCTGGCACTAGGCATCCGTCTCCGACCGTTCGCCTGCCAGCGCGCCGATTCAGAGTGAGAGGCGAGTGTGCTTGAACTCGTTCAGCTCGGGCTGCTCGGAGATGAGGCCGAGGATGCGGTCGATAGTGGACCGGGCCACGTCAGCGTCGCCCTTTGGGCGGTTCATCAGCCTGACGAAGACTGCGTCGTCACCGACGATGAAGGTAGGAACACCGAAGACATCGAGTGTGGAGACGACGCCCTCGTGCTCGTCTCGGATCACTTTGGCGGGCCATCCCGACTCCACCTCGGCCAACACGGCATCGGCATCGGCGCCCGCCCTCGACAGAGCGGCATGGACGACCTTACGATCCCTCAGATCCCCGCCCTCGTCATGGCGGGCCGTGAACAACGAGCGATGGACTTTGAGCAAGTGCTCGGGGAACCGGTCCCGGACGACCACCCCTGCGGCCAGGGACAACAGGTCGGACTGTTGGGCCGGGTCTTCCCAGGCCGGCACGCCCCCCTCGGGCACGTGGGACTGGTTCAAAAAGAACGGAACAAAGGTCACGTCCCAGGGTGCTCCCGCCTCGAGTCCGTCAAGGATGTGCTCATGGCCGTTGCGGGCGAACGGGCAGCGGTAGTCCCAGGTCACAGCAAACTTGGTTGGAGCGCTCATGCCTTTCCAACCCCAAAGCGGTGTGAGGCATTCCGTCCTCCACCGCCGAATTCCGACACGGCGGTACCGGCGAGCGCCGAGCCGCTCAGAGCAGTGTGCGCCCGAGCAGACCGAGCGCCACGCCGATGGCCGCCCCGCCGACGACATCGGATGCATGATGGGCTCGGAGATGGAGTCGGCTGACGCCCACCAGGCTGGCTCCGGCAAACAGCAGGGCGTTGCCCGAACGATCGCCGCGCTGGCTCATGATGGTGGCCGAGCAGAAGGCAGCCAATGTATGGCCGCTCGGGAAGCTACTGGTCTTCGGCTCCCGTACCGGCACTCCGCCCTCGGTGAGCCGAAGGCCTGATCGGTCGGGCCGGGCCCGGCCGATCTGGGACTTGATCAGGGCATTGACCAGGCTCGACTCGATGCCGGCCACCGTCAACGCCCGGACGGCCTGGGCTCGTTGCGGACCGGTGTGGCGGGCTCGCCAGGCAGCAGTCACCGCCCACATGAGTCCGTGATCGCCGAATCCAGTGATCAGCTTGGCTACCCCGTCGAGGGCCGGCTTGCCTCGGGCGGTCTCGAACCAGGTATCCACCCGTCGGTCGAAGTCCTCGACCAGTCCCATGAAGCCACCCGAGCTGGGTTCGGCCCCGTCCGGGTTCGGAAGCGTGCCCTCGTCACTCGTGATGGGATCGCGCTCGGCGGTCACGCCACGCCCTTCATGGTCGCACCCAACGCCACTGCGGCCTGTGCCGGGTCGCCTCCGTAGGCGGGGCAGAAGGTCTTGAATCTGCAGTAGTTGCAAAGTGGCGAGGGCCGGGGGCGGAAGTCTTCGTTGTCGCAGGCCCGTTCGATGGCCGACCAGACGGCCATGGTCTTGACCCGATTGCCGCGCAGTGCCTGCTCGGACGGCTCGGTGGTGATGATCATGGGCTCTTTCAGGTGGAGCAGCTTTACCTGGACCGGCGCCCGGCCTAGGACCTCTTGGCATAACAACGCGTAGATGTGCACGCCGATGAGCTTGGAGTGCTCGAAGGCTGCCGACGGAGCTCGTCCCGTCTTGTAGTCGACGACCACCAGGTCGCCGCTCGGAGTCAGGTCCAAGCGATCGAGGATGCCGCGCAGTCGCATGCTCCCGACCTTGGCTTCGAGCATGAGCTCGATCCCCACCGGGGTCACCTCGTTCGGATCCTCGAGCTCGAAATAGTTGCGGACGAGGGCTACCGCTTCGTCTCGAAATCGAATGGCATCTTCCTCGGCGAGGGCGAGGGACAGGTAGTCGGGATCGGATTGGAGGTCGATCCAGACGCGGTCCAGTTCAGCTGCGGCGGCCGACGGCGTCCGCTCTCCTCGGCCATGGTTCCAGAACAGGCCCTCGAGGGCGCTGTGGACGAGTGTCCCCCTGACCGTCCATACGGTCGGCTCATCGGGGAGGTGATCGATGGCGTTGAAGCGGAAGGCCAGGGCGCAGTCCCGGAACGAGGTGACCTTGGACGGCGAGAGAGATCGGGGTAACTCGAAGGGCACAGCGACAGCCTACGGCGAGGGTGTCTCATGAGAGGTGCTCATCGCCGCGATCACGGAATGGCCCACCACGCCCGGCTGTTCTAACGGCCCGAAATGGCCGAGACCGGCAAGGACGTCGATGGTCGCCCGGGGAAGCTGTGCCGCGTCGGCGGCGAGAACGCTCGGGCCCATGGAGTCGGTGTCTTCGCCGCAGGCCAGGGCCACCAGGCACTGGACCTCTCCTAAGTGGGCGAAGGCATCATGGGCGTAGCCGTGGGCGTAGACGTCTGCTTCGTCGTTCCGCCGACACCGGAGCCGGATGGCCATGCCGTCCCCTCCATCCTCGTCCGGGACCGGCTCGAACCCGTACTCGACGTAGGCCTGGAGAACCCGAGGGTCGAGACTGGCGAACATGGGCTTGGAGGAGAAGTTGGTGATCGCCTCTCCGGCCGAGGGGAAGGTCTCACGCCGTCTTCGGGCGCCGATCGACAGGGCGTTCTCTTCCATCAAGGCGGACTCGGGCGATCCTTCGGGGTGGGGGAAGACGACGGGCTCAAAGGTGTACAGCGAGCGAAACGTGGCGGGCCTGGCCTGTTCGGCCAAAAGCACAGCCGCCCCGCCGCACGAGTGCCCGAACCCGACGGGGTCCTCGAGCCCGAGATGGTCGATGGCCGACAGGACGTCGAGAGCGAAACCCGCCCAGTGGAAGTTCCCATCGGCCGGTCGGTCGGACCGGCCGTGAGCGCGGAGGTCGATGCCCCAGCAGTGGTAGCGGTCGCCAAGGCGTTCAGCCAGGGGCCCGAGAACGGCAGCGCAGAATCCGGTGGCATGGACGAGCAAGAGATCATCGCCCGAGCCGCCGAAGTCATAGGTGGCGATGCCGAGGCCGTCGGGGGTGATGCATCGGTCCTCGATCGGTGGAGTCCAGGGGTCAAGAGTGCTCACGCCGGTGACGGTAGTCGAGCGTCCGGTGAGCTCAGTCCCATGGGTGGCCGAGTCCCTGACCCTGAGCGAGTAAACATTGATGACTTATGGAGCATTTCCTTGAAACATGGGGCTACCTCGCAGTCTTCGTACTCAGCTTCATCTCGTCGATGGGCCTGCCCGTCGGAGCCGAGGTGGCCATCATCTACGGGGGAGTGCTGGCCAGCGGCCAGATCCCGAACGAGCCCCATCCGCTGAACCTGGTCCTGGTCATCGTGGTGGCCGTCGTGGCCGAGGTCCTCGGGTCCCTCGCCGGCTACCTGATCGGGTACTTCGGGGGCCGGCCCCTCGTCGACCGGGTAGGCAAGTACGTCTTGTTGACCCACAAGGACCTTGACCGCGCCGAGGCCTGGTTCGACCGTCGGGGCGAGCCCTTCGTCCTGTTTGGACGGTTCATCCCCCTGCTCCGCTCCTTTGTCTCGTTCGCCGCCGGACTGGGTGAGATGGCTGTGGTGAAGTTCCTCGTCTTCACTGTCATCGGCTGCACCATCTGGTGTGCGGCCCTCACCTCTGTGGGCTACAGCCTGGGTAGCAGCTACGAGCACGTGCTGAAGGACTTCAACTATGCCGGGTACGTGGCTGCCGTACTCGTCGTCATCGCCGTCGTGTTGTTGTTCCTCCACCGTTTCCGGGTCCTGCGTGAAGAGCGAACCTAAATCGGACCGGCAGCTTCAGTCCCCATCGGCCGAGGGCGTGGTGGCACGGGTCTTCGATCTGGTCGAGGGCTGATGGTCCGGCCGAAGCGGCCGACGGCCAAACGGGCCGCGTTGGCCGCCTCCGAGCACCTTGAACGGGCAGAGTCATGGAACGGCTTAAGGGTCGGTGATGCGGTAGTCGTGGCCGGTGTCCCGATCCGAGGGGCAACGTGGCAGTTCCGGGCCCACGTGCTCAACCGCCACAACGGGACCGAGTCGATCGAGGTGATCGGAGGGAGGCCCGGCGATCGAACCATCCGTTCCTTCGCCGTCGACCGCATCTACGCCACGACCAAGAAGGGCTCGAAGAAGGCCGGTGATCGAGCGATCGCCGGCCAGCTGTCCTTGGCCGATGCCCCGCAACTGCCCTTTGGCTGACCGCAAAGGAGGGCGATGTTCCGGCTCGTGATTCGCTTTGCGCCCCCGCGGCGGTAGGGTCCGAGTGATGGCGACCATCACCTTTGTCCATGCCCATCCCGACGATGAGGCCATCCTCACCGGCGGCACCATGGCCGGCCTGGCCGAGCAGGGCCACCGGGTCGTGCTGGTCTCGGCCACCCGCGGAGAGCTGGGAGAGACCCCCGCCGGCCTGCTCGGGGCGGACGAGTCCCTGGCCGAGCGGCGAATGGCGGAGTTGGCCGAGGCGGCCCGACGTCTCGGGGTGGCCCGGCTCGTGTTCCTCGACTACCTCGACTCGGGAATGGCCGATGAGCCGAGCAACCAGAGGCCGGGGAGTTTCGCCTCGGCCGATGTTGACCAGGCGGCGGGCGAGCTTGCCAGCATCCTGGTCGAGGAGTCGTCTGACGTGGTCGTCATCTACGACGAGCACGGCGGCTATGGGCACCCCGATCACGTCCAGGTCCACCGGGTGGGACTGCGGGCAGCCGACCTGGCTGAGACGCCGGTCGTCTACATGGCGACGGTAAATCGGGACTTCTACTGGGGTCTTGCCTCCCAAATAGACAACCTCGACTGGGAGCCGCCGGCCGGGTGGCTCGACGGTATCGATGTCATGGGGGAGCCGGCGGCCCGGCTGACCACCGAGGTAGACGTCACTCCGTGGATCGAGGCCAAGCGGTCGACCATGATGGCCCATCCGAGCCAGATAGCCGAGGACAGCTTCTTTCTCGCCATGCCGGAGGACGTCTTTGCCATCGTGTGGGGACGAGAGTGGTACATCCGCCTCCGACCTGACCGCGGTCCGACCAGTCTGTCTTCGCTCGAGACCGAGCTGTTCCTCGGAGTAGCCGGCGCCCCGGGGGCACCCGCGGTCGGAGCGGACCGATGACGGCCACCCACAGGGTGCTCCGGGTCCATGGCGGTCGCCTCGTAGTGGCGGAGCGGAGGGCCGAGCTCGAGTCCGAGCTCGACGCGGCAGCAGCCGAGGGATTCACGGTGATCAACTCGTTCGCCGTCGACGACAACGTCTATCTGGTGCTCCGCCAAGACGTCCCTTCGCCCTAGTCGAAGGTCCGGAGCTGACACGGCCCGCGGCCCTCGGCCGGTGTTGGGAGCTCCTAGAACTCGGTGAACGACTGGATCGACACCACCCGGTCCCGACCCGATTCCTTCGCCCGGTAGAGGGCGTGATCCGCCCGTTCGATCAATGAGGCCGTGTCCTCGACCCCGTCCCAGCTGGTCAGGCCGGCAGACAGGGTGATACCGAAGTCGGATGTGGCGTTGCGTCCGCCCGACCGAAGCTTGTCCAAGAGATGGTGCCCCCCGACGATGTCGGTGTCCGGCAGGACGAGACAGAACTCCTCGCCCCCGTAGCGGGCGGCGAGGTCTTGCCCCCTGATGTTGGAGACCATGAGCGCGGCGATGGAGCGCAACAGCATGTCCCCGGCCACGTGCCCGTAGCGGTCGTTGTACTTCTTGAAGAAGTCGAGATCGATCATGGCCAGGCTGAGCGGGGCCTCGGCCCGCAGGGCATGTTCCATCTCGATCTCGAGGCGCTCGAACAGGCTCCGGCGGTTGGCGAGCCCGGTGAGGGGGTCGATCCGGCTCTCGGCCTGCAGCCCGCTGACCAGGTTGGCCCGATTGGTCATGCGCCGGAAGCTGGAGGCGATGAGCTCGACCCGCTCGTCGAGCCTCTCCCGGTTCGACGCATCCCGGACAGCGGCCACTATCGCCAGTTCGCCGAGTGCGCACGCTCCGATGGGGATGGACACGTGCGAGTCCTCCACCACGGTTACCTGGGTGCGAAGGGCCTGGTCGACCTGAGGCAGCCCGGCCAGGTCGGAGATGTCCGTCTCCGGGTGCGGCCAGATGGCGAGCGCGGCGATCTGGTCGGCCCTGGCCGTCCTGGCGAAGACGGCCACGCGGTGGACCGGGACGATGTCGTCGATGAACGGCACCCCCCGCTGGAGGGCATGGCGGATGTTGTCGGCATTCATCGGGGTATCGGACGGACCACCGTCGTCGAAGGCCTCGTTGAGGGAGGCCACAGCACGTCGGAAGTTGACATGCTCGTTGAGCGAGCCCACGGTCCGGGCCGTGATCCAGGTCATAATCACGATGGTCGAGGTGTAGACCAGCTCGGTGGCCACCAGGTTGGAGCCACGGAGGCCGCCGAGAACGTTGACCACTCCGACCAAGATGATGGCGTAGACGTCGATAGCTATCCGCATCCGCCGGTCGCCGATGATGCAGATGAAGATCACCCCGACCAGCACCCCGGGGGTGTAGATCCCGAGCCGGCTCGATGAGCCAACCTCGATCAAGCCCATGGCCAGCAGGGCCAGGCACACGACGACGAAGACCAGGCCGGCCTGGGTGGCGACGTCCGTTCTCACCTTGGTGACAGCCACGAAGAAGGCTGCGTACAGCGGGGACGCGATGATGCAGGCGATGGCGCCACCGATGTACCACCAATTCAATGGGTGCCGATCCAGGATCATCACCGTGACAAGGATGGGCACGGTGATGGACCAGGCGATCAGCCCGGAGATCAGGCCTTCGCGAAGCTGATGGCCCGTTGGGCGGGTGAGGTCGAACTTCACCCTTGGGTTATCGGCCCGCCCGGCGATCTCCTTAACCGGAGTTCTGAGGGGGTGGATGGGATGAGGGCCAGCTCGTCGCGGGTGTCTCTGGCCCGCCGGCGGCCCTACGCCCTTTGTGCCTCAGCGACGGCGGGACCGAATCCGATCGGCTTCGAGGCGAAGATGTTCAGCCCGAGCTTCTCGGACAGATAGCGGGTCGCCCGCTGGCCCCGCACGCTGTTCCCGGCATCGTCGAGACGGGGCGAGAACATCCCGAGACCGCCTTTGCCGGGAGCGATGGTCACCATCCCGCCGCTCACCCCGCTCTTGCCGGGCAGGCCGACCTCGTACATCCAGTCGCCAGAGTGCTCGTAGAGGCCGGCCGTGGCCATGACCGCCAGGACATGTTTGCAGTGGTGGGCCTCGATGACCTGCTCGCCGGTTATCGGGTTGATCCCCCCGTCCGCCAGCGTGGCCCCCATCACGGCCAGGTCGGTGGCGGTGACCAGCAGTGAGCACTGCTTGGTGTAGACGTCCACCGTCTCTTCGGGATCTGCATACAGCCGCTCGTAGCTCTCCAAGAGATGGGCGATGCCCTGGTTGCGGAGGTTGGTGGCCGACTCGGACTCGTAGACCAGCGTGTCGAGCTCCAGCTCCCGTCCGGCGAACCGAGACAGGCCTCGGCGGATGAACTCCCATTTCTCCTCGGCGGAACCCCCCGGGACCATGGAGGTGGTAGCCATCGCCCCCGCGTTCACCATTGGGTTCATGGTCCGCTCGGGGTTCATCTCAATGGCCATCACCGAGTTGAAGGCGAGCCCGGTGGCGTTGGCGCCCAACTTCTCCCGGGCGACGTCATGGCCTACCGCGTCGCAGACCAGAGCGAACACGAAGGGCTTTGACACGCTCTGGAGGGAGAACTCGTAGTCGGCGTCCCCGACGGCAAAGCTCCGTCCCCGCACGCCCACGATGCAGACCCCGAACAGCGACGGGTCGACGTCGGCCAGGCGGGGGATGTAGTCGGCCACCTTTCCCTCGTCGAGGGAGCGGTAGCGGTCGTTGATCTCGTTGAGGAGCGTCTCGATGACACCGGCGTCCGGCAGCTCGCCGGTCGAGACCGCATGCGTGGTCGTCGTTTCGTGGAAGGGGAGGGGGATGTGCATGGCTGTCTGGCCTCTCGTCAGGCGTGGATCACGACACTAAAGCAGTGCGTCGCGACCCACTCGTACCAGCTGGTTCGACCTACGGGCCGACGAGCAGGGAGTGGAAGCGACGGGCGAAGAGGTAGCTGTCTCCGGGCCATCGGCCCGAGAGATAGTTGCCGTCCTCGACCACGAATGCTGGCCGGTCGTCAGCGCTCGAGCCGCGTCGGATCGAGCGGGGCCCGATTTCGAGCTGGTCCGGATCGGCGAGGGCCGCCCGCACCTCGTCTTCGACGTAGGCCGGGTACGTCCGGTAGTAGGGGCCGAGGCGCCACCGGGTGGCGAGGTAGGCCGAGCGCTCCATGACCTTGGGCAGACAGGTGGTCCGACGGTCGGAGATGACGCTGCTCCCGGTGTCTGGATCGATGGTGCGGGCGAGCACGAGGACACCGTGACAGATCGCTCCGACCGGACGGTTGAGTGACCAGAACCTGGCCACCTGGGATTGGAGCTCGGTCGACCCGAGGTACTGGCGCATGCCAGGGGCATGGCCTCCTGGCAGTACCAGCCCGTCGAACGAGGTGATGTCGAGATCGCGCCAGCCGACGGGTTTCTCGAACTCGGCCGAGGAGGTCATGGATCGGTAGAACTCGGCCGGCTCGGGCCTGGCCCCCAGCCGGCCGAAGATGACGCCGGTGAGGAGGCGGGGATCGCAGGCCGGCGGCCGACCCCCTTCTTCGGTGGCGAAGGTGATGGTGTGGCCGAACCCGGTCAGGATCTTCCAAGGTACGGCGACCTCGGTGGTGTCGAAGTCTCGGTCCGGCAGGGGGATCAGGATTCGCAGGACAGCACCTCACGGGGTCGGCGCCAGCGGTCTGGCGCCCCGACGAGCGTATAACCGCACTCGGCATCGGCAGTCGACATGGGGGGTTTCTGTGGGCCGGGGGCCACGTGGCGCCGGGCGTCGCCCGGTCGCCCCTGGGCCATGATGGAGACATGGCCCGTCAGTCGCAGCTCGCCATCGGGGCTCGCCGGCGGGACGGCGGCTGATGCGGATCCTGTGCGCATCCGACATCCACTACCACCTGGCCCAGTTCGACTGGCTGGTGGAACGGGCCCCCGACTTCGACGTGGTGGTTCTGCCTGGTGACCACCTCCAGGTTCAGGGACAGACCCCCCTCGAGGCCCAGATCGTGGTGGTGACGAAGTATCTCGACCGCATCGCCGCGGCCAGCGTCGTGCTCTCCTCCTCGGGCAATCATGATCTCGATGGACCCGGAGAGGACGGCGAGCAACGTGCCCAATGGCTCATCCGTGCCGGCCATGGCCAGCTGTTTGTGGACGGGGACAGCGTGGACATCGAGGATGTCCGCTTCACCGTCTGCCCCTGGTGGGACGGGCCGAAGACCAACGAGGACTTGGCCGAGCAGTTGGAGCGGGCGGCAATCGGCCGTCCAGCCCGTTGGATCTGGGTGTACCACTCGCCACCTGCCGGTACGCGCTTGTGCAACTCGGGTGCCAGGCAGTACCCCGACGAGGACCTGGCCCGGTGGATCGAGCGGTTCCGGCCCGACATTGTGCTCTGCGGGCACATCCACCAAGCCCCATGGGTGGAGGGAGGCGGGTGGGCCGACCGCTTGGGGGCTACCTGGGTCTTCAACCCGGGCCATCAGCCGGGCGGTGAACCACCCCATGTGGTGATCGACCTGGACAACCAGACGGCCGAATGGTTCGCCCTCGGCGACTACGAGATGATCGGCTTGGGTCCGACGTGACGAGGGCCGGCGGAGACGGAGCGGTCGTCAGTAGTCCAACTCGGGCATCCGCGCCGACCCGGGCTGAACGGTGGGCAGACTGTCGTGCATCAGGGTGGCCATGACCTCGTCGAGGATGCCGAGGTGGCCTCCCTGGTCGGCGAACTGGCGCTTCACTTCCGCTACGTACCCGGACAGGGCATCGAGCCGCATGGCGAGGGCCCGGGCCACCATGAGCGTGACATCTGGACGCTCAGCCAGGTAGGCGGCCCCGTCCTTGGCCACGAGAAACGTGGAATCAACGGTGGCGCGGGCGGTGGCTGTGGCGGGTCGATCGAGTAGCGAGGACATCTCTCCGAAGATCGATCCGGGCTCCGAGAGCGTGGCGATGGACACGTCGTCACGTTCCAGCGTCACTTCGCCCTCGACCAGCACGAACAGCGAGCCGAGCTTTCGGCCCTGGTGGATCACCGGCTCACCCGCCGGCACCACCGTGCGGGGGAGCGATGCGCATCTGTCCAGGAGATTCGGCATGGTCTGTGGCCTCCGAGCTTACCGTCCCGTGGTGGACCTGCCCATGCTGGCCCGGAGTCGGCCACCCCTTGATAGGTGACGATAAGGTCACATATAATGGCGTGGTGGGCGATGACGACCGTGTGTTCAAGGCGCTGGCTGACGGGACCCGGCGATTCCTCTTGGACGAGCTGTTCGCCCGGGACGGCCAGACCCTCTCGGAGTTGGAGTCGCTCGTACCGATGAGCCGCTTCGGGGTCATGAAGCACCTCGGACTCCTCGAGGAGTCGGGCCTCATCGTCTCGCGTCGCTTCGGTCGGGAGAAGCGTCACTACCTGAACCCCGTACCGATCCGCCTCATCCATGACCGGTGGATCGACAAGTACACAGAGAGCTGGTCGGCTGGCCTGAGCGAGCTCAAACAGCGATTGGAGCGTTCCATGGAAAAGGTGTTCGAGATCTACATGCGTACGACCCCCGAGCGACTTTGGGAAGCGATCGTCGATCCCGGGATCAGGAGCAAGTACAGCTTCGGCATGCGACCGACCTCTGCTCTCCGGCAAGGAGAGCACTTCGAGATGGGCAACGGCGCTGGCATGATCCTCGGGGAGGGCGACAACCTGGAAGTGGATCCGCCGAGGCGCCTCGTCCAGACGATGGTGGCGCTGTGGAGCGACGAGGCCAAAGCGGAGGGCACGACCCGGGTGACGTGGGAGATCGAGGCGGTGGGGGACTCGTGCAGGTTGACCGTGATCCACGACCAGATGCGAGAGGGTGCCGACTCCCAGATCTACGGCGGGTGGCCGATGATCATTTCGGGGCTCAAGACCTGGCTGGAGACGGGGGAGTTGCTGACCACCCCGGGTTCGATCCTGTACACCTGACCGGTGGCACTCGATCCCGTTGATCATGCTTGCCGGTGCAGTGGCGATCCGTTTAGATGGGGCCATGACCGCCATCGCCCGGCTGGCCGCAGTGTCATTGGACAGTCCTGACCCTGTTGGCCTCGCCGCCTTCTACCGGGAAATGCTCGACCTCGAGGTGTTCTTCGAGAATGAGGACTTCGTGGCGCTTAAGGGCGGCGGAATCCTGATCACCACCCAGCGAGTCTCGGACCACCGCTCACCGGACTGGCCAGGCAACGAGGTGCCGAAGCAGATCCACCTGGAGCTGGCGGTCGACGATCTGGCGTCCGCAGAGGCTGCCGTCATGGCCATTGGGGCCACGAAGGCCACCCTGCAACCGAACCCGGACGCATGGCGGGTGATGCTCGACCCATCTGGCCATCCGTTCTGCATCACCACGCTGATCCCTGACCTCTGAATCGGGCGACTCAGACCGCCGGTTGCCGAACAGCCTGGTACTGCACGAGACAGGGCGCCGAAGCCCGCCCCACCCGCCGATCTGTGCGGCGATTGGCCGTGGCCGCTGTAGCCAGGTGGGGCGAAGGGAGAACTGTCCGAGCAGACGAGTCATGGCCATGGTCATGGCCGAGAGCGAGAATGACTGGGCCGGGCAGCGGTGACGCCCATGACCGAAGGCGGTGACGAGCTCGACGGTCCCCAGTTGGGAGGGATCGGCCAACCTGCGCCCCTTCCACCGTTCAGGGTCCCACCGGTCGAGCCCGGGAGCGGCCGACGTGTTGGTGAGGGGCAGCAGTGTGGCGATGGTGACTCCGGGCTCCACCTCATGGCGGGTCGGGCCGACGTCGAGGACGACGGGCTCTACGACGAATCGGGCCATGATCGATCGCTGGGACAGGCGGATCGACTCGAGGGCGCATGCCTCGGCCCAGGCGGAGTCTCCGTTCAGAACTCGTGTCGCATCGGCCGGCCGCTCCAAGAGGTCCACCAATGCCCAGCCGACGGCGGCGAAGAGATTGGACATCGAAGCCACGTGGATGAGCGCCACGTCGTAGGCCGTGCCCCGGGCGGCGTCGGGCGGCGACTCGTCCGACCACCGCGAGGCCACCCGGGTGAAGAGCGGATGAGTGCCCTCTGTGCCCGCCAATTCCCCGAGCGCGGAGGCGATGGCCGTCTCGATGACCTCCGGGCCGCGTACTCGGCCCGCTTGCCGGAGCCCGCCACGTCGGCCATGGCATCTGGATGGACGAACGACTCTGACCCGTCAAGGGCGTCGAAAGCCGCCACCAGGGCCTCGAACCGCTCGCCCTCGGCGGATTGGGGTCCGCCCCACGAGGCGAGCCCTATCCGGTGGCCCAGGCGGCGGGTGAGGGTGAAGACCTCAAAAGACCCTGCCGCCCCGAGCTCTTCGACCGTCGCATCGAGAGCGCGGTCCACATTGGCGAGGTACGAAGCCACGTCGCCTCGGGCGAACAGTTGGCCAGGAAGTGTCCTGCGCCCGGCGAACAACCCGTCTGGGAGCTTGCGTCGAAGCATTCTCCAGTCGGCCACCCCCTTGCTGGCACGCTCCTCGGGCAGGGCGTAGAACGATGCCACACCGGTCGGAGAAAACGTGAAGAGGTAGCGGTCCTCACCGCTGTCCACGACAAAGGTGTCACCGCAGGTGGCCCGGGCCCGGGCCAGGTCGGCGATCGGGTCGACGCAGTCAGCGTCCCACGGCAGTGCGCAGCCGATGGCGATGGGTGGCATGGGGGAGATGCTCACCCGGTGCCACGACGGCCCTTCTCGGCCGCCGGCCCACCTCCCAGTTCCCGGTTGGAGGTGGAGGGGCTGCCGTGCGGGGGTAGCGGACCCACCCCTCTCAGCGGTAGCCCCACTGGCGGGCAGGCCCTTTGCCCTCTGCCCACTCCATGCACTGCACGTCGAACCAGATGGGCAGGAGGTACTTCACGTAGAAGGCGTGGACGGTGACGGTCGGTCCGGCCAGGTCCTCATACTCCTTGATACGCATTCGGTCGTCCTGGTCCTTGAACTGCCTGCACGCATCGAGGAGCCCATCGACCTCTTCTCGAGTGTCGACCAGCAGCCCGAGATGGTCGTAGCCCGGCGAGGACATCGGCTCTTTCCCTTCGGCCAAGAGGATGAACTGCCCATCATCGGGGCGCAGCAGATGACAGGATTGACCGACCACTTCGGTGTCGAGTGCCTCCCAGCCGAGCACGTCGCAGTAGAAGGCGTCCACTTCCTTGCGGAACCCCGGCGTCAACGTCCCCCAGGGAAACGACAGCTCCATGTGGTTGAACCGCATCTTTCCCATTCCCACCCCTTTCACCTGCGAGCATCGAGGCAGCTCGTCCACCACCTCGAACCATGAGCCCGTAGCACGGGCAGGCCGCCCGAACGGGCGGTCGGGTGAGACGCTACCGCCGTCCGTCGAGGCGTGCCTGGGCCTGGAGTCGACGGGCTCCCGATAGGGTGCATCCATGCGAGTCGCCGTACTCGGGATGGGGAATATGGGGCGATCGTTGGCCGGGCGCGCCTTGGGCGCCGGCCATCACGTCACCGTGTGGAACCGCACGCCGGGCCGCGCCGCGGAGCTTGTCGCCCATGGCGCCACCGAGTCCGAATCGGCGGCCGCCGCGGCCACAGGAGCTGACGTGGTGCTGATGATCCTCGCCGACGATGCTGCCGTGCTCGACACCGCCCTGGGAGCGGGTGGTGTCTTGGCGTCACTCGGACCGGACACGGTGCTCGCCAATGTGAGCACCGTGTCGCCCGATACCATCCGCCGTCTGGCCGAGACCGGTCCCGCCGACCGGGTGCTCGATGCCCCGGTGTTGGGCTCCCCGCAGAATGTGGCCAACGGTCATTGCCGTTTCCTCGTGGGCGGCCCCGAGTCGACCATTGTCGCCATCGACCCACTGTGGACGGACCTCGGGGCGGGCTACACCCACTGTGGTCCGATCGGGACGGCGGCCGTCATGAAGCTGGTCTCCAATTTGTTGTTGATCACCGGGGTCGCGTCCCTGGCCGAGGCCATCGCCACCGCTCGACGGCACGGGATCCAAGACGAGCTGCTGACCCGGGTGTTCGCCGACAGCCCGGTCGTCAGCCCCGCGAGCGCCATCCGCCTCGACAGCCTGTTGGATGGGCGACATCCAGGGTGGTTCACCCCCGCCCAGGCTGGAAAGGACCTGCGCTTGGCCGTAGGCCTGGCCGAGGAGAGCGGGGTGGGTGTGCGCCTCGGGCCGGCCGCCGAACAGCTGTTGTCGACCGTCATCGAGGCCGGTGGTGAATGGCCCGACTTCACTGCGGTCATCGAGGCGCTGGGCTGACGAGCCTCGGCGGCCTCTCGGCCACCACTCGCACCGGGAGCCGGGCCAGCCTGTCGAGGGTCTTCGCAGAGGCTTGAGCCGCCTCGGCCCCTTTGCGGCGAAGTCGTCGGCGAAGACCCTCGAGCATCTGTCACCGAGGGGTGCGGGACTCGGCGCGCCCAAGAGCGGGTGAAGGGAATCGAACCCTCGTCAGCAGGTTGGAAACCTGCAGCTCTACCATTGAGCTACACCCGCAGATGATGGCCGCCGGTAGGCAGTCGCCATCGTCAAGACGCCACAGGTTAGCCGGGCGGCCAGAGTGGTTGGTCGACGTCGAAGCCCACCGGTGTACCCCACTGGTTGCGATAGGAGACCTCGTGGACGGGACGACGGGGGGCCACACCCCATTTCCCGGTGGGGTACCCGAAGCTGACACAACAGGCCATGATCCAGTTCTCGTCTGCGGGCACGCCCAGGATCTCGAACACCTCGGTCGGGTGCCAGATGCCGAGAACGACGGTCAGCGAGCTCCCGACGCCTTCTGCCCGCGCCGCCAACTGCGCGCTCCACACGGCCGGGAAGATCGATCCACCCGTCGGGTCAGCCTGGACGAAGCCGAACAGGAAGAGGGGGATCTCGTCGAAGTGATCGGCCAGCCACTGGGCCGAGCGCTGCACCTTGAACATGTCGATGCTCTCGGCCGCATCGGGGTCGGCTGCTGCAGCCGCCAGTCGTTCGGCGTAGATGGTCTTCCAGAGCTCGTCCACGGCATGGCGGTAGAGGGGAGCGATGCGCCCGATCACGTCGCGGTCGTCGACCAGGAGGAAACGCCAGTTCTGTGCGTTGCCGCCCGTAGGGGCGCGGATGGCCGCGTCGAGGATCTTTGCCTGCACGTCGAGGGGGATGGGGTCGGGCCGGACCCGGCGCATCGCCCTCGTCGTATAGAGCGCCTCGCTGATGTCCATCAGTTATGCATCCTCTCACTCGACCGATCAGAGACCGGTCTGGTTGGCGGGCATGCCACCGTATCCCGAGGCGCGGTGCCGGCGTTCGTGGTCGTGGATCTGCTGGGACCTGTTCTGCTTCTCGCCGATCTGCTTGACGAGGTCGAGCTGTGCCTCCAGCCAGTCGGCGTGCTCCCCTTCGCCCTCGAGGATCTCGGACGAGAGCTCCCTCTCCCTCTCCCTCTCCCTCTGTCGTTCCGCATCGATGCACAGCGGGATGCCCTGGTCCAGTCGGGTGATGGCCTCCACCTCGAGGCGGAGGGCCAAGGTGAGGGAGCTTCTCGATCGGGGTCTGTGTCGAGACGGTCGACCTGCGGTGCTATGACCGGGGGACCGGACACCCCCCCCTCGTGTCCGGGGCACCGATCGAATGGCTGACCGCACGATGACAGAACCAAAGCAAGGCCCCATCCCCGATGCAGAGATCGCACCGGACGATACCGTTGGCGGAGAAGGTCGGATGGTTGAGCTCGTGACCGGGGCGATCGCGGCCGGTGGCGGGTGCGTGGCCCGATGCGATGACGGACGGGTGGTCTTCGTGCGCCACTCGCTTCCCGGCGAACGTGTCATCGCCAAGGTGACATCCGAGACGACGTCGTTCTTGCGAGCCGACGCCGTCGACATCCTGGAGCCGTCGGCCGCTCGAGTTCAGCCGCCCTGCCCCCACGCCGGTCCGGGCCGCTGCGGCGGGTGTGACTGGCAGCACGTGTCGATGTCCGAGCAGCGACTGCTGAAGGCGTCGCTCATCTCCGAGCAGCTGCGCAGACTGGCCGGTATCGATCGGGAAGTCGAGGTCGAAGAGGTCGCCGGTGCCCCCGACGGGCTGGCCTGGAGGACGCGG
The DNA here is from genome assembly GCA_003164275.1 of Acidimicrobiaceae bacterium. The sequence goes on along the minus strand of PLSY01000430.1, from coordinate 38,928 downwards.
GTGCGGTTCGCCGTCGACGGCAACGGCCGGACGGGCCTTCGGCATCATCGGTCCCGAGACATTGAGCCCGTCGACACATGCCCGATCGCAACGGAGGGCGTGAACCAAGTCGGAGCCGGGAAGGTCCTGTGGCGGGGCGCCCACCACCTTGAGGTGGCCGCCAGCCCCGACAGCGGATCGGCCGTGGTCTCAGTCGAGACCGGACGACGTCGGCTGGCCGGAAAGCCGAAGGTCCACGCTGGCCTGGTGGTCAACGGCCGGACGGTCAAACGTCCGGATCGAGTGCGCTTCGACGTGGCGGGCAATCGGTTCGAGATAAGCGCCGGAGTGTTCTGGCAAGTCCATGTCGGGGCGGCCGGGGCTCTCACGACCTGTGTGTTGGAGGGGGTGCGTCCAAAGTCGGGAGAGCGCATCGCCGATCTCTACGCTGGAGCCGGGTTGTTCACGGTTCCCCTGGCCCAGGCCGTCGGGCCCAAGGGGTCGGTGGTGGCGGTCGAGCGCAGCGGTCGGTCTTGTTCCGACGCCGTCCACAATGCCAACGGCCTCCACCACGTCGAGATCCTACGCTCCGATGTCACCGACAAGGTGGTGGCCGAGGATCTCGGAAATCCTGACGTGGTCGTGCTCGACCCGGCGCGCGAGGGGGCGGGGCTCTCGGTCATGGGGGCGCTGGCTGCGTTGCGTCCCGCTCCTCGGGCCATCGCCTACGTGTCGTGCGACCCGGCCTCCTACGCCCGTGACCTCCGGGTCATGGTGGACGCGGGATGGACGATGGGCTCGCTCAGGGCCTTCGACTGCTTCCCGATGACCGAGCACGTCGAGCTGGTGGGTATCTTGTTGCCGCCGTCTTGACCGGACGAACCGGATGGGCCCGAGTGAGGGTGCTGAGATCGAGTTGAACGCCCCCTGCAGTCAGCAGGCTCTCCCGCCAACGTGAAGCTCTTGGCCGGCCGGCTCCACGGTGGGCGATGTCGGGTCAGCGGTCAGGTAAACGCCGAGTCGGTGGAGGATTGGGAGACGAAGGCGTCTCCGACCTCGGCATCCATGGGGCTGGCCATGAACAGACCCTGCCCTTCAGGACATCCGAGCTCGACGAGGTGCTGGAGCTGGTCGTTGTTCTCGATTCCTTCGGCGATCACGCCGAGCCCCAGGCTCTGGGCCAGGCCGATGATGGCCGAGACCAAGGCTGAGCTGGCGGGATCATGGTTGGTCAACGGCTCGATGAAGGACTTGTCGATCTTCAGGATGTCGACAGGGAAGCGTTGGAGGTGGCTCAAGGACGAATAGCCGGTGCCGAAGTTGTCGACGGCGATCCGGACACCCAGCTCTCGCAGCTCAGACAGGGAGTACCTGGCCTGGTCGGGGTCTTCCATGAGGACATCTTCGGTGATGTCGAGCACCAGCCGGTTGGGGGCGATGGCGCTGAGGGCAAGCGCGGTTCGTACCTCGTCGGCCAGGTCCGGGGAGTTGAGCTGCCGTCTTGACAGGTTGACCGAGAGTATCAGATCGTCGACGGAGTCCCTCGACCACTCGGCCATGCGCTCGCAGGCCTCGATGAGGACCCATCGGCTGAGGGGGACGATGAAGCCGGTCTCTTCGGCCAGCGGAATGAACTGGCCGGGCGCCACCTCGCCGAGTGTCGGATGGTTCCATCGCAATAGGGCCTCGAACCCCCGGAGCTGCCTCGAGGCCAGGTCGACTATGGGCTGGTAGTGCAGGGCGAACTCCGAGCGGGCCAGTGCGAATCGGAAGCCGTTGATCAGCTCGAGCCGCTCGACCATCCGTGACCGCATCGAGGACTCGAAGACCCGGACACAGTTCTTTCCCTCGTCTTTTGCCGCGTACATGGCAGAGTCCGCTTCGCTCAACAGCTGTTCGGTCGTCGTTCCAGACGAGGCATAAGCCACGCCGACGCTGATCGACAGTGCAACATTGCTCCCCTCGAAGTCTGGGGCGTCGCGGAGCACCGAGACGACTCGCTGGCCGAAGTCGACCGCCGACTGCTGCGCGTCGACGTTGACCATCAAGACCGCGAACTCGTCCCCTCCGAGCCTGGCGACGGTGTCGCCGGGACGTACGATCGACGACAAGAGCCTGCTGGCCCTTACGAGCACCCGGTCGCCGACATCGTGGCCCATGGTGTCGTTCACGGACTTGAAGCCATCGAGGTCGCCGAAGCACAGGGCGACCAGTGATCCCGTGCGTTCCGCCGCCGCCAACGCGTGCTCGACCCGGTCGTGGAGGAGCGCCCTGTTGGCAAGACCGGTCAGGCCGTCATGGAACGCTTGGTGGCGGAGGTCTGACTCGAGGGTCTCCCGCGCGGTGAGAGACGACTGGAGAGCCAAGGCGTGCTGCTCGATCTCCAAGGTCTGGCCGCTGATCCGTCCGATCAGCCACATCATGCGCAAGAAGATGAGAGCGAACACAGCCATACAGAGGCTGGCCATGACCGGCAGGTCGACCGACACCCCAAAGGCGGCCCCGATGACCAGGACTGCGGGGGGGATGAACCCGGCCAGTGCCACGAATGGGATGCGGCGGCGGCCGGTCGTATCCCTCCGGTAGATGTTCGGTGCTTGTCGGGCCGGGGCAGGCTGGACCTCTGCAATCGACGGATGGAGGGCAGAGGCGCCTAGGAGGGCATAGGCCATGAGAAACAGCACATAGGTTGGATTCTCCAGCCCGAAGCTGTGATGCAGGCCGAGCACGTCATAGCTGAAGTCGGCGAGGCACATGGTGATCAGAGCGGCGGCCAGGAGTTTGTGAAATGGCCGGCTCGCGCCCCCGAAGACGAGTGATCTGGCGACGATGAAGACCAGGGCGATGTTCATGCTCGGGTACGCCAGCGCCACGAACCTGGCGCCGACATCGAGAGACGGGTCGTGGAGATACGAACTCAGTACCCACTGCCATGAGATGGCCAGGGCCCCGAGGGCCACGATGGCAGCGTCGGCGAAGTCTTCGCGCTTCGCGGCGCGACTGGGGTTCCGAGACAGGCGCAGTACGCCGGCGAAGACGAAGGGGTAGCCGGCCAGGTAGAAGGCGTCGGCAATGGAAGGAAAGGGATCGGGCCGGTGAAAGATAAGGGCATAGGCATTTCCGATGCTGTCACCAAAGGCGAAGCAGGTCGCACCCATGGCGAGCAGGTACCAACCCCAGCGATCCTTCGGTCTGGACACGTGTACGCCCACCAGGATGCAGACCACTGATGCCAGGCCCATCGCCCCGTAGATGACGTCCTTCGCCAGTGATCCAGGGACAGCGAAATAGAGCGCTGTCGCGCCGAGGCCGGCGCCTATGACGTACTTCCAAGCATTTGCCTGTAATTCCATGAACGTGATCAGCCCCTTTGCCCTCGTCTTATCGACCCGAACAGTTCGCCGATTGAGCAGGTATCGACAGATTTTCGACTGGTTTCGACCCAGCCGCCGCCGACGACGACGGCCCGACCGCCACAGGCCCGCTACGGTGGCTGTCGGATGGCAACCAAGATCGATAAGCAGTCAGCGGTCGAACTGCTGAGAGGCGAGTTCCTAGCCCTTGGCCAGCTGGGCTCGGACCTTTCGGAGGGCCAATGGGCCACGGCCACCTGCCTGCCTGGATGGACGGTCCGCGACGTCGTGGCCCATGTCATCGGCACCGAGTCGATGCTGTGCGGTGAACCGACGCCGGACGTCGACGTCAGCCACCTCACCCACATGAAGAACCCGATTGCCGTGGCCAACGAGGCCTGGGTCGAGTCCATGCGCCAACTGTCGACCGACGAGCTCCTGGCCAGGTTCGAGCACGTGACCGGGCGCCGTCTGTCGGCTCTCGATGCCATGACCCAAGCCGACTTCGATGCACCGTCGTGGACGCCGGCTGGCAAGGACGAGACCTACGGCCGATTCATGAGAATCCGCCACTACGACTTGTACCTGCACGAGCACGATATCCGCTTCGCCATCGGTGTCCCGCTGCGACCGGCGGTTCCCGATATCCAGTCCTCGCTGGACGAGGTCGCGACCGGTCTCGGCTACATCGTGGGCCGGAAGGCCGGCATGCCTGATGGGGAACGGGTGCAGATCGACCTGACCGGTGAGTTGGTCAAGTCGTACCTGGTCCAGGTCGAGGGCAGGGCGGTGGTCGTGGACTCACTCGATGGCGACCCAACCGTCCAGGTGGCTATGCCGGTCATGCTCTTTTTGAGGCTCACTGGTGGCCGCAACGACAAGTCCGCTGCCCTTGACGAGATCGTCTATCAGGGAGACGGCGCGCTCGGCCGCCTGCTGGTGGAAAATTTGGCTTTCACCATCTGACTCGTCGGGTGTCTGCTCACGCTCATCGGGCCGGGGATACGCTCCCGGCCAGCCGGGACAGGGCTGGGCCCGACAGGCGATAGCCGATCCACTCGTCCAAGGGCTCGGCACCGAGTGACTGGTAGAAGCCGAGGGCGGGCTCATTCCAGTGAAGTACGTTCCACTCGACCCGCTGATGGCCTGCTTGCTCGGCGATGCTCGCCAGTTCGGCCAGGAGCGCCCGACCGAAGTGCTGCCCACGTGCCTCGGGCCTCACGTAGAGGTCCTCCAGGTGGATGCCGTTCACGCCGGTCCACGTGGAGAAGGTGAGATACCAGATGGCCATGCCCACCACGGCCCCTTCGTCCTCGGCCACGTGGGCGAACACGTTGGGAGCGGCCCCGAAGAGGGCGGCGTGAAGCCGGTCGGGCCCTACTTGGACCGACTCAGGTGAGCGTTCGAATGCGGCCAGGTCATGGATCAGCTCGACCAGGGTCGCAACGTCGGCGGGCGCGGCGGGACGGATCATCGGAGCAAGGCTACCGAGCCGCCGATCGGCCAGTGGGAGCCGGGGGCAACATCCAGCTCAAGCGGTTGCAATCCCGTGCCGATAGTTCCCTTGGGTATCAAGTACTCAGATGGCGAGGATCGAGAATTGCGATATCACCCCTCCGGCCCGGAGGCACTGGCGGCGGGAAGGGAGCAGGAGGCGAACCCTCGTCGATCGGGCCTCTCGCCGAGGGTGCTCGCCTACCTTGTCGGGCCCATTGCTCTGGTCATCCTCTGTATCTTTCGTTACTACGGGCTGATCGCGCGCCTGCCGGTATGGACGTATGTCGTGGTCATGGCCGGGGTCGTGGTCCTCTCGATGCTGGTGGAACCCTTCTTCGACGCTCCTTTGGGCTCGGTGCGATTCCATCTGCGCCTGGCCGTTCATGTGGCTGCCGTCACGGCAGTCATCTACATGACGGGCTGGGGCCCCGCCCTGATCATGGCCTACGCCTTCGTCGCCCTCTTTGAGCTCGAAACCTGGGGGGCGAGCCTTTGGCGACCGGTGATGTGCTGGTCACTGCTCAACATCGTGGTGGCCCAGATCCTGGTCGGCGGAGGGTACCTCCCGTCGTTCCTCAATCCGAGCCAGGCCGAGGCCATCGGTGCCCTGGGGGCCGCCGTACTGGCCATGATCATCCGTATGGCCGGTGCCACGGGAATGAAGAAGGAGGAAGCCGAGGAGCGCCTGGCTTTCCAGGCCGGCCACGATGCTCTGACCGGCCTGCCCAACCGGGCCTTCTTCTACGACCGGACGACCAAAGCCCTCGAGCTGGTCGGCCAGACGTCGTTCTGCGCGGTGCTGCTGTTCGACCTGGACAGATTCAAGGAGATCAATGACAGCCTGGGCCACAAGTACGGCGACCGGGTGCTCAACGAAGTGGGCCCGCGTGTCCAGTCGGTGCTGCGTCACGGCGACTCCCTCGCTCGGCTCGGGGGCGACGAGTTCTGCGTGCTGCTCTCCGGCGTCTCGGGCCATGACCACGCCGTCCGGGTGGCCGAGCGAATCATGGCCGTGCTCGAGGAGCCCTTCGACGTGGACGGGACGGTGCTCGGGATCGAGGCCAGCTGCGGGATCGCCATGGCCCCGGCCCACGGCGACAGTGCCGACCTGCTGCTTCAACGGGCGGACGTGGCCATGTACGTGGCCAAGGCCGCCCAGCCCAATGTCGTCCTCTACACACCCGAGCTGGATACCAATACCCCCGAGCGGGTGGCACTGCTCGGAGACCTCCGCAATGCGCTTGGCCGCTGCGAGTTCGTCCTGCACTTCCAGCCGAAAGCGGACATGACCACCCGTCGGATCAAAGGGGCCGAAGCGCTCATCCGGTGGCGGCACCCGAACCTCGGGCTCTTGTATCCGGACTCGTTTATTCCCGCGGCCGAGCGCACCGGCCTCATCGAGCCGATGACCCAATGGGTACTCCATGAAGCCCTCGGTCAGTGCCGAACTTGGCTCGACGAGCGGCAGGTCGACGATCCGAATGAGCTGTCCATCGCCGTCAACCTGTCGGCCCGCAGCCTGCTCGACTCCTCGCTACCGGAGACCGTCGATGCCGCCCTCCGCAGATGGAATGTACCGCCCCACCTGCTCGGCCTGGAGATCACCGAGACGATCATCATGACCGATCCGGTACGGGCGAAGAGAGTCCTGACCGAGCTCGCCGATCTCGGGGTCACAGTGTCGATCGACGACTTCGGCACCGGGTACTCATCCCTGGCCTACCTACGAGACCTACCGGTCCACGAACTGAAGATCGACCGGACATTTGTCCAGGACATGGGGTCAGGGAGCGAGGAAGCGGTGATCGTGCGGGCCGTCGTCGACCTGGCGAGGAACCTCGGGCTGGAGACGGTGGCCGAAGGGGTCGAAGACGCCTTGGTGTGGGACCAGTTGGTCGAACTCGGCTGTGACACCGCCCAGGGTTACTACCTGGCCCGTCCGATGCCCGATGAACAGTTCAGGGCATGGTTGGCCGACTACTCACGAGGCCTCGGGTCGCCGGCCGCAGGCCGCACCGCTCCCCGAGTGCCGGCCCCGGAGCTGGCCCGGACGCGTCTGGCCAGAGCGCACCGCTAGCGCAAAAGCCGTCAAGTCAGAGGCCCCAGGGGCCGATAGAACTCGAATGGAGCATGATCTCTCTGTCGAGGCCGAAAGGCATCTGGGCGATGCGTCGCTGTCGCCGGTGGCCCCGATCCCACCTTCGGTGGAGGTGAGTGAGGAACGAGTCGTCCTCGGCCGGGCCTTGCAAGCACGGACGGGCGAGATCGCTGAGATGGTCAACCGGCAGTTCGCCATCGACTTGAAGGGCAAGGCCATGGTCACCGCCCACCTGGGAGCCGAGCTCATCGCCCGCTGGCTGGCCACCGACCGTGGGGCTACGCCCGACGAGCTGCGGACCCTCTCCATGCAGGGCGAGCACGTCATTTTGGAAGACGCCGAGCTCGCCAACGTGGCCAAGGCCTACTTTGCCTGGCGTGACGTGACGGTCGCCGTCCTGACCGAGGAGGCCAGGCGGCTGTCCGTCAGCGATGAGGTGTTGGCCCTGGCGGCCAATGCGGTCAGATTCGGCTGTGACGGCAGCCTCGTTCGCATTGTCCGCCAGTTCGACGAGACCCGGCGATCACTCCAGCTTCGGCTGAACGAGGAGCAGGCCCGTCTAGCCCACCGGGCCCTCCACGACCAGCTGACCGGACTTCCGAATCGAACGGTCCTGGCCGACCGGCTCCGTCAGTCGGCCCAGGCCCAACGACGTCGCCCAGGCCGCGCCATGCTGTTGTACCTCGACCTCGACAACTTCAAGGCCATCAACGACCGGTTCGGGCATGCCGCCGGGGACTGCCTGCTCATCGAGGTGGCGAAGCGGCTCTCGTCCCTCGTCCGGGAGTCGGACACCGTGGCCCGCCTGGGCGGTGACGAGTTCATCGTGCTCCTCGACGACCTAGAAGATCCCGTGGGGGCGGCCGAAGCCCTAGCCCAGAGGATCCACTTGTCCATGAGGGCCCCGGTCGAAGTGGGTGAGCGCCAACTCCACGCCTCCTTGAGTGTCGGCATCGCGTCGATCGGGCCCGACTCCGACCCGGAGTTGAGCCTGGCCCACGCCGACGCGGCCATGTACCAGGCCAAGCGGGGTGGCCCCGCCCGATATCAGGCCTATGACGCCGAGTCCGACGCCAACCAACGGAGGGGCAACGAGCTGGCCCACGACCTGAGCGTGGCCCACGGCCTCGGCCAACTCTCGATTCACTACCAGCCGGTCTACGAAGTGGGCGGAGGAATCGTCGGTATGGAAGCCCTGATGCGCTGGCGGCATCCTGAGCTCGGTGACATCACCCCGTATGAGTTCATCCCCATGCTCGAGCGGAGCAGGGAGATCCTGCCGGTCGGGCGCTGGATGCTCTACGAGGCCACACGGCAGTGCCGGACCTGGCAGCTCGAGGGCCAAGCCGACCTCAAGTTGTCGGTCAACATCTCGGGGCGACAGCTCCAAGACGCCAACTTCTTCGACAACCTTGAAGACGCCTTGGCGTGCTCGGGACTAGCGCCTGACTCGTTGATCATCGAGATCACTGAAGGCGCCCTCATGGTGGACATGGTCCGTGTGGGCGTCGTCCTGCAGCGAGTTCGCGATCTCGGTTCCCACGTCGCTCTCGACGATTTCGGGGCCGGACACTCGTCTCTTTTGTATCTGCGGGGGCTTCCCATCAATCGCCTGAAGGTCGACCGGAGCTTCGTCGCCGGGCTCGGCTCTCCGGGGCACGACCGCACCATCGTGTCCACGGTGATCGACCTGGCCCACAAACTCGGCCTGGTAGTCGTGGCTGAAGGTGTCGAGACCGACGCCGAGCTGCGGGCTGTCACGGCCATGGGCTGCGACGAGGTCCAGGGCTTCCTTCTCGGCCGTCCGGGTCCTGCCCGATCCCTAGGCGACGAGCACTCGCCGCTCACGGCCTTCCTGCACAGCGGTGCCGGCGGCTGATACCTCGTCGCTTGGCTGTGTCATCGCTTCTGGCGCAACGGGGTCGCCTCGAGGGCACAGTAACTGTGCGACCGGGCATCGACGGGCCCGTCCAAAGCTGAGGTCCTGGGCGGGTTCTTGATCCCGAGGGCTGCCACCACCCCGCCAGCGATGCACCATGTCCCGGCGATGAGAACGGCACGCTGGAACCCGTGGCTCAGCTCATGCGGGTGGAGGTAGCTCATGCCGGTGATGCCCCCGAGGGTCGGGAGGACGGCGACGGCAATGAGGTTGCCGATGCGAGCGACGTCGTTATTGACCGCTGAGGCCAGCCCGGCATGACTCTCTGAGAGCGAGTTGAGGGCGGTGGCGGTCAGTGGGGCGACTGTCGTGGCCAGACCGAAGGCGATGACCAGCACGGCGGGCAGAACGCCGGTAGCGTAGGAACCGGCGTCCGGCACCCGGACCAACAAGGCGAGGCCCAAGCCGACAACGACCGGGCCAACGCTCATCTGAACTCTCGGCCCGATGGTGCTGGCGAGCCGTCCTGAACGAGCCGAGAAGGCCAGCATGACAAACGTCAACGGCAACAGGGCCAACCCGGACTCGAACGGGGAGTAGTGATCCACCACCTGGAGAACGATGGGGACGAGGAAGAGCACCCCGCCGAGACCGGCGTAGACGACAAAGGTCACCGCGTTCGTCACCGAGAACTGCTGATTGCGAAAGATACCGAGGGGAAGCATCGGCGCCCTCGAGCGGTGTTCCACGACGCCGAAGACGATGGCACCGCCGATGCCGACGACCAGCGAGGTGACCACCGTCGTCGAGTCCCATCCCTGGGTTGGGCCTTCGATCAGGGAGTAGGAGACAGCAGCCAATGACACGGTGGCGAGCGCGGCCCCGGTGACGTCGATCCGGCCCTCGGCTGTGATGTCTCGGGACTCGGGAACATGACGAGCCGACACGAACAGCACGGCGGCTCCGAGTGGGATGTTGATCAAGAAGATCCAACGCCATGATGCCGCCGTGATCAGGTAGCCGCCGAGCAGCGGGCCGGCCGCGGTCGCCACCCCTCCGAGCCCCGACCATGCACCGATGGCCTCGCTGCGGTCGTCGGTGGTGAACGACGCCTCCAAAATGGCGAGGCTTCCCGGCGTGAGCAGCGCCCCTCCGATGCCCTGGAGCACACGGGTGAAGATCAGCTGGCCGGAGCCACCGGCGAACGCACAGGCCGCCGAGGCCAGGGCGAACCAGACGACACCGATGACGAACACTCTCCTGCGGCCGAATCGGTCGCCGAGAGAGCCGCCGAGGAGCAGCAACGAGGCCAAGGTGAGCATGTAGCCGGTGACCACCCACTGCAGGGTGCCGAGTGAGGCGTGAAAGTCACGCCCGATGGTCGGCAGGGCGATGCCGATGACCGTGGCGTCGATGGCGGCCATGCCTGAGCCGAGGACGGTGGCGGCGAGGACCCATCGACCGGCCCGGGACCGGTAGCGGAGCAGTGCGGCGCCCGTCGACGACGTCGACCGACCGGGCTGATCTGGCCGTCTGATCATGAGACACCGTCCCACAGCCGTGGCTGGGATGGCACGCCCCGCGCTCCAGCAGTGGGAGCGGCTGAGTTTTAGGTCCAGCTAGGGCCGACGGCCATTGGGCATGAGATCGTCAGTTCCCCATTGGCTCAACGTATTCAGCTGGACCTGGTCACCGGTTGCCTCGACGATGCGGTTTCCGCCTACGTAGATGGCCGTGTGGTAGACGGTGGTCCAGTCGGTCTGGGTGTAACCCCAGAACACCAGGTCGCCGGCCTGGAGGCTGGTCATCGGCACCGACGTCCCGGCCGTGTGGTACTGATCGTCCGACACCCGGGCGAACGTGATCCCGTCGGGATGGCTCCACGAGGCCAGCGCCAGACCCGAGCAGTCGTAGCCGGTGGGACCGTTCCCGCCCCAGATGTAGGGCTTGCCGAGCTGTTGGAAGGCGAAGAGGACGGCCCTGTCTCCTGACGTGGTCGGATTGAGCAAGAGGCCGACCGATGGTGCCGTCTGGGAGAGGGCATCGCCGTACGCCGTGGCCGTGCCGTCCTGGGCAAAGATCCAGTAGCCATTGCCCGAATGGGTGGTGACCAGTCGCTCGACGGGCTCGCCCGGCGTGTCCGCGGTCGAGCCATGGAAGGCCGCATCGCCGAAGGCGAAGACCCCTCCATCTGTTGCCACCATCCAATAGCCCTTGCCATCGGGTGAAGCGGTCATCGAGACGATTGGCTGCTGCAGGGTGATGTTGCCCGTGGACCCAAAGAAGGCCGCATCGCCGAAGGCGAAGACCCCGCCGTCGGTTGCCACCAGCCAGTAGCCCTTGCCGTCAGGGGTCGACGCCATGCCGACTATCGGTTTGTTGAGATGGATGCTCCCCGTCGAACCGTAGAAGGCGGCATCGCCGTAGGAGAAGATCCCCCCATCCGAGGCCACCATCCAGTAGCCGTTGCCGTCGGGCGTCGGAGTCAGTCCGACTATCGGTTTGTTGAGATGGATGCTCCCCGTCGAACCGTAGAAGGCGGCGTCGCCGTAGTTGAAGATCCCACCGTCGGCGGCGACGAGCCAGTAGCCCTTTTGGTCTGGCGTGGTGGAGATTGACACCACCGGCTGGTTGAGGGGGCCGGTCGGCGCCCCGTAGGAGGGCACGCCGTAGGCCTCGACCCCTCCGCTGGGTGTGGCCAACCAGAAGTTCGATTGGGTCTGACCGGTGGCCGGGGCCGCCTGATCTGCCCCGGCCACCGGACCTGGGGCGACCACCACGCCGAGCATGGCCACTGACAACAGGCCAACGCCGACGGCGGCGAGCCTCAACTTCCATCCCTGCCCCATGTACCTGACTTTCTGCGTTTCGCCGAGTTTCGTGTCAAATCACTTCAAGTGGTAAGTGTCTCACGTAGAGTGAATATTCGGCAAGGTAGGTGAGCGGGTCCTTGCTGCCGTGAGGGGGATTCGGACAGGTCTCGGTGGCCGTCCGGCAGTAGGGTGAGACCGGGGATCGGGCGGCCGAACCTGCCTGCTTGGTGCCGGTTGCGGCCGGATCGGCGAGACGCTTCGGGCCGGACGCCACGTGTGGCTGCCCCTTCAGTCGATGACGAGGAGAGCCGTGAAGGGCAACGTGTTGACAGTCGAGCGCAAGATGGCAGCGGGGCCGGAGGTGATCTTCGACGTGCTGGCCGATGCCTCCAAGCATCCTCTGATCGATGGCTCGGGCATGCTGCAGGGGGCGAAGGCCTCAGGCGCGGAGCGGCTGAGCCTTGGGGTGACCTTCGGCATGGGCATGAAGTTGGTGGTGAGCTACTCGACGGTGAACACGGTCGTCGAGTTCGACGAGAATCGGCGGATCGCCTGGCAGACTGGTCCGAAGGGCAAGCTCGAGCGTTTCGTGGCCGGAAGGATCTGGCGCTTCGAACTCGAACCGACTGCCGAGGGCACCATCGTCCGCGAGAGCTGGGACATCACCCCCGACCACCAGAGGGTCCTCTTGAAGCTGGGCGACATCTATTCCGGCAAGACCCGCCGGGACATGGAGCGAACGCTCGCCCGACTGGATGAGCTGACCTCGACCGTCGAAGGCCCCGGATAGGCCCACGGTCTACTGCCACACCTCGCACCAACGGTCACACCGTGGTGGAAAGCCCCCCGTCGACGGGAATGACTGCGCCGGTCACGTAGGCCCCGGCCCGTGACGCCAAGAAGATGGCCACTCCGGCCATGTCATCGGCCCGACCTATCCTCTGCATGGGCGCGGCAGCGGCGATCGCCTCCCCGAAGGACGCCAGCGTGGCCGCCATCATCTTCGACTGGAAAGGTCCCGGTGCTACGGCGTTGACGGTGATGGAGGGGGCCAGCTTCTTCGCCAGGTGACGGGTCATGTGATGGACGGCGGCCTTGGAGGCGGCGTAGGAGTAGGCCTCGAGGGCCGGGACCCGGAGACCATCTATCGATCCGATGTTGATCACCCGTGATGGCCGGTCGGGCCTCGCGGCGGCCTCGAGCAAAGGAAGGAAATACTTGGTGGTGTGGAACACTCCCTGCACATTGAGGTTGAGGACCCGATCCCATGAGGCTTGATCGTGATCGACCAACGGCGCGCCCCAGGTGGCCCCGGCGTTGTTGACCAGGACATCGACCGAGTCATGATCCGCGCCAACCGCGTTGGCGAGGTCGAGGGCCCCCTGCTCACTCGATAGGTCAGCGACGTAGCCCGTGCACGTGCCGTACTGCGACAGTTCGGCGACGGCCAGATCGACGGCCTCGGCTTTCCTCGACACCACGACCACCCGGGCACCGGCGGCGACGAAGCCACCGGCGATCATGTAGCCGATACCCCGGGAGCCACCGGTGACCACCACGGTCTTGTCCGATACGTCAAACAGGTCGACCGATGGGGTAGGGGGAGGCTCGCTCATGGCATGCGACGGTACCGCAGGGGCGAGGACGGCACACGGGGCCAGACCCCGTAGTCTGATGCCATTCGCCCGGAGCGCCCGCCCATCAAAGGAGCCAACAGTGGACGATCAAGAGATCATCACCCAGATCGGAAACCTCGCCGAAGAGGAGAGGCTCCTAGAGGAGCAGCACGTCGGCGAGGGGCTCTCGTCGGACGACGAGAAGCGCCTTCGGGACATCGAAGTGACCCTCGACCGCATGTGGGATCTCCTCCGTCAGCGCCGGGCCCTCAGGGATGCGGGAAGGAGCCCCGACCAAGCGAGCCTCCGTCCCGAGGGCACCGTGGAGGGGTACCGCCAGTAGGCGCTCAGCCAGCCTGGGGGTCGAGCAGTTCGGCCAGGGCTTCCATCTGGCTCTTCACGCCCTCGCGCCTGAACTCCACCTTGTCACCGCCGTCGAGGAAGACGCCGTATTCGGTAAGGGCGAGCGCAGTCGAGGCCCCTCGTGGCTGGAAGGTGATCGTGGCAAGGGACACCGAGATCCGCGTCGCCTCTCGGTCCATGGTGTACGAGTACACGATGCGTTCGCCTGGGACGATGTCCGCATAGATCGCCTCATAGAGGTAGACCGGCCCGCCGGGAGGCCCCCCTCGGAAGGTCTCTCGCCCCCCGACCTGGAAGTCCAGTTCATAGTCGGATTCCCCGGATCCGACGAACCATCGCTGCTTGGCAATGGGCTCGGCCCAAGCGGCAAATACTCGCTCAGGGGGCGCGTCGTATGTGCGCTCGAGCTCGAAGTTGGCATGGTCTATCGAGCGTTCAGTCATCATCGACCTCCTGGTGGGCTAGTCGGTTCCGTCTCGGTAAGGAAGGCACCCAGTCGGTCCAGGCGATGCTCCCAAGCCGCCTGTTGCCCGGCGATCCACGACCTGGCCACGTCGAGCGCATCCGGATCGAGCTGGCAGGTACGAACTCGGCCCACCTTCTTCGTTCTCACGATGCCCCCGGCCTCGAGAACGCCGAGGTGTTGGACGACGGCGGAAAGTGACATTGGGAGGGGCCCGGCGAGCTCGCTGACCGAGGCTGGCCCCGAACTCAGTCGCTCGACCAGCTCTCTGCGGGTGGGATCGGCAAGCGCTTGGAACACCGGGCCGATCTGGCTTTGTTGGTTAAGCATTCACTTAAGTATCTCTGACGATGTCATGAAATGCAATGGGGTAGCCGGCGCTTTCGACCGTCGAGAGGCCCTCAACTAGGTATCGGCCCAGGCCATGGCCTAATCTCAGCCTCGTCCGGGGGTGGGGCGGGCCCATCTTCGGACATGAGGAGACAGCAATGGCACTGGAGACGGCACCCATCCACGGCGGCGTGACCGCCTACGAGGACACTGGAGGGGACGGGCCGCCGGTGCTCTTGGCCCATGGCTTCTTGATGGACCGCTCGATGTTCGGGGCGCAGGTCGAGGCGTTGCGGGACCGCTTCAGGGTCGTCACCTGGGACGAGAGGGGGACGCGGGACAGCTCCGACGACGGCCAGCCCTTCACCTACTGGGACCTGGCCAGCGACTGCCTCGAACTCCTCGACTACTTGGAGATCGAGCGGGCCGTGGTCGGTGGCATGTCCCAAGGAGGGTTCTTGTCCCTTCGGCTGGCCTTGCTCGCTCCCGAGCGAGTGGGGGGACTCATCTTGATCGACAGCCAGGCGGGGACTGAGGACCCGGACCGGATTCCCCTCTACGAGGCCCTCTTGGACGAGTGGGTGGCGACGGGCCCGACTGACGACATGGCCGACCTGGTGGCCGCCCTGATCCTCGGCGAGCCGAAGCTCTCCGAGGTCTGGACGGAGCGCTGGAAGGCGCTCGCTCCGTCGTCCATGGTCGAACCTGGTCGTGCCTTGCTCACCCGAGACGACATCACCGACCGACTAGGGGAGATCACGGCCCCGGCACTGGTCGTCCACGGAACCGCCGACGTCGCCATCCCCATGGAACGGGCCGAGGCCCTGGCC
Organism: Acidimicrobiaceae bacterium; assembly: GCA_003164275.1. Next base: position 23,707 of record PLSY01000430.1, on the reverse strand, counting down.
GCCGGTCTCCCGGGGTGTCCAGGTGTGGTCCGCATTGAGAACGGCACCCATGCCGCCAACCTCACGCACCCCGACCTGGTGAACGAGGCCATCCTGACTTTTTTGGACGGTCTGGCGGACTGACATCGGCCCGTCGAGCTGCCACCGGCCACATCCCGGTGCTTAGCGGTTCGAAGCAACTTTCGGATCAGCTGGCCACACCAGGCCTGTGACCTGGTCGGACAGCCGTCGATTTGAAGATCTTTGAAAGCCGAACTACTACGTTGCCGATGAGTAGTGGAATGAGCACTCCGGTATCGACCCGGTCGAACCGGGCCCGGTGGTGGGCCCTGGTCGTGGTCTGCCTCGGCATGTTCATGAACTCGCTCGATTCGTCCATAGTCAACGTGGCGCTCCCGGACATCCAAAATGAGCTCCATTTCAGCCAGTCCAGTCTGACCTGGGTCATCGATGCCTACCTGATCACCTTCGGAAGCTTCTTGCTGATGGCCGGAAGGCTCGGTGACCTCGTGGGCCGAAAGAAGGTGTTCCTCGCCGGGATCTCCTTGTTCACGCTGTCGTCCGTCGCCTGCGGCCTCGCCACAGACCAAGCCATGCTCATCATCGGTCGGTTCGTCCAGGGTCTGGGTGGGGCCCTCTCGGCCTCGGTCATCATCGCCATCATCGTCACCGAGTTCCCCGACCACCACGAGCGGTCGAAGGCGATGAGCGCCTACATCTTCGTCGCCATCGGCGGGGGTTCCATCGGGCTACTCGTCGGGGGTGTCCTGACCCAGGCGGTCAACTGGCACTGGATCTTCTTCATCAATGTTCCGATCGGCATCGCCACCTTCTTCGTCGGCCGGGTCCTCATCTTGGAGAACGTTGGCCTGGGCGTCCGAAACGGCGTGGACGTCACCGGGTCGGTGCTCGTCACGTTGGCCCTCCTGGTGGGCATCTACGCCATCATCGAAGCCACCCAGTACGGGTGGATCTCGGCCCATACCTTGGGCTTCGGCGGGGCCGCCGTGGCGCTCCTGGTCGCCTTTTTCGTCCTGGAGTCTCGGCTCGACAACCCGATCATGCCCCTACGTATCCTCCGGATATCGACGCTTATCAACTCAAGCGCCGTTCGAGGGTTCCTCGCCACCGGGATGTACAGCACCTTCTTCCTCGGCGCCCTCTACCTGGAAGGGGTCCAGGGTTACAGCCCCATCCGCACCGGCCTGGCCTTTCTGCCCATCTCGTTGATGATGGGCGGTCTGTCCGGAGGGGTCACGGCCCGTCTGGTCGCCCGCTTCGGCAACAAGAAGGTGCTCGTCCCCGGTCTGGTGGCCGCCACCATCGGGCTGTTCCTGCTCACCCAGGTCGGTCCACACTCCAACTACTTCACCACCGTGTTCCCGGGCCTGTTCCTGATCGGGGCGGGCGCTGGACTGGCGTTCATGCCGCTGCTGTCGATCGCCATGCACGACGTGCCCTCGAGCGATGCTGGGCTTGGTTCGGGCATCGTGAACGTGTCCATGCAGATGTCGGCGGCCCTCGGCCTGGCCGTGCTCGGCACCGTCGCCACCAACCACACCAAGTCCCTCGAGTCCGCCGGCCAGTCCGCCGCCAACGCCCTGACCGGCGGCTACCAGCTGGCCTTTCTGATCGGTGGCATCACGACGGCCGTCGGAGCAGTCGTGGCCATCATCTTGTTAAAGGGCACCCCGCCGGGTGATGAGAGCGAAGAGCACCTGAGGGAGATCTCCATCGAGAATGCCGCGGAGCCCATGGCCACCTAAGGCGCCGACGTCTAAAGACATTCGCGTAATACCGCGCCGACTGTTTTCCACAAGCGCCCAGGTTCCGGCTGAGTTCCCGGTGATCTCGGTCCGCAGGGTGTTTGGCGAAGGTCTTTAAGAGAGGCCGACCACGTCCCCGTTCTCGTCGATGTCGATGTGCTCGGCGGCCGGGTGAAGGCTCAAGCCGGGCATGGTGCGCATATCGCCGCAGATGGCGTAGATGAAACCCGCCCCGGCCGATGCTCTGACCTCACGAACGGGCAGACGCCAGCCGGTCGGAGCGCCCTTTAGGGCCGGATCCGATGAGATGGACAGGTGAGTCTTGGCGATGCACATCGGGAGATCCCCGAGCCCGCTCGTTTCGAACAGGTCGAGCATGCGAGAGGCGGCCGGCGAGTAGTCGACGCCCTCCGCCCCGTAGATGTCGGTGGCAATGGTCTCGATCTTGGTCCGCAGCGGGGCCTCGGTCGGGTAGAGGAAACGGAAGTTGCTCGGCTCATTGGCCGCCTCGACCACCGCCTCAGCCAGCTCGGTGGCACCGGCCCCTCCGTCCCTGAAGTTCGTTGTCACCGCGCATCGGACACCCATTGACCTGGCAATGTCCCGAATGGCGTCGTACTCGGATTCGAAGTCTTCCGGGAAGGCGTTGATGGCTACGACGGGCGTGACCCCATGGATGGCCACATTCTCGATCTGCTTGCGCAGGTTCGAGCCACCGGTCCTCACCTCGTCGGGATTCTCGGCGAGTAGGGCCGGCGGAAGGGGCCGTCCGGCGACGATCCGGTGGTTGCCCGAATGAGCCTTGAGGGCCCGCACGGTGGTCACGATGACGGCAGCATCCGGTACCAGGCCTGACACACGGCACTTGATGTTGAAGAACCGCTCGGCTCCCATGTCGGCCCCGAAGCCGGCTTCGGTGATGAGATAGTTCCCGGTGTGGATGCCGATCATGTCGGCGATGACCGACGAGTTGCCGTGGGCGATATTTCCGAACGGGCCGGCGTGCACGAGGACCGGGGTGTTCTCCAGCGTCTGGAGAAGGTTGGGCATGATGGCGTCGCGCATGATCACCGTCATCGCCCCAGCAGCACGCACCTGTTCGGCGGTGACCGCCTCGTGGTCCGCGGTGAACCCGACGATGATCTTGCCCAGACGCTGACGCATGTCCTGGAGCGATGTGGAAAGGGCCAAGACGGCCATGACCTCCGACGCCGCCGTGATGTCGAAGCCCGATTGGCGGGGTACGCCGTCTTGTCTCGTGCCGAGGCCCGTGACGATGTTGCGCAGGGCTCGATCGTTCACGTCGAGGGCGCGACGCCAGGTCAGGTTGTGTGAGTCGAGTCCTAGGGCATTGCCCTGGTAAAGGTGATTGTCCAGCATGGCCGACAAGGTGTTGTGGGCGGCCGTCACGGCGTGGATGTCCCCGGTGAGGTGGAGATTGAGCGCCTCGAACGGCGCGGCCTGGCTGTAGCCGCCACCGGCCGCTCCGCCCTTGATGCCGAAGGTCGGTCCCATCGACGACTGGCGAATGGCGGCCGTGGCCCGCTGGCCGATATGGGCCATCCCCTGGGCCAAGCCCAGGGTGGTGGTGGTCTTTCCCTCGCCGAGAGGAGTTGGGGTGACCGCGGTCACCACCACGTACCTTGCCTTGGGCCGATCAGCAAGGGCACTGATGGCCCCGAGCTTGATCTTGGCCACGAACTCGCCATAGGGCTGGAGGAGATCAGGGGTGATCCCGATGGCCTCGGCGATGGCGGAGACAGGCCGCAGGGTCGCCTGTCTGGCGATCTCGAGCGCGGTCAGTTGACGGTCGCCAGTCACAGTCAACGGTTTCTCAGCCCTTCGGTCGGCATCTTCGGCCCTCGCTTGTCGGTGTCCGGGATGCGAGGCCCGGCTCGCTCGAGCATCGTAGTGCGGCCCTCGGAGTGTGGGAATCCGAACCGCCGACCGGTCCCGGTCCCCGGCGCGCCTCCGCACGTTGTGGAGCGGCTCCGGACTAGAAATGGACCGGGCGGCCCAGTCCGAGGGCCGGAAACAGGCGACAACGGGGGAGTTGTGCGTATGCGTCAAGTCGAACGACGAGCGGGGGCAGACACTGATGGATGGCGAATTGAGCCGCCTGGCCTGCGGGAAAACAGGCCAGGCGGTGGCCCCATCGTAGCCAAGGGGTCAACCGGACGACCCCTGTCATGAATCGCCTAGAGGGACGGGTGATCGTCGTGACCGGCGCGGCCAGTGGGATCGGTCGGTCCCTGGCCCTGGCCTTTGGTCGGGCGGGCTGTCGGGTGGTCGTGGCCGACATCGAGCAAGAGGCGCTCGACGAGTCCCGGCGCGAGCTCGCGACGCTCGGCTGCGAGTGCCTGGCCGTGGTCACCGATGTGGCCGACGCTCAATCGGTGAAGGCATTGGCCGCCCGCGCCATCGAGCATTTCGGGCGGGTTCACGTCCTCTGCAACTCGGCGGGAGTCAGTGCCAGACGGGCCATCACCGACATGGCTCTGGACGACTGGAGGTGGGTGATAGGGGTGGATCTGTGGGGTGTCATCCATGGTATCCATGCGTTCTTGCCGGTCCTGTTGGACCAGGACGAGGCGCATGTGGTGAACGTGTCTTCGATGGCAGGCCTCTTGCCCTTCGTGCTGGGAGCGCCGTACAACGCAGCGAAGGCGGGGGTGGTGGCAATCTCCGAGACGCTCTACCAGGAGATGGAGCTGCTCGGGGCCAATGTCGGGGTAAGCGTGGTGTGTCCGGGCGGGGTCCGCACCCGCTTCTTGGACAGTGAGCGGAACCGACCGGAGTCGCTCCAGCCCACAGCGCGTAGTCAACTGGCCCCGTCGGTCGCATTCGACGAGATCAACGCCGGGGCGCGCCAACTGATCGAGTCCGAGGGGATGGACCCGAACGACGTGGCGGATCTCGTGGTCGAGGCAGTGCGATCAAGGACCTTTTACGTCTTGTCGCATCGCGACGAGTACCGCCGAGCCATCGAGGAGCGAACGCAGGACATCCTGCTCGGACGGCCTCCTTCGCCGGTCGTGGTGGAAAAGCCCGGGTCGCCGACTTGAGCGCCACCGGCGAGGACGATCCGGGAGGGACCTTCGGCATGTATCGAGCGCTTGACGACCGGGGGACCTCCGGCGAGGATCTGGCGATGGTCTCGTTCACCACCGAGCAGGCGCCCCGAGGATCGCTGGGTTCGAGGTATTGGCTGCCACACTCGGATGACCCGTTGGATGCGGTGAAAAGGCTCGCCCCGATGATCGAGAGCCGGGCGGCTGAGGCGGCCGCCAATGCCCGGGTGGACGACGAGGTCATTGCGGCCCTGGTGGAGTCCGGGACGATGACCCTGATGGTGCCGGCCGTCCTCGGAGGGGGTGAGGCCGACCCCTCGGTCCAGCTCGATGTCATAGAGGAGCTCTCCCACGCCGACGGATCGACGGGATGGGCGGCCATGGCCACCATGACCTCGATGGGAACGTTTCTGAGCCTGCTGTCCGACGCCGGGGTCGACACCGTGCTCAGCAGTGCCAACTACCTGTGCGCGGGGGCTGTGGCACCACCGGGACGGGCCCGTCGGGTCGATGGCGGCTATGTGCTCTCGGGCCGGTTCTCCTTCGGGAGCGGGGGGGCCCATGCCGGGTGGTTCATCGGCGGGTATGCCCTCTTCGACGACGCAGACAACCCGGTGCTGACCGAGACGGGCTCGCCTCGGGTCCTGTTTGCCATTGTTCCCCGTGACCGGGCCAATCTGCTGGACAACTGGAACGTGGTGGGCCTGGTGGCCACGGCCAGCCATGACTACGAGGTCCCCGAGCAGTTCGTCCCGGACGACCTGGTCGCTCCCGGGGAGCGGTCCATTCGCGGCGGCGCTCTCTACCAGATGGGCCTCAAGTCTCTGCCTGGTACTGGTCATGCCGCCGTGGCCCTCGGCATCGCCCGACGATCCCTGGATGAGTTCGCGACGCTGGCCGGGGTGAAGTCAAGGCCACCTTCGGGCCTGCTCAACGAGCATCCGGAGATACAGCGGGACTTTGCCCAGTGGCGGGCATCACTGCGCTCCGTTCGGGCTTTCGTCTACGAGGCCTTCACGACCCTGTTCGAGGCGACCGCAGAGGGCCGGGATACCGATGCCGCCCTGAAGGCCGACTGCCGCTTGGCCGCCACCCACGCCGTGTACCAGTCGGCTGAGGTGGCACGCAACGTCTATCTGGCCGCCGGCTCGGTGGGGCTTCGCAACGGAAGCGTGATCCAGCGAAACTTTCTCGACGCCCACGCCGCAACCCAACACTTGTTCACCGGAGCTCAGATCTACATTGAGGCCGGGCGCATCTACTTGGATACTCCTGGCCTGACGGCCGCCCACACCGAGCTCATGACCACCACCTTCGCACCACCGCTCGCCTGAACTTCGAGCTATGCATTCAGCCCGTCGTGATTTCCATGCAGTCGCTGTGATCGGTGGCAGTCACCGAGTTGCCTACGGTTCCGATCGGCACTCTTGGCCGGCTGGCACCTATGGCCGGGACGGTATTCGCCAAATCGTCGAGTGCAGCCTGAAGCAGGTCGACATGGCGGCCGTATCCAGCGGCACCATCGAAGCCATCGAAGCCCGTGGAGCCGCCAACTCGCTCCTTACTCAGTTCGTCCTGGACAGAATCTCATGCATGCGAGAGTTCGATGACGCCGTCGTGTCGGCAGTTCGTTGATGACGGCCAGCCCTGGGCCGGTACGACCGACCGGGCCGCTGGCCGGGCTCCGGGTACTTGATCTCGCCACGCTGTTCGCCGCGCCGGCCCTGGGCCACTCACCTCGCAGATCTGGGGGCGGACGTGGTGAAGGTCGAGCCACCGAGCGGTGACCCGCAACGATTCGTAGGTTCGATGCGCAACGGATCCTCTCTTGCGTGGTCGCTCGTCGGGAGGAACAAGCGAAGTATCACGGTCGACCACTCGACCCCTCCGGGCCGGTCGTTGTTGGCTCGGTTAACAGAGGTCGCCGATGTCGTAGTGACGATTCAGCCTGATCAGGTGCTCAAGCGGTGGGAGTGCACCTACGACGAGATAGCTCTCCGGAATCCTCGAGCGGTGGTGTTGTCCATGAGCGTCTTTGGGGCAGATGGACCGTACGCAGGTCGCCCAGGCAATGGAACGGTGGCCGAGGCCTTTGGCGCGCTCACCCACATGATCGGAGAACACGATGGTCCGCCCGTACTGCCATCGGTACCACTCGGGGACTACCTCGCTGCCATGGCTGGAGCGATGGCCGTGGTGAGCGCCTGCTACTGGCGTGACGCCGGCGGAGGTTCCGGGCAGTTCATCGATCTGGCCATGTACGAGCCGGTGGTGTCGCTCTTGGGAACGGCCATGGTCGGCTGGGAACCCGGTACCCCTGCGCCTATCCGATCTGGAAGTCGATATCCAGGCGGTGCTCCGAGGAATGTCTTCCGGACCGCCTCGGGGGACTGGGTCGTTGTGGCTGGTCCCACCGATGCTCAGGTTGCCCGAGTGCTGGTAGTCATCGACGCCGACACGAATGCCGATCGGGCACGCTTCGGAACGGCAGAGCGCCGGATGACGACAGCCGACGAGCTCGACTCGTTGGTGGCCAAGTGGATCGAGGTCCATGAGACATCGCATGTCGTCCAGGCCTTCACCGCCGCCCGCGTCCCCGTCGTGCAAGTGAACGATTTGACCTCGCTGGCCAAGGATCCGCATGTTGCGCATCGTGGCTCAATCACCACCGTCGAGGTGGCCGATCTCGGCCCAGTCATGATGCCGTCGCCAAGCCCCCAGTTCGGGTCGACGCCAACCATCATTGCGTGGCCTGGGCCCGCACTCGGCCAGCACAACTCCGCTGTTTATGGAGACTGGTTGGGTGTCGACAAGGATGAGCTTGCCGCGCTCCGCGCCGATCGAGCCATCTAGAGGGTCAGTAGCCCTCGGAGGCGTCGACGATGCCGGCAAGAGGCCGACCGGCCGCCCGGGAGCGGAGGTTCTCAACGCACAGTTCGATGATGCGTTCTTGTCCGTCGGGATTGCTCCACGACACATGTGGCGAGATCCTTGCGCTTGGGTGCTCAAAGAGCCAGTGTCCGGGAGGGAGGGGCTCGGGGTCGGTCGTGTCGAGGCTTGCCCTGGCCACCACACCCGTGTCCAGGGCCACCCTGAGGGCATCGTGGTCGATGAGGCTGCCTCGAGCGACGTTGACCAGATGCACTCCGTCACGCATTGACTCGAACACCCCCCTGTCGAACACGTGGTAGGTGGCTGGCGTCGCCGGCGCGGCAACGACGATGTGATGCGCGTCAGCCACGAGTTGACGTACGTCGTCGACTAGGCGAAGTTCGGCCAGCGGACTCGGAGCATTCTTTCGGCGCATAGCGGTAACCGACATTCCGAAGGCAAGGCCCAATCTGGCCACCTCTGACCCAATTCCGCCGAGGCCCAGAACAGCCAGGTTGCGACCGTGGAGACCGCCGAGTTCTGCCCGGTACCAGTGCTGAGGAGGTTGGGTCACCCACACTTCTGGCAGCTGCTTTTCAAATGCCAGCATCGAGGCCACTGCGAACTCTGCAATCGGGATCGCACTTGCACCTCGTGAGCAGGTGACGATCCGATCCTGGAATACCCGGGCGGGGATGCCTTCGACGCCGGTACCGAAGATGTGGACCCAAGGAATGCCATCGGGCAGTTCAGAGAGCAGGGGGCACATCACCGTGGCGATGACGCCGTCAGCGAGCACATCGCGAGTGAGCCCCTCTGCGACTGGGGCCGCCACTACGTCGATGTCAGGCATGGAGGCGGCGATCCGACTGAAGCTTCGTGAATCGATGCCGCCCGGGGGGCCGGTCAGGCACAGCACGCGCAAGCGATCGGTCATGCCGGAGTCCTCAGTACCCAAGTGGGGTTGAGGTCAGCCAGGCTGGGCCGCCCCAACGAGTCGCATGGTGCGAGAGAGCTCAGATCGGAACACCTCGTTGACATTACCTACGCCTCTCTGTCCGCCGATGGCGAGGCCGTAAAGGCATGGTCGGCCAATCAGCACGGGGCGAGAACGATCGGCAGCGAGATGGCGTGTCCAACAGCGGAGGCCGACAAATCTCGCCTCCCGCGTTCACCGCGTTGCGAGGGAGGAAGGTCAGTTCTGCGAACCTGCGACAGTCGTCCGCCAGAGTCACCTCATCCTCAGCGCCTCCTTCGTCACAATTGAAGACGGCGCGTGGAAGCACAGCGCTCCTCTGGCGACGACTGTCGGCAATGGAGTGACCGGACGTCATCGGCCCGCCAGGAGTGGCATGGAGCGGTGGGGGTTAACGGGAAACCGGCCGAGTGATGGCGAAGTTGGGGACGCAGCCGTGGAAGCCATGACCGTGAAGGTTGCCCTTGCTCTCACAGACCATGATCATGAGATGGTCAGGCGATGGGACAAGCGGGACCTCGCCCGACTCGGTGACCTGGCCCGCAGCCAGGAGCGAGCGGTGGTCATTGCCATAGGTCCCCCCTCCCTGGCACAGCCCCTACTCACGGGCTGTCTCGGTGCTCGGAAGCATTAGATCAGCTGGCGAGCGTCTGAACTGACCGTATTTCACCGCGGCAAAGCTGTCAACGAACGAAAGGTTGACAACGCTGTGCTCGCTCGTAGGGGCGGCGATGCCACTGACCGGAGTTCCCTTACCACCAATGGGGCCGAGGGTGTCAACGATCTCCTCGCTGTGGACCGCGCGTCGGAGTTTCAAACCCTGGGCATCGCTTCACTCACGATGCCAACTGGCGAGCAGTGAGAACACTGGCTGGATCGGCAGGCCCTAGCCGACGAGCACGCCTATCTCGTCTACTTCTTCCTCGCTCAGATCTGTCTTGGTGGCCTCAGCATTGGCTTGGATCTGTTCGGGGCTGGTGGCCCCAGCGATGACCGACCCGACGACAGACTGGCTGGCCAGCCAGGACAGAGAGACCTCAAGGAGGCTTCGGTCGTGGTCCTTTGCCCACTGCTCGATGCGCTCCACTTTTGTGAAGTTCTCGTCGGTGAGCACCGAGTTGAACCACTGGTTCGACAGACGTGAGGCCTGAGGGGCCGTCGCGCCACGTCGGACCTTCCCGGTCAGCATCCCCGAGGCCAAGGGAAAGTATGGCAGCACGCTGACAGTGAACCGCTCGGCGGCCGGGGTGACCTCTGCCTCGATGGCCCGGCTTAGCAGGCTCCACTCGTTCTGCACTGTGATGAAAGGAGCTAGGCCCTTCGTCTCAGACGTCCATGAGGCGTCGGCGATGAGGAAGCCCGGGAAGTTGGAGGCTCCGGCGTAGCGGATCTTTCCCTGCTCGATCAGGGTGGTCAGAGCGCCGAGCGTTTCTTCGAGCGGGGTTCCGAGGTCTGGCCAGTGGTACTGATAAAGGTCGACGTGGTCCACCTTCAGGCGTCTCAGGCTCGTCTCGAGGGACCGAATGATGAAATCACGGTCTCCCCTGGGGGCGATCCCGGACTCTCCGAACTTCGTAGCCAGGACGACCTCGTCTCTTCGCCCCACGATGGCATTGCCGATCATCTCCTCGGATTTGCCACCTCCGTAGATATAGGCGGTGTCAAAGAAGTTGATCCCGGCGTCGAGTGCGGCATGGATGACTGCTGTGCTCTGGGTCTGGTCCAAGCGCATGCCGAAGTTGTTGCATCCGAGCCCGGCAACCGACACCTTGAGGCCTGAGCGCCCTAAACGGCGGTATTCCATCTGCTCGTTCTCCCTCTCCCTGCTGTGTGTGCGTCGCTGTGGCCTGTCCCTGGCCACAGCGGTGATCGCCGGACACTACCTCTCATTGATTTCCGGTGGCGGACCGACAGCTGCTGAGGAGCGTCGATTCCGGTTGTTCACTCAGTCACCCGAGAAGAGGGGAGGCCTCTTCTCGGTGAAGGCGGCCATGCCCTCTTTTTGGTCGTGGGTGGCAAATGCGGAGTGGAACACCCGGCGCTCGAACCTGATGCCCTCGGCGAGCGACGTCTCATAGGCCCGGTTGATGCTTTCTTTCACCATCATGGCCACCGGAGTCGACATGGCGGCGATGATGCCCGCCATCTCGAGGGCCTCGGCCACCAGGTCGTCTTTCAGCACGATCTTGGAGACCAGACCGCTCCGTTCCGCCTCAGCGGCATCCATCAGTCGTCCGGTGAGGCACATCTCCATGGCCTTGGACTTCCCCACCAGGCGAGTAAGGCGCTGGGAGCCGCCCATGCCCGGGATCACCCCGAGGGTTATCTCGGGCTGGCCGAACTTGGCGTTCTCGGCGGCGATGATGATGTCGCACATCATGGCCAGCTCACAGCCCCCGCCGAGGGCATAGCCGGACACGGCGGCGATGAGGGGTGTCCGGACGCGGCCTAACGCCTCCCATCCGGCGAACCAGTCGTCGGCGTACATCTCGGCGAAGGTCTTGTCCTGCATCTCTTTGATGTCCGCCCCGGCGGCGAAGGCTCTGGCCGATCCTGTGATCACGATGCAGCCGACGTCCTGGTCCCTGTCGAGGCTGGTGCAGGCACCGGTGAGCTCGGTCATGACCGACTGGTTGAGGGCGTTGAGGGCCTCCGGACGGTTGAGCGTGATCAGGGCAACGCTTCCCTCCCGGGTGACCAGGATGGTGTCATAGTCAGTCATGGCTTGGTCCCTTCAAGGCCGAGTGGGAGCGGACGGCATTGATGACAGCCGAGAAGTCGAGGTCGCCGGGCTCTTCGCCCAGAGCCTCGTAGATCCGGGTGGCGTGTCGACCGAGGGCGGTATCGACGCCGGTGAGTTCGGCCGCCGCCTCGGCCAGGCGCAGGTCTTTCACCATGAGCGAGGTGGCGAAACCGGGCCGGTAGTCGAAGTTGGCCGGGCTGGTGGGCACAGGTCCGGGCACCGGACAGTTGGTCGTGAGCGCCCAGCACTGGGCCGAGGCCGCCGAGGTCACGTCGAAGAGGGCCTGGTGGGAGAGTCCGAGGGACTCGCCGAGCACGAATGCCTCGCTGACGGCGATCATCGACACGGCCAGGATCATGTTGTTGCACACCTTGGCGGCCTGCCCGGCTCCCGCTTCCCCACAGTGCACGAGGCGCTTTCCCATGGAGCCGAGCACCGGCGAGGCGGTGGCGAAGGAGGCCTCGGTCCCACCCACCATGAAGGTCAGCGTGGCCGCCGCCGCACCGACACCGCCTCCCGAAACCGGCGCATCGAGGCAGTGTCGACCGCTGCCCGAGACCATGGCGTGGAGTTGGCGGGCGTCTCCGATGTCGATGGTCGAGCAGTCGATGACCAATGCATTGGGGCTGACGATATCGAGGAGGTGGCTGGGGGGGCGGTAGCAGTCGAGGACCTGGGCTCCCGAGGCCAGCATGGTGATGACCATGTCGGCGTCCTCCGCCGCCTCGGCCAACGAGGATGCCATCTCAACACCGGCCGAAGTGGCCGCTTGTGCGGCCGCCGGCTGCGGGTCGTAGCCGCGGACCGCCCAACCGTCGGCCACCAGGTTGGTGGCCATCGGGAGGCCCATGTGGCCCAGACCGAGAAAGGCTATGCGTCGTCCGTCGCTCATGTACTTGCCACTCCGTGTCTCGATTGCCGATAGTTCAGTTGCAGGTCATCGTCGCCGGGCACAAAGAACTGCTCCACCCGCTCGGGCGTGACGTCTCCGAGCCGCTGTGGCCTCCACTGCGGACTGCGGTCCTTGTCCACCACTGCCGCTCTGACCCCCTCGGTGAAGTCGGGGGTGTCGAGGAGGAAGGTGCGCGAGATCCGGAACTCCATCTCCAGGCAGGCCTCGAGGGTCGGCTTTTGGCTGGCCTCCCGGAGGGCCCGCAGGGCGACCTTCAGCGCCGTGGGGGAGTTGCCGGTGATCCGGTCGAGGGCCAGCCGGGCGGCCTCGTGGTGCTGTTGAGCGAGGCGATCGATGATGCTCTCGACGGTGTTGGCCGAGTACGTCTCATCGATCCAGGTTCGGTCCTCGATGAGGCCGCTGACTGTCAGCCTCTCTGGGGTCACGGCGAATCGGTCGATGGTCGAATCCAGGTTTGAGTCGGCGAGCGCTTCGATCAGGTCCGTGACCGACGCGCTCGGAACCAAGCGGTCGGCCAGCCCACAGGCGATGGCGTCGGGACCGTCGATGGAGGCACCGGTCAACGCCACATGGGTGCCGAGCTCCCCTGGGGCACGGGCGAGGAGCCACGTCCCGCCGACGTCGGGGGAGAAGCCGATGCCCACCTCGGGCATGCCCACCGACGAGCGCTCGGTGACAATGCGATGCGGGGCGTGGGCGGAGATTCCGATGCCGCCGCCCATGACGATGCCGTCCATGACGGCCACCACCGGTTTCGGGAACCGGGCCAGCCGGGCGTCCAGGGCGTACTCCTCCCGCCAGAACTGGAGGCCGCCCCGGTCGCCGGCCAGGGCCGCCTCATAGAGGGCCCGAATGTCGCCGCCGGCGCAGAGCCCCCGGTCGCCGGCGCCGTCGAGGATGACCGTTGCGATGGCCCGGTCCTCCTCGGCCTGGTCGAGGGCCACCTCGATGGACCGGACCATGTCGAGGGTGAGGGCGTTGATGGCCCGTGGCCGGTTGAGCGTGATCCGCAGCGCGCGGCCCACCGACCTCACCAACACCTCGTCGGTCATCGGGTCCCCTCGAAGAGCTCTCTGGCGATGATGACCCGCATGATCTCGTTGGTGCCCTCCAGGATCTGGTGGACCCGGAGGTCGCGGACGATCTTCTCGATGCCGTACTCGCTCAGATACCCATAGCCCCCATGGAGCTGCAGGCTCTGGTCGGCCACGGAGAATCCGACATCGGTGGCGAAGCGCTTGGCCATGGCGCACCATCGGGTGGCGTCGGGATCCCCTGAGTCCATGGCCGCCCCCGCCCGGTAGACCAGCAGCCTGGCCGCCTCGAGCTCGGTGGCCATGTCAGCCACCTTGAAGCGGAGGGCCTGGAGCTCGGCCAGTGGTCCGCCGAAGGCACGGCGCTCTTGCAAATGGGCGGTGGCCCGACCGAGGGCGTCGGTGGCCCCGCCGAGTGAGCAGGCGGCGATGTTGATCCGACCCCCGTCGAGTCCGGACATGGCGATGGTGAATCCGGAGCCCTCGGGCCCGAGCCGGTTCTCGACCGGGACACGGACATCTTGGAGGATGACCTGTCGGGTGGGCTGGGCGTTCCAACCCATCTTCTGTTCATTGGCGCCGAAGGTGACACCGGGGTCATCCCGCCCGATGACGAGGGCGCTGATCCCCTTCGGCCCGGGCCCACCGGTGCGGGCCATGACCAGGTACATGTCGGTGGCCCCGGCCCCGGAGACGAACTGCTTCACCCCGTTCACCAGGTAATGGTCCCCATCCAGGACCGCCGTGGTCCGCAGCGAGGCGGCGTCGGAGCCCGAGTCCGGCTCGGACAGGCAGTAGGAGGCGAGCTGGTCCATGGCACAGAGCCCGGGCAGCAGCCGTGCCCGCTGGGCGTCGTCCCCGAAGCGGTCGACCATCCAGGCCACCATGTTGTGGATGGAGATGTAGGCCGAGATGGTCGGACACCCCGTGGCCAGGGCCTCGAAGATGCAGACGGACTCCAACCGTCCGAGGCCCGACCCACCGAACTCCTCATCGACGCACACCCCGCCGAGGCCCAGGGCCGCGCCTTCTTTGATGGTCCTGATGGGAAAGTACTTGTCCCTGTCCCACTCGAGGGCGTGGGGGGCGAGCTCTTTGGCGGCGAAGGCCTGGACGGTGTCGACCAGGGCCAGTTGGTCGTCGGACAGCCGGAAGGCCAGCGGGATCTCGTCGTCCGGGAATGCGCCGACACTGCTCATGACATGGTCGGAATGACGAACTCGGCGCCCTGGCGTGTTCCCGACGGCCAGCGGGAGGTGACGGTCTTGGTCTTGGTGTAGAAGCGGATGGAGTCGGGACCGTGTTGGTTGAGGTCACCGAACCCGGACCGCTTCCAGCCACCGAAGGTGTGATAGGCGACGGGCACCGGGATGGGCACATTGACCCCCACCATGCCGACACCGACACGGCTGGCGAAGTCCCTTGCCGCGTCCCCGTCCCGGGTGAAGATGGCAACGCCGTTGCCATACTCGTGCTCGGTCGGCAGCCGGAGGGCTTCCTCATAGTCCTTGGCCCGCACCACTGACAGCACCGGGCCGAAGATCTCCTCCCGGTAGATGTCCATCTCGGTGGTGACCCGGTCGAAGAGGCAGGCGCCAACGAAGAACCCGTGCTCGTAGCCGGGCACCGACCAGCCCCGGCCGTCGACGACCAGCTCGGCCCCGGCCTCGACGCCCGAGGCGATGTAGCCCTCGACCCTGGCCTTGGCCTCGGCCGACACCAAGGGCCCGAAGTCGGCCGTCGGATCGCTCGAATGGCCGATCTTGAGGGTGGTGATCCGGTCGGCCAGGCGCTCGACCAGGGCATCGGCCGTCTGGTCCCCGACGGGCACGGCGACGGAGATGGCCATGCACCGCTCACCGGCCGATCCATAGCCGGCGCCGATCAGGGCGTCGACCACTTGGTCGAGATCGGCATCGGGCATGACGACCATGTGGTTCTTGGCCCCGCCGAAGCACTGGGCCCGCTTGCCCTGGGCCGTAGCCGCGGCGTAGACGTACTGGGCGATGTCCGAGGAGCCGACGAACCCGTAGGCGTGGACCCTGGGGTCGTCCAGTAGCGCGTCGACGGCGGTTCGGTTGCCGTTCACCACGTTGAAGACACCGGGAGGCAGCCCGGCCTCGACGAAGAGCTCGGCCAGGCGCAGCGGCACCGAGGGGTCCCGCTCCGAGGGCTTCAGGATGAAGGCGTTCCCGCAGGCCAGGGCCGGGGCGGCCATCCACAGCGGGATCATGGCGGGAAAGTTGAACGGCGTGATGCCTGCCGTGACGCCGAGGGGCTGGCGCATCGAGTAGACGTCGATGCCCGTTCCCGCCCCTTCGCTGTACTCGCCCTTCAAGAGGTGGGGGATTCCGCAGGCGAACTCGACGACCTCGAGGCCGCGCTGGATGTCCCCCTTGGCGTCGGCCAGCGTCTTGCCGTGCTCGGAGGACAAGAGGGAAGCCAAGGAATCGAGCTCCGACTCGGCCCGGTCCAAGAACTTGCGCATGACCCGGGCACGACGCTGAGGGTTCCACGAGGCCCACTCGGGCTGGGCCTCCTCGGCCGAGTCGACTGCCTCGCCGACCTCCTGCTCGCTGGCGAACGAGACCTGGTGCTGGACGATCCCCAAATTGGGATCGAACACGTCCGCCGTCTCGCCTGACCGACCATCGACCCGTTTCCCGTCGACGAAGTGACCCAAAACGTCCATCGTCGCTCCCTTCTGTTCGTTTGCTGGATCTCGTCACAGTTGCGACGATGGATCCGCTGGCATCTTCCCACCGCTCGGGGGGCACAGGCTCGCAGGTCGACAAAATGATAAAGTGCGGAGCGAGTGCCGTCAGATTTTCCCCGCGGGTTCATAAAAAGGCCCGACCAACAACAAGGCTGGCCTCGGCCAGGTCCCCGACTCCGATGAGTGGGGTCGGTGGGGCCGATCGGACGCGGTGGGTGACCAGTCGACACCAGTCGCCCGCTTGGCCGCGGATGCAGGACATCCCTTCTTCAGGACCGATCCTCCACAGTCGGCCGGCCGGCGACGTGAGCTCGAGGCGGAGGGTCCCGGGAGGCCCAGGTGGATCGATCCCGGCCACCATGAAGGCGTAGGGAAGGGTCTTCCAACCCAGCCAGGAGATATGGACGAGTCGGTCGGTGTCCTCGGGGACGATCCCCAGTGCCGCGAAACAGTCGAGACCATGTGCCCAGTACTCCATCAGCCGGGCGGTGGCAAGGGAACGAACGGCCATGAGTCTGCCCCCCCAGGGCACGCGGTCCTTGTCGTCATGGTCAGCCAGAGCGGAGTGCAGATCGACTCGGGTCGCTCGCCAGAGGTCAAGGAGTTCGGGGCCATCGGGCCATGGCGCCCTCTGGCCCTGTCCGTCGCCGTCCAGGGGATCTTGTCCGAATCGCAGGCTAGCAATGGCGGCCTGATCGGAGACTATGAGATGCCGGACCGAGTCGTAGATAGTCCACCCGTCGGCGGCCGTCGCACGGGACCAGCTGTCGGGCGATGCCTGGGTCAGCAACTCGTCGAGGACTCTTTGTTCATCGATCAGGTCAGCGAGAAGCTGGACGTCCACGTCAGCCGACGTTACCGTGTCGCCATCAGCTCGGACCTGACACAGAGTTCCCCACTCGAGGGGATACGGGTGCTGGATCTTTCCCGGGTCGTGGCCGGCCCCCTGTGCGGAAGGATCCTCGCCGATCTCGGTGCTGACGTCGTCAAGGTCGAACCTCCTGGAGGTGACGTGACCAGGTCGGTGGGACCTCAGGTCGGTGGAGTGTCGGCGTACTTCGCCCAGATGAATGCGGGCAAGAGAAATCTCTGCATCGATCTGAAGGCGCCAGGGGCGACAGATCTCATCGCCCGCTTGGCCGATCATTGCGACGTCGTGATCGAGAATTTCCGCCCCGGGGTGCTGGACCGAGCCGGACTGGGCTCCGAAGTGCTCCGGCTCAGGAACCCCATGTTGATCTATTGCTCGATCACCGGGTGGGGGCAACACGGCCCATGGCGGGATCGCCAAGCCTACGCCCCACTGATTCACGCCGAGGCGGGCATGCTCGAGTTCGCCGGACGAGTGCGGGGCCGCCCGGTTGAACAAGAAGTCCAGATCCACGGGGATACCTATCCGGCCCTCATGGCTGCGAACGCCGTCACCACAGCGCTGTTCCAGCGATCTCGTACAGGCAAAGGGCAGCACCTCGATGTGTCCATGGGGGAGGCGCTCGTCTACATGAACGAATGGGCTGCGGTCGAGTTGCAGCGTCACGAAGGCCCATGGGGACCCTTTGATATCTGGGAGCAGCTCGTCCTCCCGTTGCGAGATGGCACCTCGGTGGCGATGGTCGGCAACCCGGAACGTCTCTTCGGGCCGTGGATGACTGCCTTAGGAAACGAGGCCATCGCAGCCGACCCCCGCTTCGACACAGTGGAGGCGATCGCCGATCATCGCGAGGAAGCTGTGTTCGCCCTGGCTTTGGCCGTCAGCCAGGTCGCCGACTTCGCCACATTGGAGGCCATGGTCGCGTCGATGCCGATGTTGGTCGCCGAGGTCCGTTCCATTGCCTCCTTGGCCGAGACGGAGTGGGCTGAGTTCCGGCCCTTGGTCGTTGAGGTGGCCCCCGCCATCAAGGTTCCACGAGCGCCTTGGCGCTCAGATGGGGCGACGATCGGAGCCACCGGCCCGGTTGCCGGTCAGGGGGCCCATAACCGAGAGGTACTGGTGGAGTGGGCAGGTCTAGATGCCGATGAGATCGCTGAGCTTGAGGCAACCTCGGCGATCCTGCGCTTGTGACCTCACCCCCGGCCGCTGACCGTCGAGCGGTCCTCTATGTCTCGCCGGTCGCGGAGCGGTAAGCAAGCTTCAGTTGGATCGACACGCTGACTCGAGGCATGTGCACGATCCCGTTGTGTGACAACAAGGTAAACACTAGGGAAACGGTTGGGAAACTCTGCCGTAACCCGGCACTTCTAGCCTGGAACGGCCGACCCAGCCGAGAGCCAGGAGATCCCATTGAAGGAGTCGACCAGAGGTGTCTGCCGCCCGGTGGTTCGAGTTGGTTCACGTCAGCCACTTGATTCCAAGGTGGCAACCCTCCCATGGGTCCAGCGCCGGTTTCCGGCAAGTACGTAGGACGCCTCCCACAAGACGACCGTCTCCACGGCTTTCTGAGCCACATCATCTCTGACCGGCTGGGGGTAAGAGAGCGACAGCCCTGCTATCGCGTCTTCCGGCTGTCGGGGAGCAACGAGGTCTACGCCTATGAGGAAAAGGCCAGTCGGGCTCGCATGATCTGCAAGTTCTACGGCCCTCACGCTGGATGGGACAAGGACAGGGCGGCATCCATGGCAGTCCATGAGTACGAGAGTCTGAAGACTCTCAGGGGCTACGACTTCGTCGGTTCACCGCATCACGTGATTCGTCCACTCGGAGTCGATCGAGAGATCAACTGCGTGCTTGCTGTGGAGTACTACACGGGCGAGCAGTTCAGTCACGCCATCGCCCGATCGCTCTATCACCACGATGACGCGCATCTCTTCTGGCGACTCAAGGCCCTTGGGTACTTTCTCGCCACGATGCACAACCGCACCGCTAACGGATTCCCGGTGAACTTCGACGCGGATCTCCAATATCTGGATGCAGTGGGGGAGCGGTTACGGCGCGATCACCGGATCGGTCAGTGGGATGTCGACGAGCTCTCGTGGCTGCGGGACCTGTGGCGCGAGCGGCCGAGAATGTGGGAGGACCAACAGGTTTGGCTTCACGGTGACGCCACCCCGGCAAACTTCCTCTTTGGGAATGGCCTTGACGTCGGGGCCATCGACCTCGAGCGCATGAAGCGTGGAGATCGGATGTTCGACGTGGGCCGGGTCGCCGGCGAGCTCCAACACGCATTCATGAGCGCCACCGGCGATCGCCATAGGGCCGAACCCTTCATCGGGCACTTCTTGTGGGAGTACAGTTGCCACTTTCCCGACCGCCAGCGGGCCTTCAAGTCCATCACGTCTCGGCTTCCCTTCTACATGGCCATCAATTTGTTGCGCATCGCCCGTAACGGCTACATAAGCCATGGTTACGGGAGCCGACTGGTAGCCCAGGCGAAGAGGCACCTTCGGGCCAGCTGATTGGACCCGTTGGCCACTGATATCACCTCTAACCGTCAAGCACTGAATGGTGACCAATAAGCATGGACATAGAGGCCATCGCCTTCGACGTCAATGGAACGCTCATCGAGATCCTCACCGAGGACGACATGGAACAGTGCTTCCGTGCCGCCGGGCACTTCTTGACCTACCAAGGCATAGACCTCCGACGCCAAGAGGTCCGGGATCTCTACTTCCAGACGATGAAGGATCAACTACGGTCAAGCCCCGAAGAGTTCCCTGAGTTTGACAGTGTCGCTATCTGGCGGACGATCGTCGAGCAGAACTCGAGCGAGTTCACGAGATCGCTCCCGGAGGAGAAACTGGCCCAGATACCTCTCTTCCTCTCCGAGATGTACAGCGGGATCTCCCGGCGACGACTCCGGCTCTACCCCTTCGTCCGTGAGATGCTGGAGACCCTTCGACCCCATGTTCGCCTCGCCCTGGTGACCGACGCTCAGAGCGCGTATGTCCGTGGGGAACTCCACCAGGTCGGGTTGCTTCAGTTCTTCGATCCGATCATCGTCTCGGGGGACTATGGATTTAGAAAGCCGGACCAGCGGCTCTTTCAACTGGCCATGGACGGGATGGGTGGCAGCGCGGAAAAGAGCCTCTACGTCGGAAATGACATGCACCGAGATGTCTACGGTGCTCGCCAGGCCGGCATGAGGACCGTCATGTTCGATTCCGATCAGGGTACGAAGGAGCACCTCGACTGCGTGCCCGACCACAGGATTACCGACCATCGAGAATTGCTCGGAATCGTCCAGATTCCCCGGTCCTAACCGCACCAGGAGGGGCGATTTCAGGCCGGAAGGAAAATGGCCGCTACCGCGCCAGCGAGAGCCAGGGTCAGGGTGGCGACCGTCAACATGCGACACGTCGACCTGCTAAGTGGCCCATTGTCGTTAGCTCCGAGCCGGGCTCGCCTTCCAAGGCGTAAGGCCGTGACCCAGATCACAGCCCCGACGGCAATGAGAGCCAGCACAACGACTGATCGATCGCCCGACAGTGGCCAGATGTGACGGATAATGATCGCTACTGTGGCGAGCACGGCGAGCCCCGACCTGCTCCAGGCCAGCTCTGTGCGCTCTTGGGCCAGCCCCTCGCTCAATGGATGTCCCTCGACGTCGTCGACCATTGGCATGTCGCTAACCGTTGCCAATAAAGGCGAGAACGATGGCGATGACGGCAACCACTCCGATTCCGATCGAAAGAATCAAAGGCATCGGTGAGCGCTGAAGCGGCTCACCTCGGCGCATGGAGCGTTGGTTGGATTTCCAATGGTGGAAGCTGGTGACAGCCACGAGGGCGCCCAGGGCGATCAGCGGCAGACCGAGTATCCGTCGGCCTCCGTCAATGTGGAGATTGGGAAGAAGCTGCGTCGCTGCGACACCTGTGGCTATCAGTGCCAGAGCGGTGCGGTTCCAGGCGAGGAAGGTCCGCTCGTTCGCGTAGGTGAACCGCACGTCGGGCTCTCGGTCTTCTTGATCGGGTTCGCTGCTCATGCCGGGGTTCCGTCAGCAGGCTAATCCCCAACGAGAGTCAGCTAGCGGATCGCGGCGCGGCACGGGCTAGCCAAGGCACCCAGATCGCCAGCCTCGGAGGTCCGATGCAAGTCGGTGCTCAAGTCCGGTGAAAGTCAGCTTCCATCTCGGCGATGATCCGGTGGTCCCGAAGCATCTCTTCCGCGCCCGTGATGCACTGTTCGGCGTGCTGGCGCTGCTCAGCCCGCACGAGCAATCGGCGACGGAGCCAGACGATCAGGCACAGTGGGAGTAGCACCACGGAGTCGATGGTAGCCCGGTCGACAGCAGTCCCATCGGACCCGTCCGGCTGTCCGTCGGGTTGTTCTCAGCTAACCCGACGCAAGGTGTTGTGGTCGGTATGGGCGAACGGCTCGTCGAACTCGTTCATGCGTAGGACGGTCACTTCGTCGTAGGACCAGCTGTCGTCACCAAGTGTGATGGTCACCTCGTAGCTCAAGGTACTGGCGTTGATGGCCAGGTACTCATTTTCGCCGATGGTGTAGTGGCCCTGGCCTTTTGTGGCCTTTAATGTGAACTCGGCTGCATCGGCGGCCGCTCTGCCCCCGGCCAGTGCAGTGATTCCACGAGGGACGACAAAACCCTTCATGATCTCCCCTGTTGCTGCATCCCACAGCCAATAGCCGACCTCGGTATGAAAGGGGTTCTCCTCGTCGTTTCGCCACATCGCGCTCTTGTAGTCGAGGCCGTAGAGGTGCTGGGCGCCGTTGTCGACCGGGCCGAAGGGCTTCATCGTGAGCTTTTCCCGATAGGGGCTACCCAGGACCTTTTCTTGTGAGTGCGAGTACGCGGTGTCGAGGCCCCCGCGATCGCTCTCCCACTCTCCGACCAGAGCCCATAGAGGCCCCCATTCATTCGCCATTACCGACTCCCATCTGCATCGAGTTGAACACAGTGTAGGGAGTGGCGGGGCCCACGTTCTCATAGCCGCCAAGCCAGGTGTCGCTTTTACCGATAGCGGACCTCGCCATCGATCACGCGGGCATGGGCGATGTCGATCTGATCGCCACTGATGACGTCGATTTCAGATCCCAGCCCATGCTCTGCGCAGAAAATGCGCATCTCCTGTGGTTCACGAGTATCTCCGATCGAGGATCCGGCGAAACTGCGGTGGTTATGGGGCAGCGAAAATGCCTGCACGGCACGGGCTCCAACAGGGCACCGACTTCTACCAAGGTCCCGTTCGATCGAAGAAGTCTCAAATAGCCACGCCTACTCGGTCGTCTTTAGAGAACTCCGTGGCGGCACGCTCCCACGGCTTCGACGTCGGCCCAGACTGCCTCCAGAACGTCATCACCGGGCCGGGATGCCTCCTCAGGGCAATCGCTAGTGTGGCCCGATGGCCGTTTGGATCATCGTTGCCAGTGTCCTCATCGTGATCATGATCATCGTGGCTGTCTTGGGAGTCGTGATGGCCGGAACAGGTGAGCGGGAGTGGTCCTCTCGCATGCCCCGATTGAGACGGCTCTTCCACCGAGCGCCTGACGACGGTGCTGGCACTGATGAGAGCTAACTCGCGTCGCCTACGGCTCGGTGGCCCGCTTCCCGCTGTCCACCGAAACCACCAAGTACGTGGCGGAAGTGCGTCGAACTCGAAGCCTCCGGCTCCGAGAGCGATCTGGAGACCTCGGCGTGGGTGTTCGTTCTCTGCTGGAGCCGAGCATCGTAGGCAGTGTGGAGAGGCGCTGACCGACTGATCTCGATCGTCATCGCCCGGCGAGGTTCGCTAGCGTGGCGAAGAAGCGCGACGGGGGAGGGTCAAGCATGTCGAACGAAGACGAGGCTGAACAGGTGGTGCGTGACTTCTGTGCGGCGTTCGAGCGACACGACGCCGAGTCTCTTCGCCCCTTTCTGGCTGATGATGTGGTGTACCACAACATGCCGATGGAGCCGGCAGTCGGAGTCGATGCGGCAGTTGCCTTCATCGAAGGATTCTTTGCCCTGTGCCAGAGCCTGGTCATAGAGACGGTTCACCTGGCCGTCAGGGGCAACGTCGTGCTGACCGAGAGAATCGATACCTTCACGGTCGGGGACTCGACGGTTCCGCTGCCCGTCATGGGCACCTTCGAGGTGCGCAACGGCAAGATCAGCGCATGGCGTGATTACTTCGATATGGCTCAGATCACCGCGATGTTCGCCGGCGACCAATAGGAGGTCGCTGCCGACGAGCTCCATCCTGCTGAATGGCGTTCGCTGTGGTCGGCTGCTCGGAGGTGCGCCGATCCCATGCAATCAGCTGGTTTTCCATGCCCGGGGCGTCCCTCGGCTGGCGGTAGGGGCCAGGGCGGAAGATCCCAGCCGGCTATGGCTGAAGTTCACGGCACGAAGGAGCTCCTCAACCTCTCGAGTTGCACACTCAAGGCTGCGCCACCATGTTGGTCGCGGGCCGATGCGTACCTCGTGGCGAAGGCTGAACGTGCTCGCTCTCGAGTCGTAGGTGAGCGAACCTAATCTTCCGAACTGGGCCTATGACACATCGTGATCTGCCTGAGCCTGGCGAGGTAGTCAGTGCAGCGCTGCCCAGTCCGCTAAAGCGCCCACGAACGGTAACCCGCGTGATGCGCTCCCCTCCCGCGGATCAGGTCCACTGGTGGCTTGCCATGACCGAGGCGCGTCACCGGCCAGGGGATTGGTGGCTCTTCTCGATCAGGCGTGGGGC
>PLSY01000344.1 GCA_003164275.1 Acidimicrobiaceae bacterium | reverse complement strand
GAGGTTTTAGATGAGTCAATGCGCTCACGCATAAGCTTGTCTGTATGCAGCTACAATGCCTGGGAGGACGCAGGCCCTCTACGGTGATGAATGAAATCACCGCCCCGAACGGTTGCCCTGATCGCCACTTGGCTCGACTTGATGCTCCGTGACGCAACTCTCCTCAGACGGACCCGAGGACACGCCGGATCACATGTGGCCGCTTCCTGCAGTCCGCTCTGATCGGCGACGCAGGAGCGATGGGGAGCAAACGCGCGTCAGGGTGCTTCAGGCCGCCATCGACAGCATCCTGGAAAAGGGCTACTACCGCACCAGTTCCAACGAGATCGCCCGACGGGCCGGCGTCACGTGGGGAACGCTGCAGCACCAGTTCGGTTCACGAGAAGGCCTCCTGCTCGAAGTTCTCCGAGACCGTTGGTACGACTTCGAGGAACTTGTGGCGACCGCGCACGTCGAAGGCGACTCTCTCGAGGAGAGGCTGCAGAGCCTCTTCGATGTACTCGGGGCGTACTACTCCCGGCCCGAACAGTTGGCCCAACTGCAGATCATCCTCGATCTCAGTCGTGACCCAGAGACGTCCAACGACACCCGCCAAGCCATCGCCCAACACGGGGTTCAGCTCAGCAGGGCGTGGCAGCCACTGTTCGAACAGGCGCTCGGCGATGCCGCGGCCGATGAACGGCTCGTGCAATACGCCTTCTCGACACTCCGAGGGCATCTGATCGGTCGCCTCATCTCGGCGAGCGTGACGGACCTTCCGGCCGATGAGGAGGTGCGAGCACTGGTCGTGCGCGGCATCGCCTCGGCCATACGCCAAGAGTTTGTGCCCGTCTCGTCCGCCAGGGCGAGGACTTCTAAAGAGGAGGCGGTCGGAACCCTTCCGGGAGGAGCGTAGACACGTTCGCACCTAGAGGGTCCTTGTCCTCTTCTGCGAACTGGGCCGACGAATGACTCGTCGGGGCGCGCCAGGGTCCTCGGTCACCCGCTTTCACGACATTCGAGGTCACCACAGATACCCATCGGGGCTTGCGCCATGCAGGATGGCCTCTGACTTCGCGCCGATCAGCTTTTCCTTCCGTCTAGTCGCACCGGAGTCGCGGCCTCCAAACAGTCGTTCATTCTGCTCCTCTGTGGCCTCGATCCAAAAGCGGCGGCCACGGATGCCTTCCAGGATCACCTCGGCGACCTCATGGGGCTTGATGAGTGCCGGCGCGTTCGCCGAAGTTGCGAGCATGCGCTCGACCTGCGACCAGATGGACAGATCGTCGCCGGCAAGATTGGTCCGCGTGAGGGGAGGGAGCACTATGCCGACGTGCAGCTTCGATCCGGCATCTCTCAGTTGCCCGTAGAGAGCCTCCATGATGGTCAGCTGGGCACTCTTGGTCATTGCATACGTGGCGGTCTTATAGGAGGTGCCGTGTACTCCAGCCCCCGACGACGTTGCCAGAAGGCTTCCACCGGTGCCTTGTTGATTCACCAGCGGCAAGAAAGCCTTGATCCCGTGGAGCAGTCCGAAGACGTTTGTGCCGACCGAACGTTGCCACGCATCGAGGTCCACATCGAGGAGGGACGACCCGCCAGAGATGCCGGCATTGAAAAAGGCGACGTCGACTTGGCCGAACTCGCTCTTGGCTTTGTTGGCAAGACCTTGCACTTCGTCGTACTGACTGACGTCAGTCGGGACACCGAGTACTTGCGCACCTGATGCGCGTAGCTCGGTGACCGCCAGTTCCAACCTGTCCGGACGACGAGAAGCAAGCACGAGTCGCATGCCCTCGCGGGCCAACACGGTTGCAGTGGCACGACCGATGCCCGTCGATGCCCCAGTGATCACCGCCACTTTGCCTTCGAGTGACTCCTGGTCAAGCGTCATTGCTCCTCCTCTATTCGAACCCTTCCCCGTCACCCCGTTCGGGTCTACACACCCGACGGCCCGCCTATCCCACAAGGTGTCGACTTGGCTTGTCCAAGCGAGCGATGACTCGTGGCCTTTGACAGACGCGGCCGAATGGGATCGGGCGAAATCCTAGAGGAGTTCTGGCATGGTGGACCCCGGCGATGGGGCGGGTGGCCGTCCTGGCGAATGACGACGGGCGACTCACGTCAACCGTGCGACCCTCGCAACTGTCTGATAAATGCAATGTCCGGCAGGCACCAGACGACCCCCGTCGATCTGTCGCTCTAGCTCTGACCAGGGTAGGCGTTGTGATTCCTACAACATCGGTGGACCTTGGGGGACACAATGAGAACCCAGTGCCGCATATTTCATTGGATGCATGTTCTCCCGAGGCCCACATACCCCCCAGCAGGCTGGTTATCTTCTTCCACCCTCGTTTCGACGCGAATGTCGATCAAGCCGCGTTGAGAGCCGTCCCGTTTGCTTCCTCCTGCCGGCCTAAGTTCTACGACGTCGGAGACCACCGGATCATCGTTGGCGACAGGGATTGAGATTTCGCCAGCATCCCCTTCCTCGTATCAATTGATCACTTTCGACGAGGATTGAAGGGGTTGGGCCTCCTCAAAGTTGTTGGGCAGCGTCCCGATCTGGTGTTGGGCTCCGAGCAGTTCGCCAACTGAACCGGAGCGCAGCGAGTCCGGCCCGCCAGGCTCCTGAGTCCGAAGTTGGGCTTGCGGGGTCTTTGAGGGCGACAACGCGCTAAATCACGCCACCATCTTCCAAGACACGACACAATCGGTCCCCCTCCGGACATCAGAAGTAATTTCACGGCACTTTTACGGTCGTAGCCATTAGCCTTCAATAGTGGGCCATGGAGGTGTGACCGTGATTAATCGTTTGCTGTTTGCCTTGGACCAATTCGATTCGGGTCAGACGGCCCTCGGGTTCACGACGGAACTTGCGATGGCCTCTGGCGCAGACGTGAGAGTGTTTCACGCCCGCGAACTGTCGAGATTCACTCGGGTGCCTCCAATAGAACGCCCGACTGACGCTCAACTACTAGTGGAGGAGGCGGTGCTCCAACTGCGTATGGCCGGCATCGGTGCCGAGGGCTTAACAATCTCCGTGCTCAAGGACCAAGTGGCCAGTCGAGTTGTACAGGAGTCAATAGAGTGGCGTTGCGATGCGATCATTCTTGGGTCGCGTCGACTCCGCGGAATCAGCCGGCTCGCTGGTTGGAAGGTCAGAGAGCGAGTGTTGAGGTCTTCGCCTTTGCCAGTGATCACGGCACCTACTGCCGTCCCCAATGGCGTTCACAGTCCTCGTTCGTTGAGAGGATCCGCGATCGACAATCTCGATCTCGTTCGCTTCCAACTGGAGTGACCTGACATCTTCGTGGTGTACATGGCGGTGTCCAGCTAACCGGGGTTCCCTGCGCCATTTGATGGGAATTCGAGGGCTTGGTGAGGCTTCGGGGCTCACCCGGAGCGATCCGCCTCCTGTCTCGCCGGTGCTCACCGACACCATGGCTTCCCAATGCAATCGCAACTAGCTCGGTAACTGAGATGTTCGGTTCAGTGAGCCGGAAAGAGTGACCGCCTCAGGGCTCAAATCGGTACCCCATGCCTGGTTCGGTTCGAAAGTGTCGCGGTCGGGAGCGATCTGATTCGAGTTTGAGGCGTAGACGGCCCATCAAGACCCGGAGATACTCCGTCTCTGTCTCGTACTCTGGACCCCACACGCTGTGGAGAAGCTCGCGTTGCGAGACCAGGCGACCGGGGCTGCGAACCAGCACCTCCACAACGTCCCACTCCTTCGGGGTGAGATGTATGTCAGATCCTTCGCGCGTCACACGCTTGTTCACCAGGTCGACCGTGAACCCTTCAGCGTCAACGATCAGATGCTCCTCTAGCGGCGTCGTCCGCCGAAGCGCGACCCGCAGTCGGGCAAACAACTCGTCCATCCCGAACGGCTTGGTGACGTAGTCATCTGCGCCCGCGTCAAGAGCCTCCACTTTGCTCACACTCTGATGACGCGCGGACAAGACAACGATTGGCATCGAGCTCCATACTCGGATACCACGGATCACCTCCGCTCCGTCAATGCCTGGCAGACCCATGTCGAGCAGGACCAGGTCTGGAGACAGGTGGCTTGCCCTGTCGAGGCCCTCTTCGCCCGTCCGGGCGACCAGCACTTCGTAGCCGTTGGCAGTGAGGCTAAGGGTAAGGGCCCGCACAAGTGACTCATCGTCGTCAACGATGAGCACACTCTGGCGGGTCTCATTTGTGACGCTGCCTGGAGCGGAGACCGTTCCATTCGGCGGAGTCATATCGACTGAGCCGTGGGCCGTGGCAATTCGGTTGGGTGCGTCAAGGCGGCATCTTCGATCGTGTGGCTCACACCCGCGCTGGATGGCTGAGATGTCACGAGGCGAATCACCATCGTGCAGCCGCCTCCCGGGGTGTCCTCAATGTCGACCTTTCCCCCGATCGCCTCCACGAAACCGCGGGCCACTGCCAAACCCAGTCCTACGCCGATCCGGTTCTCCGAGTCCCCAAGACGCTGAAATGGTTGGAATACGAGATCCCTGTCCTCGCGACGGATTCCCGGACCTCTGTCGATGATTCGGATATCGATCCCACCGGGCACCACACCGGCCTCCACGCGGAGCCCGATTCCTGAGGCATGAACGAGTCCATTGTCGACGAGATTTGCCACTGCGCGCTCGAGGAGTACTGGGTCCGTGTGGATTCGGGGAAGCGGAGCGGGCACCTCGACGCGTATTTCCTTGCCACGAGGACCTAAACTCGCGACGGCCCCATCGATCACCTCATGAACATCGATACTCAGCTGGAGAACGTCCATCGATCCAGTCTGGAGGCGACTCATGTCCAGCAGGTTCTCTACCAAAGTGTTCAGTCGGTCCGACTCATCGTCGATGGTTTGGATCAGAATTCGTGTTTCTGTTGGCCCGAAGGCGAGCTGCTCCGAGAGGAGACTCGATGACGCGGCTTTGATAGCGGCCAATGGTGTGCGCAGATCATGGCTCACAGCAGCCAGAAGGGCCGAGCGCAGCTGATTGGCCTGAGCCAACGAGTCGGACTCGTCTGCTTCGGAATGGAGACGGTCGCTCTCCAGAGCCGTGGCCAACTGTGCAGCGAACGCACCCAGAATGTCGCGATCCTCGGCACTGAGTGCTGGGCCCTTGAGGGCGAGGATCTCCCTGTCGGTGAGGGGAAGGACGACATCGGCTTCTTCGGGCCCACGGAGGGTCTCGCAACCAGCGCTGGCCACCCCCGACCATCTACGTGCGGCGGCGGCTGGTCCAATGGGTAGTGTCGAGGACGTCACATCGGGATCGGAGCGGAGTACGGCGGCGGCGTCAAAGCGGAAAGCCATCACGAGCTCTTCAAGTAGCGCCGGCAAGGGGTTACCCTCGGGTGCCACCATCCTGCCGGCGACCCTGGCGAGCATTCGGGCATCCGACCGGGCCTGTGCGGCGGTCGCCGTCCTGCGGGCCGAGAGATCGACCAGGACGCTGACCACGCCCGCGATGACTAGAAACATAGCCAGGGCAAGGATGTCACGTGTGTCGCCAATGGTGAAAGTATGGACCGGGGGGGCAAAGTAGTAGTTGGAGAGCAGGAATCCGGCAGAGGCAGCCAACCCCGCCGGCCACACGCCACCGGTGGCAGCGACAATGACCACCAGAACCAGATACGAACTGAGCGCCGCTGACAGATCGACCTGACTCCCAGCAGCCGTAAGTACGAGGGTGAGGAGGGGAAACCCGACCACTCCAACGGCAACAGCCGCAATGCGGCGCCGCCTAGACAGTGGAGACAAGAGGCGACGGTGCGCTGGTGGTCCATTCTTCGCCCTACGGTGAACCTTCCCAGTCGGGCTCTCCGCCGAACGCTGTTGCTCTCGGGCTTCGACTTTGGGACGGGCGTCAGTGGCGATGACATGGACGTCTAGCGATCCGCTTGCTTCCCTGATGACCGAGTTGATCACCGAGCCTCGTACGATCTCGGCCAACCGGCCACGGTGGGTCGCACCCATGACCAGTTGGGTGCCATTCTCGGCTCGGGCCACTTGGACCAGGGCGGGAGCAACGTCTGCACCAACGACCTCGACAAAACGACCACCAAGATCGTCAAGCAACGCACGATTGTTGACCAGCCCATCAGAGTTCTGCCCGGTCAGACCGTCATCGGTGCGAACATGAACGCCGACCAATTCGGCCTTTGTACGCATGGCCATGCGTGCAGCCCGCCGGATGAGCACCGCACTCCCGGGTGACCCAGTGAGGGATACGATGACCCGCTCTTTGGTTTCCCACGGCCCGGCAATATTGTGCCGCTCTCGGTAGTCGTTGAGCTCCTCATCCACCCTGTCCGCCACCCACAGGAGTGCGAGCTCGCGCAACGCGGTGAGGTTGCCGGTGCGAAAATAGTTTCCTAACGCGGCATCGATCCGTTCCGCTGGGTACACATTGCCGTGGGCCAGCCGTCTTCGGAGAGCCTCCGGCGCCATGTCGACCAACTCGATCTGATCAGCAGCCCGGACCACCGGGTCAGGCACAGTCTCGTGCTGGACCACCCCAGTGATCGCCTCGACCACGTCATTGAGTGACTCGAGGTGTTGAAGGTTCACCGTGGAAATCACGTTGATGCCAGCTTCGAGCAAGTCTTCGACGTCCTGCCATCGCTTGGGGTGCTTCGAGCCGGGCACGTTGGAATGGGCCAGCTCGTCCACCAACACGAGCTCAGGCTTGCGTTCAAGGAGTCCTTCGAGGTCCATCTCTTCGAGCGTCTGGCCGCGGTACTCAGAAATATGCCGAGGGAATACCTCCAGGTCGCGAATCTGGGCGTCCGTCTGAGGTCGACCGTGTTCTTGGACCCAGCCAACCAACACGTCCGTACCGCGTTCTTTCCTCCGCCATCCCTCGTTGAGCATTGCAAACGTCTTGCCCACTCCGGGGGCAGCCCCCAAATAGAGCCTCAGCTTTCCTCTTGCCATGTATCCGGCCTCCTGATCCTTCGCTACGGCAGTCGGTGTTCTCTTTGACAGGCTGTTGCAACAACGCTCTGCTTGAGCCCATTGGATTCTGGGCCAACAAGAATGACCGGACCGAGATGTCCGAGATCGATTTGGTCGGGCTTGTCACAGCAAACAGGACACTCCGCCCGCCGGGACTATCTTAAGAGGGTGGACATTCGCCCTGCGGATGTTGGAAATGGACGCCAATCCGGAAGCTCCCAGAGCACCGAGCAGGGGTTCTTCGCTGGAGGCCAGACCCAGAACCCCGTTGGGGTGGGGCCATGTTCGAAACCAACCCTTGAGGGACTTCAGTAGGGTCATTTCGCCCTCATGCCTCGGATATGGGCGCTGGGTGGTCGACGGATAGAGCCGCACCGACCTGGTCGGCGATCGCCACGGCCACGAGAAGTCGCTCGTGCGAGATGGGTTTGCCGGGGGTCGGCGTGAGGAGGAAGTGGCCAAGAAGCCACCCACCGCCCCGTACCGAGAGGTCGACGCCGTGGGTCGGAAGGCCAAGATCCTGTGTTGACCATGATTCATGGCCGACGGTGACCTCGCCGTTGGGAGTCAATCGGGCAGAGATTGCTGCAGACGGGTGCCGGGTGAATCGGCAGCCGCGCAAGTAGAGGAGGCCTTCAAGCTCTTCGGTGGCTGCCGCAATCAACACGGCAGGTTCTTGGCCGGAAGCGGCTAGCTCGGTGACCGCGTGTAGCTGTGCCACCTCATGACGACTTTGTGACGCGGCATTGCGATGGGCTCGGCCCCGGGCCGCAAGGTCGCCTACGGCCAGTCCCACCACCAACAGTAGCAATTCGGTGACAAAGTCCGAATGGCGAGTGATGCGAAATGAGTCGTACGGGTGGGTGAGGAAGTAGTCAAACGAAAGTGCCGCGACGAGAGCCGAGAGAAAAGCCGCTCCGCGGCGACCGGTACTGGCCACCGCCACAATGACAACGACGAGGACCATGGCGCCGTCGGCCGTATCGAGACCCACACGCCATGGAATGAGCGCCGATGCGACGGCAACGGGTGCTGCCACAGCCGCCAAGAGGATCCAGGCGTCCGGGCTGACCATTGATCTGCATCTCGCGATCAAGCCACTCTCCGTCGAACCTTGTCGCTCCTTCCGCTGGTCGATATCGGTTTGATAGCTCACTGATCCACTGTGGCACCGGCCGAGGCAGCTGGGAAGCACTTTTACTCGTTCTTTACGGGACAACCCCCAACTTTCACGAACCTATAGGCGTGGGTCGAGACGGAGCCCAGCTTGAGGACATCAGAGCGACATGCCTTGGCTACAACCCATACCCGCAGAAGCGGCCCCGAGCCGTTGGGTTCAGGTCGAGTTCAGGGAACTGTGATTGCTTGAGCTGCTGCTCGACGGGACGCTGAGGGAGTCAGCGATCATCGCTTCATGGGGAATGAAGCCCGATGGCACCATTCCGCCTCGGCTATGACTCATCTGCCCCGTCCACACATTGATTCGGTCCGATGACGCTATCGCGCCTGGCGATGATGTGAACGTCGATCGCAGAGTCCGCGGCGAGCCGCGAGATCCTCCGAGCGAAAGAGCCGCCATGTAAAAGCTCCTGGTGTCGGCTGCGGACGCTCGACCCAACCACAATCTGTGTGATTTGGTGGGAACGCGCAAAGTCGATGAGCGCTTGGGCCGGGTCGTCCGCCCGAACCTGATTCCACTCGGCCCCGACATCAGCAGCCAGTTGACGTAGGTCGATTAACTGATCATTCCCAAATGGACGGGGATGGCCTCCGGTCACAACGTGGAGGACTTGAAGATCGGCCTTGATGCGTGCCGCCATTCGCGATGCACGACGGACGATTGAATCGGTGCCAGGGGCTGTTGTTACTGCCACCAGGATCCGTTCGCTCGTTTCCCAAAGGTCGAGCGATTGTCGCCATCGGGAATGGTTCAAAAGCTTGACGTCTGTTTCGTCAGCTAGAAAGCGGAGAGCCAGCTCCCTCAGTGCAGCGAGATTGTCTGTCCGAAAGAAATTGGCAAGCGCTTGGGGAACTTTCTCGGTCGGGAAAATGTTCCCATGGAGCAACCGGCGGCGGAGCTGTTCTGGCGACGAGTCGACAAGTTCGATCTGGTTCGCCCTTCGGAGGACCCAATCAGGTACTCGCTCTCGGATGTTCACCTTGGTGATCCGCTCAACCGCGTCAGCGATACTCTCGAGATGTTGAATGTTGACCGTGGTTATGACGTCGATCCCGGCCTCGAGGCACTCAATGACATCCTGCCAACGCTTCTCGTTGCGGCCCGAGCCGATGACGTTCGTGTGGGCCAGCTCGTCCACGAGCACCAACTCAGGGCTCCGAGTGAGCACTGCGTCCAGGTCCATCTCCTCAAAGCGTGTTCCCCGATGCTCAACAACTCGCCGCGGGATCAACTCGAGGCCATCCAGTAGTTCCTCGGTCCGTGATCTGCCGTGACACTCCACGAATCCAATGACCACGTCCGTACCTCGCTGTCTGCGCCGTTGCCCCTCGTTCAGCATGGCAATGGTCTTGCCCACGCCAGCGGCGGCTCCCAGATAGACTCGAAACCGCCCCGTGGCCTCGACCAACTCTGTGGTCTCTGAACTAGCGCTCACTGTTGCTTGTGGACCTCTGAAGCTGTCTTTGGAGGTAGCAGGCACCGCGTGTCACTGCGACCTGTCGTCGACAGCTTTCGAGGACCAGTCGTGATGATGGTCACACATTTCAAGACGATAGAGCGGGTTCATGACTACAAGTCCCTCACGGCTTTGGCTCACCGTGCTCTCCACTGAGCAATGAACCCCTGGCAGCACACCCGCGACGACTGGACGACCAAGAAAAAAGAGCCCAATCTGGCCACTCCGATCATCAAGAGTGGCCAACAGTGACCGGGACCGTCCGACAGTTAGCATCCTCGAGCTGAGAATCCTTCCAGAGGCCACGATATGG
>PLSY01000324.1 GCA_003164275.1 Acidimicrobiaceae bacterium | reverse complement strand
GGATCTTCCTCCGCAATCGAAAGGACCCAACGTGGCACCAAAGCCCACCAAAGAGGCAGCAGCAAAGCAGAAGCAAGCCAAGAAGGATCGCACCAACCCCGTGGCGACGCCCGGGACGACGGTGATCCCTGATGGCTCACTGTTTCCGACGGCATTCACCGGGCACCACGGGCCCCCCAGCACTCGGCCAATCGTTGTGAAGCCGGGAAGGCCGGACGGATCGCCACTGACGAGCGAGTCTCCACGATTCGAACTCGAGCAGCCGGTAGCACCGGTCCTGGCGAAGCCCCCCAATGCTGGCAGCAAGCGGCCGGCCAGAGGCGAGGCCAAGAGGACCAAAGAGCCGAGGACCCGATAGATGGGGGAGGAGCTCGAAGTCGAGGAGACAGCGGTAGAGCCGACACCGGCCGACACCGTTGTGCCAGACACAGTGCCCGAAGAGTGGGCACCGCCCGTCGACCTCGGTCAGAGCCCGAAGGACGGGCTGCCGAACGACCAAACCACCGATTACGCCTACCTGCGAGCGAAGGCAGCGATGCTTCCCGACCTCGAGGACAAGGTCGGCCGCCTGCAACGTGAGAACAACCTCGCGAATTCCGGGGTCGATTTTTCCTCCCCGCACGGACGCTTGCTGTTTACAGCCTTGGTGAGAAGCCCGGAGTGGAACACCCGCGTGTACTCCGTTGACGAGCTGAAAGCCGCGGCGCGCGCCTACGACGTCCCCGTTAAGGGCGACCGGGTTCAGGAGGACGACTGATGGACCAGCCAGATCCCGCCGCAGTCGTCGCCGCATCGAAGGCAGTTCCGGGCCTCGACCCTCAGTCGGTCATCGGTGCGGCCATCGTCGGCCAATCCCAACAGGGAGCCGCAGCCGCAGCCTCCGCAGCCGCCCAGTACGCCGGGACGACTAACCAGGCGCAGGCCCTCTCACAGCTCACGCAGGGCCAACAGCGGGCGGTGTGGAACAGCTCCAGCCAGTCGGAGCAGGCCCAGTTGTTGGCCACTGGATACACGCCCGTCCCTCAGCCGGCGAGTACCCAGACGAAGCCCGCACCGGGGACAGGTGCGATCTCGGACGTGACCGGTTTCTTCGGCAAGGTCGGAGATGTGGTCAGCCACGCTGCGGGGGACGTTCTGAACGCCACCGAAGCACCGCTGCGGGCCATCCAGCATGTCGAGCGCGCCGGCCACGTCCTGTCCGAGATGGGCGACCTCCAGGCCGGCGAGCCGATCCAGGGTGTCGAGAACAAGGCGGCAGGATTCGGGCAATCCTTTGACCCCCACGACTTGGGCCTGATGTTCAGCCCCTCGGCCTGGTCGACGTCGTGGCGCGAGACGACGAATGGCGAGAAGACCTTCGACCCGGCCATCGCCAACCAGATCGCCCGCTCGACCTCCCCACAGAACTTCCACGTGGCGAAGCAGCTCGCCTCCGTGCCGCAGGGTGCAGACACCTCGGTGGTCGAAAACCAGATCGTGAATTCGTACCCTGCCGGCCAACGGCAGCAGATCACCCAGCTTCTCCAAAGCCCACAGATAAAGACCCTTGTCACGCAGCTCCAGGCGTCGAAGATCTCAGCCGGTCGTGACCTGGTCGGCGAGCACATGCTGGTCGCTCATCCTGCAGTGGCCCAGAAGTTGGCCGGTGGCATCGACGCCGCACTCGACTACGCCCAGGATCCGACAATGCAACTCGGGAAGGCAGCGAAGCTCGCCGACGCTGCGAAGTGGGGCATCGATGCCGAGCGGGCCGGCCTGTATGGCGCAGGGAACATGACGGACTGGGAGTCGGCTGTTCGGAACGTCAGCGATCAGGGAGCGGCTCAGCGGTTCCTCGAGCGGGCCTCGTCGCTCATCAACAATGGGGACTGGAGGGGCGCGCAAAACCTCGACCCGCACATCCTCAACTACGCCCAGGACGTGATTGATCACGCGAACGGTGCTGATGTCACCGCCGACTCGCTGAAGGACTACTTCGCCTCCCGTGCCGGCATGTCAGCCATCCTCAGCGGGAAGGCAGCACGGGAGGCCCAGGGAGCGATGATCTTCCCCCACCTCTCGGCCCTCGGAGCGGCGAAGGTGGCAGCCAAGGGTGTGCTCACCAAGACCATCGATTTTATGGCCGACGCCAACGTCGACCAGGAGGGAATGGGCAAGCAGCTCGCCAAGGTCGGACTACATACTTCGGACCTCGCCGGGACGTTGCCCGAGAAGATGGCTCAGGACGGGAGTCTCCCGGGGACGGCTCAGGAAGTGGCCACGCTCGACGGCTCGCCCATCAATGTGGCGAAGCGGGGCGGCTACGCCTCGACTGCGGTGCTGGGCGGTATGTCACGGGTTGGTCGCTCCATGCGCCAGATGACGACTCTCACCGCCGACCAGCCGTTCCTTGACCTGGCCGATCCGACATCGGCTCAGAACTTCCGGAAGATGCTCCAGTACAGCCTGCCGGCCACGGCCGTCGATCACCTGACCGACCTGTACCTGCGAACCCCTGACGTCGACCAGAGGTTTAGGGTCGTCAAGGGTGCAGTCGACCAGATGCTGCACCTGGCCGGCGTCTACTCCGGGCCCGACGGAGCGCAGGACGGCGCTGCGCTGATGGACGCCATGGACCAGAGCTTCCACGGCGAGACCT
Organism: Acidimicrobiaceae bacterium; assembly: GCA_003164275.1. The sequence continues at coordinate 8,801 of PLSY01000324.1, read as the reverse complement.
ACGCTCCGGGAGGGATCGACAAGTTCGCCGACGGCTCGCGGGCAGCCGTGCTCGACTCCCAGGTGAATCACCGTGTCTACCTCCCGTCCTTCAAGGACGTCCACGCCGCAGCGATGCAGAACGCATTCCTCCACTCGATCCGCGTCCCTATGGCCAACGCCGGCGAGCGGTTCATGGCGGCGTGGAGGGCCGGAGTCCTGTGGCGTCTGGCCTTCCCGATCCGCACCTCGATCGACGAGAACCTGAGCAACGTCCTTCGCAACGGACTGGTGAACACACTCAAGGCCCATGTGGTGACTCGGGCAGCGGCCAAGGAGTCGACCGAAGCGCTGAACGAAGCCCGGGTAGCCCAGGGGCTCGACCCCATCCTTTCCCGGACAGCCAAGGCCTTGGCGATCGTCACGGACCACGTCCCTGATGCAGTGAAAGAGCAGGTCCAAAACGTCCATGACTTGGCCGGTGCCACCTTCGGTGAGGCCGCCTGGCGGGCTACGTCGCCACTCAAAGGCGACCTCGGCCGATCCGAGCTCATGGATGCCGCACGACTCTCCGACACGCACCTCTGGGATGGCTTCGGGGCGAACGTCTCGGCCGTCGAGCACAGCGGTGGGGGCTACGACGAGGGCGACGAGATTCGGAAAATGATGTCCCGGGGGAAGCCGACGTTCGTCCAGTTCCGCACCGGGCGGACATGGTCCGAGATGCTCCCGAGCGACGACCTGGTCAATCAGCGATGGACGATGTCTCTCGGCACGATCGCAGAATCGAAACTCGCTCGAGCTGTTCTCAACAACATCGACGAGGACAACCCGACGCAGGTTCGCAAGGTGCTCGACGTACTGAACGACCCGGACTTCGCTGACACTAAGAAGCTGATGCGACGGGGCCGGGAGCTGCCGGACAACCGGATCGTCGGCCACGGAGCCACCCAGCAGGAAGCCGACCGGGCCTTCGCCCAGAGCGTGGTCGACATGGTGAACCAGAGTGTTCGGACCTCGACAGGGGAACCGCTGCGCGATCTGGTGGACACCATGAAGGACGGTGTACGGCCCGAGCTTGACCAGGTCGAGAAGATCCACCCCAAGAATCGACCGGACCATATGTTCGGCCCGGACATGGTCCCGATGACGGCCACAAAAAATCTTTTGGAGAAGGGATTTCATCCTCTGAGCGAGATGATGGACTCACTCAGCCGGAAGCCCATCTACACCCACGCCGTGGCCCGGGCGCTCCGGGACACCCGACCCTGGGCCGAGAAGCTTCATCCGGCCTTCGAGGGAGTCGATGAGGAAGCGCGCCAGGCGGCGATCGAGAAGGACGCCACCGAGATGGCCGGCGAGCAGGCCATGCGGGCGATCAAGCCCTACCTCCACAGCCCGGAGATCCGCAGCCAGTTCGAGGTCTTGCACCGGACGGCCTTCCCGTTCCTGTTCGCCCAGGTCCAGTTCGCCAAGCGCTGGGCCAAGACCTTCGCTCTCAACCCCGATGCGTTGGCCAAGGCCCAGCTCGGCATGAACGGCCTGCGCACCTCGGGAGTCATCCACACCGACCAGAACGGGAACGAATACTTCTACTACCCCGGCTCCCAGTACGTCACCGACACCATCGCCAGAGCAGCCAACGCCATCGGGATCCCAGCCAGCATCCCCCTGCAAATCCCCTTCACCGGCCAGGTGAAGTACATCATGCCGGGCCTCAACGATCCCCTGACGCCCTCGGTCGGGCCGACCGTCGCCATCCCGCTGAAGGCCCTGACGGCAAGGTTCCCCGAGCTACAGAACACCGAGCAGGCCGTGCTCGGAGCTGGAGCGTCGAACAGCTATTGGGAGCAGGTGCTGCCCACCTCGCTCTCCCGGGTCATCCACGCGGTGGCGGACAACCCGGAGCTGCCGGGGCAACTGTCCTCAGCCACGATGCAGGCCATGCAGCAACTGCAGGCGAGTGGTCACGGTCTGAGTCCTGTTGCCACCAGTGCCCAGAAGCAGGTCTACGTCGATCGTGTCGTGAGTTGGGCCCGGATTCTGCTGATCTCTAAGGCCATCATGGGCTTCGCCGCCCCAGCCAGTCCCACCCAACTGTTCGATCCCAAGAACCTCAGTGGTCGCCTGTCGACGCTTCTTGGCGAGCTGCCCTACGACCAGGCCATCACGGAGTTCATGAAGGAGAACCCGGACGCCTCGGCGTACACGGTGTTCGCTTCGCAGAGTGCTGGCGGAGCCGAGCTGCCGGCCACGAAGGCAGCCGGGACGTTCCTGGACTCGAATCAGCAGTTCGCCGAGACGTATCCGCAGGCGGTGGGCTGGCTCATCCCTCGCACCACGGGCAACCAGCCGTATGACTCGGCTGTTTACCGGGAGCAGATCGAGGAAGGCCTCCGGGACCAGAAGACGCCCGGGTTGATCAATGGCCAGAGTCAGTTCCTGAACGACATCCTCGTCGCTCCCGCTTCCAAGACCTACTACGCCCAGTACGACGCCGAGCAGACGGCGCTGCAGGCGGCGAAGGGTGACGCAACCAGAGAGGCGTCCATCCGGGCAACCTTCGATCAATGGAAGGCGAGTTTCATGGCAGGGAATCCGACCTTCGCCGACCAGATCACCTCATCGACCTCGAAGGCAAACCGGGAGCAGACGATCTGGCAGCTTCAGGAAGCCCTCACCGACCCGAACCTGCCCAGATCAGCGCAGACCACGCACGTCTCCGAGATGCTGGCGACCTTCGATCAGTACCAGCGGACGGACTTGGCATTGCAGGGTCAGACGAGTGCCCAGGCGTCGGCCACACGAACGGCTGTCCGAGACGAGTTCGAGTCATGGGGGGCGGCTTACGCCCAGGCGCATGCGGACGTCTCGGATCTCTGGTCCGTCCTCCTGGAGCCGGAGGTCACCGACACCACGTCGGGACTGGCATCGACACCGTCCGCCACGACCCTCGAGGCCCAGGTGTCGGCGAACCAGCAGGCCCTGGCATCGGCCTCCGTGTCGAACTCCCCGGCACCACCACCGGCCGTCATCGGGGCTGCGTGAGATGACCCGAAATACCGTCCTCTCAAATTCGCTCTACGCCCCTAAAACAGTGGGTCCGGTACTGATCACCGGGAGAGTGGAGAGCGAGGAGACGCCATGAACGTAGCCACGGCAAAGGACCTCGCCGAAGAAGTATCGAAGGGCAGCGGTAGCACGGCCTTCCTGAATCACGTTCGGGACTTCTACCCCTTGGCCCTGGACGTGGTGCAGGCTGCAGAGGACTTGCCGGCCAAGCCAACGGCAGCACAGCTCAAGGCTCTCCGCTCTGCCGTCGCAGAGTGGAAGGCTGCCGACTGACACTGGGGTGGCGATCAGCGAGCCGGTCCCGCTCGAAGATGAATGCCGTCCCGAGCACCCATCGACCTGGCGCTCCCTGGCAGCGTGTCAGGGGTTCCCGCTCGACTCGTTCTTTCCAGAGGGAGCCGGAGCCAAGGTCAGCGCCGAAGTGCGGGAGGCATGCCAGCGTTGCCCGGTCCAACCTCAGTGCCTCGATTGGGCAGTCCACTTCGAGCATGACGGCTTCTGGGCCGGCACCGGGAGCTACCAGCGCAAGCAGCTCCGCCTGAAGCTGGGCATCGAGCTGCCACGTGGTCAGTGGTTACCCGACTGACTCAGGCCGCTCGTAGCAGCGAGTCGAGCATGATTGCGAACTCGTAGACGCCGGCCGGGTCGGTGAAGTTGTGCCGGCCGGCCAGACCCTGCAGCGGCTCGAACTCGCAGACATCGACGGCCCATCCAACGAGGTTGCAGGCCTCAGCCATCCGCAACAAGCCCCCGGGCTCCTCGATCGCTACCACGGCATCGTGGATGGTGACGATCTCTTCCCGGGGCTCGTCATCCTGATACCAGCCACACTGGCAAGCAGGGGCGGCATTCGGGCTGTTATCGGCCATAGCGACAGTGGTCATTGGGTCTCCTTGGTTGACAGAAAGCCATTGTGCGCCAGAAAGAAACAGGCAGACAAGCGACAACACTGGACCCTAGAAAAGCACTCAATACATTTCACGACGTTTGGCTACATTTAACGACATGAGTCACGCCTAAGCGGGTGTCTTCAGATGTAGTGGTGGCCGCAGACGAGGACTGGATTTGGCCAAATGACAATCTGGTTACAGGTTGGGCCGCTGGGCAATACGCCGGATGGTGTTGGCGTGCCAGCGCTCGCCAGTGCGTGGCTTGTGGCCGGCCTTCGCCAGCTCCCACCCAATGCCCCGATAGGAGAACCCGCGGTCCCGAAGGAACTTCACCAGGTTCACCGTGGCCCGTTCGTTGCCCAAGGCACCGTAGGGCGCTCTCATCAGCCCCTGCCGATGTTCCAGGCCCGCTGCCGGCTCACGCCGAGCACCTTGCCGATCCGAGTCCATCCCCAGCCCTTCCCACGGAGCTCGAGGACCGCCTCACGCCGGGCAGAAACCAACACCTTCCCCATGTTCAGGATCTCGTTGGCCGTGACGGCCCGGATCACCGGATTCCGGTAGTTCCCAAGCCCGTCCGTGATTGCTGCCAGGGCCGTTGCTGTAACCATTGAATCCCGGGCATGGCGCACATGGAGGTCTCGATCAGCTCGCCAAGTGCTCTTCGGCCGGCCAACAGGGCGCTTTTCCATTTCCGTACACCGTATGGGTACAAAGCCGCCATCTTCCAGACTCCCAAGCCGTTGGCATACTCCCTGCTCACAACGTTGGAAGTGTCAGATCCCTGTACACAGCAGAGAGCTAGGCAGAGGTGTTTGCTTCTCAGGTGGGTTGGCCATCGAAAGCTCCGGAGGAGTTTGCCTCCCACCTGGGAGAACACCCTCCACAACCATGCAATTTTGATTTGCTTTTTTCTCGTCAAAAGCCCGCATTTACCCCGATACAACCGAATCGGAGCGATGCGAACCGACTACAACTGATGCGGACCGATGCGCATCGACTCACACTGCCTCTTTGGTCACGTCCAGGTAGCGGTAGAGGGTCTGGCGGCTGACTCCGATGGTCTTGGCGATCTCGGAGACGGTCAGGTCTTTGGCGTCGTAGAGCTTCTGTGCCCGCCTGATCTGTGCCGGGGTGATGGTCTTCTTCCTTCCACCGTTACGACCGCGAGCCCTGGCCGCTGCCAAGCCTGAGTTGGTCCGCTCGATGAGTAGCTCACGCTCCATCTCCGCCACGGCACTGATGATGGAGTACACCAGCTTCCCCGCAGGCGTGCCTGTGTCTATCCCTAGGTTCAGGATCTTCAGGGCCACACCATTCTCCCGGAGGTCGTCTGCGAGGGCTGAGAGCTGGCTTGTGCTCCTTCCCAGCCTCGAGAGCTCGGTCACCATCAGCGTGTCGCCAGGCCGGAGAGAGCGCAGTAGCTCATCCCAGACAGGACGTGAGGCGTCCTTCTTGCCAGAGCCAACCTCGGTTCTCACCTCGTCAGCCCCGGCCTTCAACAGTTCATCGGTCTGACGGTCGAGAGACTGATCCGCCGTCGAGACCCTGGCATATCCGAGGGTTTTGTTCATACCTCCATTGTAAAGGAATCAGCAACCGATTACTAGACACTGATTCTATTACTCATTCGGACAGATCACGTAGGCATAACACCAGGCAGACACTGGCTGTGTCCGTAACCGTTCGTATTCGGACACACGCTCAGATGGCCCAGTTCAGCGTCGGCTACGTCGGTCCACTCACCACGCTTCAAGCCGGCACAGCGAAGCACAGCGGCACCACACGACCATCCGGGGGGTGTTGTTGATCCACCCAACCATCCGTGATGACCGGTGGAGTCTTGTCGACCATCAACCACCCCAGAGCGATCACAGCAATCGATCACAGCAACGACAAACGACTGCATCACCCAGACTTGTCGACGACTCGCCGTGTCGCCGTCGCTGCGAAGCGACTGGGTATGTGTCGGCGGAATCGTGATTATTGAAGTGCAACCAACGCTGGAATTTTCTACCCCTAAAGCGCTTTGACCTGGACTTACGTGGTATCAGCCAGACACTCTGGGTATCTTCTGACGGCCGGCCTCGCCTAGCCTCTTCCGAAATGCCCCCCGCTCCACCAGACCCGACGCTGCCGCTTCCGGATAACGCCGTGGTCGTCCGGTTTGGTGGTCAGAACACAGATTGGGTGGGGAAAGCTCGGGAACAGGCAACAGAGTCCTCCGCCGATCCTGATGTGGGACGTTTCGAGCTGTCGACCTGGTGTGCGATCCCTCTGGACGAATCACCCGAGGAGATCGAAGCAGCCATCCACCTCGCCTGCGAGGCTGCACCGTTCAGCTACTCCCTAATTCGGGTGGCGACCGCATCCGAGCTTCGTGACGAGGGCCTTGACCTAGACTGGAAAGAGGCCCAGGCTGATGGTTCTCCCCTTCATTGGAACATCCCTTTAGCCTCGGCTGACGAGGCCGATAAGGCTGTAGGAGTCTTTGGTGATACAAAGAGGAACCCAGGGAAGAAGAGGCGAGCGCGATGAGTACAAAGCCGAAAGTGATGGTGGACTTCTCCAGCCTGTCTCGCGGCCGTGTCCGTGCGCCTATCGAGCGCTCCTTCGGAGGGGTGCCCTTGGAAGGTAACTTCGTTCTCGCCTTCGACCCCGACGATGACCTCTGCGCGGATGCGTTGGTGGCGGAGGTCAGGGATGGCTTTGTCTATCTCGCCGTCAAGTGGGAGTCACAAAGAGACTTCTCGGGAGAGAATGGCCCTGTCAACAACGGTGGAGGAGCTCCGAGCGCCACAGGTGAGGTTCTGGAGACGACGCCCAACACGCACGTTCTTGTCAGCGCCGACCGTCCGGCCATTCTGGTTTGAGATTCAACGCAGCATTTCTAGCTGACGCAGCCTCTGTCCGTGAGGGGTTGCTCCATGTCCTTGGTGGGGGAGTGGCCCGTGTCGGAAGACCGCTCTTCCCAGCACCACTCGATTGCGTTTTGGTAGCCCAGCTCTCGATTCCTCAAGACGAGCTGAGGGAGAACTACCAGCTGACTGTCACCATCACTGACGATGAGGGCAAGATGGCCAGTCAGCTGGGTGCGACGTTTGCCCACTCCCCATTTCCGGTAGTGGACCTCGCTGAGGGAGAGGATGCTCACATCCCGATGGTGCTGCCTACTGCGGGCATGGTCCTTCCCCATCCAGGTCTCTACCACCTCACAATCTCGATTCCCGAGGGAACCGAATCCGACGTCACGTTTTACGCCTGGGATCTGAAGACCACAGCGCCGTTTCCAGGGGTCCCCACGCTTCAGGGTTAGTGGAGGCGGTACCAGTCGGTGAGAGGGCCGGCGTGTTCCATGCAGGACTCGCAGACGTGCCGGACCCCGTTGCCATCTGCGAATATGCCGCCGATCATCACCGGGAGAACACGGTGGTGGGGTGCACCCTGCTGGCCAGGGACGGCGCTGGTGACCATGCGGAAGCAGTGGCCGGCTTGGGGGCTGAAGGCTTCGGCGTAGTAATTCGAGCCCATGGGCCACGGTAGGGCGGGGGCGTGACGTCCGGCTAGCGGGCCTTCTGGATCGGGGTCACCTTCGACGCACCAAGGTCCGACAGGGCGGCGGCGATGGCTGTGTCCCGGTCGTCGGTGGCGTGCTGGTAGCGCAGAGCGGCCTGGGGGCTGGCGTGGCCGATCCGTCGCATCAACTCCCGGGTGCTCGCCCCGGCCGTGGCTGCCAGAGTCGCACCGAGGTGCCGGAGATCGTGGACGTTGTACGTCACCCCGACCGCTTTCTGCGCCTTCACCCAGTGGTAGCGCAGGGGACGCTTGCGCAGCCGTGTCCCGTCAGCGTTGGTGAACACGACGGCATCCGACTCGGGCCCGGCGAAGTCCTCGAGGTGAGACTCCACTGCCGGCACCAAGTGGGGCGGGATCGAAACGACGCGCCGGCCGGCCTCGGTCTTCGGATCTCCGATCACCAGGATCCCGCCAGCGCGCTCCGTCACGGCCCGGCTGATCCTGACGGTGTCGTGGAGCATGTCGAAGTCGCCACGCTCGAGGCCCAGAAGCTCGCCCCGGCGCAGGCCACACCAGGCAGCGAGCTGGGGGAGTAGCCGCAGTCGTTCGGGCATGGCCTCGCTCAGAGCGTCGACCTCGGCAATGGTGGGGATTGCCCGCTCGGGGGCGTGCTCGGTGGATGCGCCTCTCACCTGGCACGGGTTCTGAAGCAGGAGACGGTCGGACACCGCTGTCCCCATGATCGTTCGAAGCAGCCGGTAGGCCTTGGCTGCCCGAGCGGGGTGCGTCCGGGCGAGCGTCGAGTTCCACGTTCTGACTCTTGACGGGGTGACCGCCGAGAGTCGAAGTCCGCCGAAGGCCGGCAACAGGTGCTTCTTGAGAAGGGCCAAGTAGTCGTCATGGGTACTGGGGCGAATGTCGTGGCGCTGCTCGAGCCACTGGGTAGCGAACTTGCCGAACGTCTCGGTGCCGGCCACCGGGTCGATCCACCCCCCTCGGCGCATGTCCGTCTCGATTCCGGACAACCAGGCGTTGGCCTCGGCCCTCGAAGCGAAGGTCTGGGGGGCCTTGTATCGCCCCTTCCGCTCCTCGGTCTCAGCGTGGTAGCTGGCCTGGAATCGGCCCGATGGAAGCTTGCGTACTGACCCGAAAGTGCTCCGTCCGCCCATGTCCCCACCCTAGATGAGTAGTGTCCTCCGTGCGCGAACGTGCGCGAACGAAATTAGAATGACTGTCGTGGACCGTTTCGACTTGTCATTAAATGTCCAGTTCAGAGAGGGTGCCCAGACATTCGTCCTGGTGGGGACACCCCCTCAAATAACCCTCTCAAGGTGGAGACACGGGT
>PLSY01000413.1 GCA_003164275.1 Acidimicrobiaceae bacterium | reverse complement strand
TGCTGGATCAGTGAGCATCGTTCGGTGAGCCGGCCACAATGACAACTGCTTTGCCCATCTGGACCAGATCGGACGGCTCCGAGCTCCAACTCTCTCGCGGCGAGCCGTACTTGACGGAAGCGGGGATCTCGGAGCCTTTCACAGGCATCCAGGCCGCTGACCTGCATTTTGCCCGCGTAGAGCAAGCGGGAGACCTCCACCAAGAACCCTGGTGTAACTGATTGCTTTGCTCAGCAAGCCAAGCCTTGCCCGGGAGTGCCAGCGAGGGTGACCACGCGGATTCGAGCTTCGGAGGCCGATCGACAGAGACCTGGGTCCACTGAATGATGTCCTCGCGGCCGCTGTTCCCGCCTTACGCTGTGTGTCTATGGACTCTCCGGTCACCGAGATCTCGGATGGGGACACGACATGGCGGTTCGACAGCTCGTTCCTCACTTCGAATTGGACCTGCATCTGGGGTCGGGGTTGCCTGGGAATCCTGCCGCACCCAGCAGCTGAACTCGGCCAAGGATGTTGCTCGATCGGTGCCGAGCTCGATGGAGACGACGAGGCGCGGCTGATTGGCGCACTGGCGGACACGTTGGAGCCTTCTCGCTTCGAGTACCACGCCACGGCGGCCGAGGGTGGTGTCTTCGGCGATGCCACCCGCAGCAGCACTCGGGTGGTCGACGGAGCCTGTATCTTTCTCAACCGGCCCGGATTCAGCGGGGGAGCTGGTTGCGCTCTGCACTTGGCGGCCCTTGATTCAGGCGAGTCGCCGATCGACTCCAAGCCGTCGGTCTGCTGGCAGTTGCCGATCAAAGTGGACTGGGAACCAGGAGACGACGGGACCGAAATCGCCACAGTTCGGGGCTGGACCAGACGCGATTGGGGCGCCGAGGGCGACACCATGGCTTGGTGCTGCACCGAGGGTACCCAGGCCTACGTGGGTGATCGGCCAGTGGTCGAGTCGATGGCCGAGGAGCTGGACGCCATCGTGGGTTCTGCGGTGTACGTCGAACTTCGGCGTCGTCTCGGTCACTGACGACCCCATCTCAACCCGGCAGGGTCCGGACGGGACCCGGCCTGCACCCGGTCGTCGCTGATGCGTCGAGTGTCCGGCAGCTGCGCCCACCAAACTCGGGATATCAGAACGTCACTAAACGACACTTTGATGACTGGGCGCCATCTGGGAAACTTCCACAGTGGATCGGTTCGAGTTTCAGTCCTCAAGCACATGGGGCATCCCTGAGTTCTCCAACTATCCGATTGAACCGCTAACGGTTTCGCCGGAAGACTTCCTGCAGAGTGTGGAAGAGACAATAGATAGGACTGGGTCCTGGCAAGCCAAGACGGAGTACCGCATGGGGGGTGGGACCACGGTCACCATCACCCCATCAACCTCGGGCGACCCGATCACCTATTTGGCGTTGGCAACGTGGGGCTCATTGGAGGCGAGTGGCAGGTACGACTCCATAGAGCACGCCCTGAGAGGGCTGCCGCTCATTTCCCGTTCACTCTTCTACGTCAGGGACGAGGGTGGATGGGCGGGCCTGGTCGGCGGATAGGACTGACCCTGAACACCGGGAGTGGGCCGCTACTACTGAGGTTAGAACCTGAACCGAGTCAGTCCGCCCGGCTCGGTGCCCAGTACCACGGTGACCGAATGTGCCTTGATACGGAATACGTTCCACGGTGGTGGTCCCTGTGACGGAGCGTTGAACGGGGCGGTAATGCCGGCCCCGGTCTCATCCAGTTCGGCGGGCCAACCCTGGTCCGTCCAGGCCCTAGCGAGGCGCGTCAGTGTGGCTGGGTTGGTTTCCCGCTCTGCCTCACCTTCGGCGACGACATCTGCATCGAGAATCGACACCGCTATCGAGCAGCGCCGATCGCGGCCGACGTTGCGGCTCTTCCGGGTACCCGATCCGGTCTGGAACCAGAAGCTCCCGTCCAGCCAGAGCGCACCGACAGCAGTAACGTGCGGGCTTCCGTCCCCGTTCACCGTCGAGAGCCACGTCGTGCGAGCGTTATGTGCATCGGGCGCCGGTGGCGAACCGGCATCGAGCTTCTCGACGACGGTTGTCCAGTTCACTGGCGGCAGCCCGTCTGTCGCACCCAAGTTGATGACGTCCATCATGTCTCCCGTCTGGTCGTCCGGCGAGACTGCTCAGAGCCGGCGTCTTCCATTTTGACGTGAGCCGGTCAGCAATGTCATCGCGTATCAGAGGGTGGTAGTCCTGCCGGCATTGGAAGTCCACAGGGCGTATCCTCGCTGCCGGATCTGCGGACAGCCGCTAAATGGCAGCGTGGTCGAAACGATCAGGAGGTTAGCGAGGATGCCAGCGGTAGTTCCTCCACACAAAAACTGTCAGGACGGGTCCGACTGCGAGGGATTCGAGGAGGTGCATCCAGGAGAAGCCGGAGAGCAGCAGAAAAGCGACTGCGAGAGCGATCCAGATGGCTACCGCCAGGAGCCATCCTCTCGTGCTCCAACTGAGGCACCCCGAGGACACCTCTTCGTTGGGAGAACTCGGTCACACCCACACTGTGACAGACTGCCGCTGGCGCATAGAGGCAGCCATTGGTACCCCAAGCCGCCGGTTGAGCAGCACTTCGTTGGTAATGCTGTTTATCAACGGGGCTCCACCTAGACCATCAACTCGTTGCCGCGTACTGGCGCGAGGTACGCGTCGCGGTGGCGAAGCCGCCGCAAGCTACCGAGGGCCACCTAAGCCGGTGAAGGGAAAGCGGCCAACGGCACCCGTGGTTGCTCATTGGAGCAAGATAAGCACTACGCCCGTCTCGGCTGGATATATCTGGCATTGACGAACTTCCTACCAGTTCGTTCAAGTACCCACACCGAACCTTTTTCAGTGGATGGCCTGAGGCCAAAGAGCCGACCGGGACCTTCGAGCCGAGCCTGCACGTCCTGGATAACCTCGCCGTGCGTGCAGAGGACCACTACATCAGCGCTGTCGTCATCGAGGCGACGCATGGTGCGCACCGCGGCTTTTCCGGCGTAAGGGGACAACGCCTTCCCCTCTTCGACCGGGAGACCTATCAACTTGGCTAACGGCTCTACGGTTTGGAGGCAACGGAGGTGCGGGCTGGACACGACCCTGGTGGGACCGAAGGGCGACAACGTCTGAGCCAAACCCTGAGCTTCCATCCAACCTCGGCCTTCCAATGGCCGCAGTCGATCATCGCCCGTCCACGCCCGCTTGGACCCGGCATACCCGTGCCGCACAAGGAGGATCTTCATCGGTCCGACCTCGCCTCGGTGGCGAACATGAGCAAAACGGTAATCAGCGAACGATGAACTCTTGCAAGGTCAGAACGTCTCATGCGGGTCAGCATTACCGGTCGTTGCAAAAAATCACCCCTGCAGAGATGAATCTTCCGCGAACTCCTCGGCGAGCGCGTGTCCATCTGATTGCAGCCCGTGCGACCTTGGTGCTCCGTTACGCCGAGCCGATTGGTCGGGGCGGGACTGATTGTTAAGCAGCGGTGAACATCGCTTTGTGGCTCTGGCCAGGCGTCATCTGCCGAGGTACGGTGTTCGAGCCAGCACCAGACGGGAGAGGTTGGCTCCTCTCTCGCCGTCGTCAAGGTGCTGCGCCCGAGACTGTCGGCGGTCGGTAGCTACCTGGGTAGGGGACTACCGACCGATCGGGGTCCACTGAAACGCAGGCCAAGATGGTTACGGTCGCTACGTCGGGTCGGAGGTGTAACGACCTGCCCCTCGTCGCTTCCGACCCGACACACCGCTATTGCTTTACCGTTGATGGCCACAGGCAGATGCGGTAACGGAACAAATCATGCGAGCGCGAGGTCCGTGCGCGTTGTGCGAAGCACGACGCCGCCGGACCGAGGGCTTTCTAAGCCGGTGAGGCGAAACCGAGCAGCTCCTCATTTATCCGCCGCTACTTTCTGAGAACAGGGAGTTATCCGTGCCGGAGATGTTCGCCGCAGAGGTCGTGGACAAGGTGACTATTCCGCAGGGTGGAGGGACAGTCGACCTTCAGATCCTTCAGCCTGATCCTTGGAGCGGTACGGAAACGCAGATCGGCTCGCTACGCGAGAAGATCCTGTACTACGTGAACTTCGTGCTGGATGGCCTACTCGTCGATGCGTACCCGCAAGCGGCGGGACTGAACTGGCGTATCGTCATCATCTGTCGCTCTGGAATGCCCGATGGAAGAACGTCTCGTGCGCTTGAGACGCTGGCAGCAAACCTCCCTCACTATGGAGGTCAACTCGTTGTGACGGGCTGAATCGACGGTGGGCTGAGGGATTTTCCCCCGGTTCACACAAAGATCACCTGGGGCATCTCAAGGTGACGGCGCAGGCGACCGATAGCTCAACTACCCGGCAGTGGGCACTTACCGGGACGGGCGAGCTGCTTCGTCACGCTGGGATACTCCTCACATATCCCGCGTGACGGAGCGCCCCCGCAGCGGCGCGGTCACGTTCGAGGACGAGGCAAGAGCCATGCCGCCGTGTTCGGTGACTCGCTACTCGAAGTCGGTTATTTCCGGCACGATCTGCACGTCGAATGAATCGGGTGCGGCAACCAGCGTCATGGCCAACATGTAGCGAGCAGCACCCTCCGCCTCGTCGATGGTGCGAACTTTCGCGCTCGCGCCAGGTACTCTAGCGATGGTGATCTTCCACCCTCCGGCTGAGCGAGTGACCAATCCGGTGTACGTGCGTTGCGTCATCACTTTGGATCGCCCTCCCGTTCGCCAGAGGCGCAGTTCCGACGGCAGCGAACTACCTCCCAGCCGCCGGACGGAACTGGACCCGACGGCCAGCTCTAGATTTGCCGTCGACCCGTTGTAGCACTGCGCGTATGACACGACACTTAACGAGGGGTGAATGTTGGATTGCGCGGTGGCATCGACGACTTGTATGTGGCCTTGATTAAAACTTCGCGACAATCACCACTTCGTCGGTCATGCGACGTGGTGGGCGTCCTACGATTTGCGAGCTGCGACCGTTGGGGGTGGATCTCGACTCCCACCCTCAACGAACGCAGCACCATGAAACGGCGGCTCTAGAGGACTGTAACGATCAGATCGTTGAACTACCTCTTCGTTGAGTCGAGGTGTCGATAGATCGTCTTTCGGCTGACTCCGATCGTATTCGCGATCGCCTCGATGGTGTGTTTGTTCGAGTCATACATTTCTTGGGCCACGCGCAGCTTGTCCTCGGTCATCTTCGGCGGGCGACCACCAACGCGCCCACGCGCCCGCGCCGCATTTGGCTGGCTCGCGTCGAGGGTTCGCAATCAGTTGAGCCGATCCGAGCGAAGACGAGCCTGCTGCTTCCCCGGCGGCCCGATCTATCCACGGAGAGCGTGTGTCGTCGACTCATTTTGACCGGGTCCCCGTGAACTGATC
>PLSY01000431.1 GCA_003164275.1 Acidimicrobiaceae bacterium | reverse complement strand
AGAGCCACCACGCCATCGCCGCCGAGTCCCGGCGCTCCCTGGCTGACGCCCAGCACTGGCACGCCCGGTACACGGAGCTCGAGGGCTCGATGGCGGTTCGCATGATGGGCCGGTACCGGGCCGAGATCGAGCGGGCCGCGCCAGTTGGGTCCACCCGCCGGCAGCTCTACGGTCGGGCCGTCGCAATGGGCCGGAGGCTGGCCCACCGGTCAAGTGGAGCCGCAGGGTCGGCGACACCGGTGGTGCCGGTCGTGCCCATGGCCCTCCAGCCCGACGTGAGCATCGTGATCCCCGTCCACAACCAGTGGGCGCTGACCGCCGGCTGTCTCAGCTCGATCGCCGCCGACCGGTCGGCCGTCGGCTTCGAGGTCATCGTGGTCGACGACGCCTCCACCGACGAGACGAGGGATGAGCTGGCCAAGGTGGTCGGCGTCATCGCTATCAGGCTGGACGAGAACCGAGGGTTCATCGGTGCCACGAATACCGGCATCAACGCTGCCCGAGGGCGGTTCATCGTGCTCTTGAACAACGACACCATCTGTGCCCCGGGGTGGATCGACGCCCTCGTCACCACGGCAGAGGATGACGAGACCATCGGGGTGGTCGGGGCGAAGCTCGTCTATCCCGACGGTCGCCTGCAAGAGGCCGGGGGCATCATCTGGAACGATGCCTCGGGCCACAACTTCGGGCGAGACCAGGACCCGAACGACCCGAAATACGGGTTCGTCCGCGATGTCGACTACTGCTCGGGTGCCTGCCTCCTCGTCCGGCGCGAGCTCCTGGCCACGGTCGGGGGCCTCGACAGCCGGTTCTCCCCCGCCTATTACGAGGACACCGACCTGTGCTTCGCCGCCCGGGCCCACGGGTACCGGGTCGTCTACCAGCCGGCTGCTGTGGTCTGTCACCTCGAGGGGGCGAGCAACGGCACCGACGTGACGGCGGGGATCAAGGCCTACCAGGTCACCAACCAGGAGAAGTTCAAGGAGAAGTGGGCCGATGCCCTGGCCCGCCAGGGGGACCCGGCACCGGAAAGCCCGCGTCTCACCGCCTGGCGGGCACCGGCCGGGCGGGCCCTGGTCATCGACCACCAGATCCCCATGCCCGACCAGGACTCCGGCTCCCACCGGATGTTCGAGATCCTGAAGATCCTCTCTGACCTCGGACTCGGCGTCACCTTCGTACCCAACAACGGCATCGTCATCCCCCGCTACCGGGAGTCTCTCCTCGCCCTCGGCGTCGAGGTGCTCGGAGGGCCGGGCGACCTCGACCCTTACCTTGCCGCGGTGGGCTCCGCCCTCTCGGTCGTGGTGCTGTCCCGACCGACGGTGGCCTGGGCCAACTATCCGATGATCCGATCACTCGTCCCCGAGACGACCATCGTCTATGACACCGTCGACCTGCACTACCTGCGTGAGCTCGGTCGGGCCGAGCTCGAAGGGGGGACGGCGGCCAAGCAGAGTGCCGACTTCCACTACGGCATGGAGGTGACCCTGGCCAAACTGTGCGACCAGACGTGGACCGTCTCCCCGTCGGAGAAGACGGCGCTCCTCGATGAGGTGCCCGATCTCCGGGTCGAGGTCGTACCCAACGTGCACCGTGACGAGGCGCCCGGACCGGGCTTCGAGCAGCGAGAGGGGATCCTCTTCATGGGCAACTACGCCCATCTGGCCAACCGGGACGCGGCCCGATGGCTGGTCGAAGAGATCCTGCCGCTGGTCAGAGCCGAGCTGCCCGACGTCCAGGTCCACCTGGTGGGCAGCAACATCACCGAGGAGCTACGCGCCCTGGCCGGCGACGGGGTCGTCATCCACGGATGGGTGCCGGCCGTCGACGACATCTACCGTCGGGTGCGACTGACCGTCGCCCCACTTCGCTTCGGCGCCGGCCAGAAGGGGAAGGTCGGCGAGAGCCTGGCCTTCGGCGTCCCGGTCGTGACCACACCGATCGGAGCACAGGGATTCGTCATGGAGGACGGGCGCGACGCCCTCATCGGCGAGTCAGCCACCGAGTTGGCTACCGCCCTAGTCAAGGCGTACGGCGACCCGGACCTTTGGAGCGAACTCGCCGCCAACGGACGCCAGCGCGTCTCCGACGACTTCTCCCCGGCCAGCGTTCGCTCGTCTTTGGGGCGGATCCTCACCGACCTCGGCGTCCCGGTTGTTCGGTGATGGCCACCTCCCGGAACAGACGGACTCGGAAGCGGAGTTGACGGGCATGGCCTTTTGGCGACGGCGATCCCGGGACAAAGACACCCTGTCGTTCGTGTGCAACATCTGTGGCGCGCAGAACCAGTCCGCCCCCGAGGCGATCGGCCGAGAGGTCATCACCTGTACGACCTGTGGGTCGATCCTGCGATGGCGGAGCATCATCGCCGCCCTCTCGGTGTCGCTCTACGGCCGCTCGATCCCGCTGGTCGAGTTCCCGAAGAACCCCGAGATGAAGGGCCTCGGCATGTCCGACTGGGACGGCTACGCCTCCCGGCTGGCCNNTACGACTTCATCATCTCGTCGGACGTGCTCGAGCACGTGGCACCCCCCTACGAGGTGGCGCTCACCCATCTCCGCCAGCTGCTGAAGCCCGGCGGCACGCTCATCTTGTCCGTGCCCATGAAGTCGGAGGGGGCGACCGACGAGCACTTCCCCGACCTCCACCACTACGACATCGCCACCCTCGGAGGCGACCCGGTCCTGGTCAACCGGACCAAGACCGGTGCCATCCAGGTCTTCGAGGAGCTGGTCTTCCACGGCGGCGCCGGTGCCACGTTGGAGATGCGGGTGTTCTCCGAGCCCGACGTGATGGAGAGCCTCCGCCGGGTCGGCTTCGACAAGGTCGAGCGCTGCGAGGCGGCCTTACCCGAGCACGGCATCGTCTGGAACATGCCGAGCAGCTGGCCGATCGTGGCCCACGCTCCGCTGGCCTGAGGCCGCCCGCCGGACGACGATACGCCGAGGCCGGCCCGAGGGCAGTGGCGGCAGACGGGAGACGGGTCAGCCGACTTCTTCGATGGCCTTCCGGTAGCTGGTCGTCCGGGCCCGAAGGGCCGACTCGGGGTCGACCCCCAAGGCCCGGGCCACATTGACCAGAGAGAAGAGCAGCTCACCGAGCGCTTCTGCTTGTGCTGGATCCCCGCCCTCGCCGTCGGCTATCCCGTCGGGGTCGGCGGTGCCGAGTCCGGCCACACCAACGGTCACCCGACCGATCTCGTCGGCCACCGTCGGCAGTTCCATGCCCACGGCCAAGGCCTTGCGCTGCAGCTTGGCCGCCAGGGCCAGGGAGGGGAGGGCCGCCGGGATCCCCTCGGTGACGCTAACCCGGCCCTTCTCGGTCTTCTTCAGTGCCTCCCAGTTGCTGGCGACCGCATCGGGGGTCTCGGCCACCACGTCGCCGAACACGTGGGGATGGCGGGACACCAGCTTGTCGTTGACGCCCCGGGCCACATCGGCCAGGGTGAACCGACCGGCCTCGGCGGCCAGGGTGGCGTGGAAGTACACCTGGAAGAGCAGATCGCCGAGCTCTTCTTCCAGGTCGGCGACGGCCCGCTCCTCGGCGCCGCTCTCCATCAGGCCGAGGGCGATGACGTCGTCCTCATGATCGATGGCCACGTCCACCTCGGCGTCGATGGCGGCGAGGGCGTCGATGGCCTCCAGCACCTCGTAGGTCTCCTCCAACAGGTGACGGGCGAGGGAGCCGTGGGTCTGCTCCCTGTCCCATGGGCACCGGAGGCGGAGGACATGGACCAACTCGTCGAGCTGGACGAGCTCGGCGGCGACGGGTGCCGCCAGGTACGGGATCCAAAGGGACGTCAGGTGGTCGGGCGTAAAGGCGCGGTCGAGGTCCTCCCACTCGACATCGAAGACCCGCTCGTCCTCCAAGCCCAGGTGGTAGAGGACGGTTGCCGTACCCTCGGTCGCCGACTCCACCGACAGCTTGATGTCCGACAGAGTGGCCGGGCTCCAGCACTGGGCGACCAGCAACGGGCCCCGCTCGCCGGCCGCGTCGACGGCGAAGGACTCGCCGTCGACCATCCTCACCCCCGAGGTCATGGGGTCGATGCCGAGCCGGGCGAAGGAGAGGTCGAGAAACGAGACGGCCGGGTGCACGGTCACGGTCACGTCGCCGGCCAGGACGGCCGGGTGCTCGTGCAAGAGGGCGACCGAGCGCTCGGCCACCAGGGGCGATCCGGGGACGGCGTAGGCCACCAGGCCGGACGCTTTGGCCGCCTGGACCAGGTCGTCGGCGATGGCCTGGTAGACCTGGTCGAAGGTCTCCGCCTGCTCGTAGTGATGGTCGAAACTGGGCGCCTCACCGAACACCACGGCCGACGGATGCCGGTGGGTGCGCAAAAAGACCGCATTGGCCTTGTCCATGATGGCCAAGGCGCCGGCCGTGATCAGTTCGGGTCCGGCCGGCCCGAGGCCCACCACGTCGATGTGGGGGACCCGTTGCTCGCCGCCGGTCACCTTGGAGGACTGAGGGGTCGCGACGATCAGCTGCCCGAGGCCGGGGTGGTCGTGGTGGTGCTCCCAGCACCAGTGCTGCTACTGCCCGAGCCCAGGCTGGCGAGAGGCGACTTGGAGGTTGTCGACGACGTGCCCCCGACGGCGGCCAGCAGGTACTGGCTCGGCGGCGCCACCGGGGCCACGATGCTCAGGCGCTTCCAGGTTCCGTACTGGGGATCGACCGAGACGTTGGCCTGGCGGGCGAACGAGACGATCTCCTTGCTCACCCGGGCCACGTTGGCCGACGTCTGGAGGAGCTCTTGTTTCACGACCCCGGCTACCGCAGACAGCGGCTCGACGGTCTGGGAGGTGACCTCGTAGATGATCCACTTGCCCGAGCTCGAGTCCTCGCTCGGCCCGATCGGCTTGCCCGCGGTGATAGACGTCTGGCTCAGGGCCCCCTCGACCCGGGCCTCGGTGTAGTTGCACCCAAGGGATCCGCCGTTGGCCGAAGTCGTGGTGTCCTGCGAGCTGGCCTTGGCCACGTCGGCGAACTGGGCCCCGCCATTCAGCTGGGCGATCAGCTGGTTGGCGTGGGCCTCGGTGTCGGTGGCGATGACGCTCACACAGTCGGCGGTGAACAGCGGCTGGTTCGTGGCGTAGTAGTCCAAGATGGCCTTGGCCGACTGGTCCGCCCCCCTGGCGAGGAGCAGCTGGTCGATGGCCTGGTTGCGGATCTGAGCGGTCTGGACCGAGGCCGGCAGGGCACTCAGCAGCTCGGCCCCGGTGATCCCGCTCCCGCTGGCGTCCTGGCAGTAGGAGACGGTGCCTGCCTGCGCGGCCTCGGTGACAGCGGCACTGATCTCACCCGACAGGGTGGACTCGAAGGTCGCCTTGGCCTTGGTCAGGTCGGTCGAGGTCACCGTCATGCCCAGGCTGGCGGCGTACTGCTGGGCCAGCAGGTTCTCCACATCGTTGTCCAACACGGTCACCGCGAAGGTCATCTGGTACGTCCCCGAGCCGCCCGCTCCTTGTCCGGAGATCGAGGCCAGCTGGCTGCTCTCCAGCTGGAGGAGGCACGCTCCGGCCACGCTGTCTTGGAGGTTCGACAGCTGGGTGTTCAACGCNNGGCCCCGGTTAGTTGGCGCTTCACGGCGGCGATGCTACCGGCTGCCACTTGCCACCTGGGGACGCGGCCGAGCGGTGGGCCGGCTCAGGTGTCGGCCGGCACCAGTTCGGAGAGGAGCTGGACGAGCCCCGGGGCGAAGTCATGGCCGTCGGCGGGCATGGCCACAGACAGGAGCAACCGATGCAGATCGGGCTGGTAGGTGGCACCGGGGGCCAGTCGGCGGAGCCGGACCTCAGCCGATGCCAAAAGGGTGATGGGGGCCATCTTGACCGCCGCCTGCTCGCTTCGGCCCATGCCCCGTCGGGGTGGGGTGACCGAGATGTCGGTGATGCCGAGGCGGAGGCACTCGGCCCTAAGGCGGGCCACTTCGAGCAGGGCCTTGGCCGGGGCGGGCAGGGGGCCGAAGCGGTCCTCCCACTCGGTGCGGACATCGGCGATCTCCTCGACGGTCCTGACCGCGGTGAGCCGGCGGTAGGCCTCCAGACGGACGTCTTCGGCCTCGACGTAGGTGGCGGGCAGGTGGGCGGCGTCGGGCAGGTCGAGGGAGAGCTCGATGGGCTGCGGCCGGACCTCGCCTTTCAGCTCGGACACGGCCTCTGAGACCATCTGGACATAGAGGTCGTAGCCGATGGCCGCGATGTGGCCGGACTGGTCCCGCCCCAACAGGTTGCCCGCTCCTCGGATCTGAAGGTCCCGCAGGGCGATCTTGAAGCCGGAGCCGAGCTCGGTGTGGTCCCCTATGGTCCGGAGCCGCTCATAGGCCGTCTCCGAGAGCACCCGGTCCACCGGGTGGAACAGGTAGGCATAGGCCCGCTGGCCGGCCCGGCCCACCCTCCCCCGCAACTGGTGCAGCTGGCCGAGTCCCAACAGGTCGGCCCGGTCCACCACCAACGTGTTGACCGAGGGCATGTCGATGCCCGACTCGATGATGGTGGTGCAGACGAGGACGTCATAGGCGCCCTCCCAGAAGTCGAGGACCACCTTTTCCAGTGATCCCTCGTCCATCTGGCCATGGGCCACCGCCACGCGGGCCTCGGGGGCCATCTTGGTCACCTTCTGGGCGACCGCCTCGATGTCCTGGACCCGGTTGTGGACGTAGAACACCTGGCCCTCACGCAGCAGCTCCCGGCGGATGGCCTCGGAGGCGGCCGCCTCTTCGAACTCCCCGACATGGGTGAGGATGGGCCGGCGGGCGGCCGGCGGGGTGTTGACCATGGACAGGTCCCGGATGCCGGTGAGCGCCATCTCCAAGGTGCGGGGAATGGGGCTGGCTGTGAGGGTGAGGACGTCGACCCCGTCGGCCATGGCCTTGATGGCCTCTTTGTGGGACACCCCGAAGCGTTGCTCCTCGTCCACCACCAACAAGCCGAGCTTCTTGAAGGCCACGTCGACTCCGAGGAGGCGGTGAGTGCCGATCACCACGTCGATCGAGCCGTCGGCCAGGCCGGCCAG
>PLSY01000433.1 GCA_003164275.1 Acidimicrobiaceae bacterium | reverse complement strand
CCTTGGCGCTGGGCGTAGAGGGCGTCGTCCTCATAGTCGAGGAGCACGTCGCCCTCACCGGACAAGAAGGTCTGGAGGGCGGCGGAGGCGCTGCTCGGCTGGGCTGCGGTGTTCTTCAGCAGCTTGGTGAGATAGGCCGTGGCCTGGGCCTTCGACTTGCCGAGGGCCAGTTGGGCACCGTAGGCGGCCATCAAGTTCCACTTGGCGCTACCGGAGCTGAACGGATTCGGGGTGATGACCGAGACGCCGCTCTTGACCAGGCTGGCCCAGTTGGTGATGTGCTTCGGGTTGCCCTTCCGCACGATGAACGACACGATCGAGTTGGTCACCATTCCTTTGGTCGGGGTGGCGCTCCACTTGGCCGACACGATGCCTGCTTTGACCAACTTGTTCATGTCGGGGGCGAGGGAGAAGTTGACCACGTCGGCCGGGAGCCCGTCGGCCACCGAGGTGGACTGGGAGCCCGAGGCCCCAAAGGACTGGGAGAAGGTGATGTTGGCCCCGGTGGAGGTGGCGTTGAACGCCTTGATCAGGGCGGCGTAGGCCGGCTTCGGCGTCGAGTACGCAACCAGCGAGACCGAGCCCGAGGGTGCGGCGCCGGCCACGGCCGGGAAGGCCCCGGCGGCGGCCACGGAGCCGAGCACGGCGACCAGGCCGATTGCTCCGATCCGATGCTTCAGACGTCCGCCAGATTCAGGGTTGGTTTTCACAGCGACTATTCCTGACCGAAATGATCGTATTTGTCAAGTCTCTCGACTCTGTAGGAATCGAGGGCCGAAGCGAATTCCGGACGGGTCGGTCAGCTCATTGGTCGTCGGCACGGGCCAGGCGGGCCACCAGCCGAGGGCGGTGGATGGGCCATTCACTGGCCAGCATGGAGTAGACGGCGGTGTCCCGAACGGTGCCGTCGGCCCCGGGCATGTCGGCCCGAAGCACACCGTCCAGACTGCAGCCGAGCCGTTCGATGGCCGCCCTCGACCGGCGGTTTCGGCGGTCGGTCTGGATGCGGGTCCTCCACACATCCCACTCGGCGAAGGCGTGGTCGAACATCAACAGCTTGGCCTCGGTGTTGATCGGTGTCTGTTGGGCCGCCGGGCTCAACCAGGTGTAGCCGATGCTCGCCGAGTCGGGCCGGCCGTGGCGCTGGTGCTCCTCGGACCCCGGGTAGAGGACGGTCCAATCCCAGGGGTCGAGGTCGTAGAACCGGGTGCTGCCCACGACCCGGTCGGCCTCGGTACTCCAGGTGACGAACGGGTGCTGCTCACCCGACTCCCGCTTGGCCACCGCCTTTTCCACATAGGCGGTCATGGTCGCCTTGTCCCAGGGGACGGGCGCGTACGTGAAGGTCGAGCGATCCTCGTCGGCCGCCTCGAGGAGCGCATCCACGTGCTCGAGGCCGATGGGCAGGAGATGGACGTAGTCGCCTTTGAGGGTCAAGAGATCGGACATGGTCCAAGTGTGCCCCGCCGGGGACGCCCCCGCTGCCCATGTCGACAGATGGGGGTCCCGCCTACTTCAACAGGCGGGACAGGCGCCGGTCGGCCAGCGGCTTGCCGCCGGTCTGACAGGTGGGGCAGTACTGCAGCGACTTCGTCGCATAGGAGACCTGGCGGATGGTGTCGCCGCACACCGGGCACGGCTTCCCGGTCTGGCCATGGACGGCCATGGCCCGCTTCTTGTCGCCCTTGAGCTCGCCGATCGGCACGGTCGCAGACCGCTCCACCGCCTCGGCCAAGACGCCGACGACGGCATGGTGAAGAGCCTCGACCTCGGTGTCCGAAAGGCTCCCGGTCTTCTTGAAAGGAGACAGTTTGGCCCGGTGGAGCGCCTCATCGGAGTAGGCATTCCCCACGCCGGCGATGATCGACTGGGTGGTGAGGGCCGTCTTGACGGTTGCCGACGCCGAGCCCATGAGCTCGGCCAAGCGGGCGACGGTGAACGCCGGGCTCAGGGGGTCAACTCCCAGCTCGGCCAGGGGAGCCACCTCCTCCAAGACCCTGACCACCCACAGGGCCAGGCGCTTCTCGGTACCCATCTCGGTGATGTCGAGCCCCGCTCCGTCGTCGAGGGTCATGCGCAGGGCGATCGGGCTGCGGCCTGGTTTGATCGCCCCGGTCGGGACCGAGTCGTACCATTTGACCCACCCGCCCCTGGCCAGATGGGTGACGAGCCAGATCCCGCCGGTGTCGAGGCACACGAACTTCCCTCGTCGCTCGACCCCGTCGACCGTGCGGCCGACCAGTTCGTCCAGGGCCGGGTCCACTGTCTTCAGGGCCGAAAAGGAGTTGAGCCGGCACTTGGCGATCACCCGGCCGGCCATATGGGCGGACAGTCCGGCGGTGAGGGCTTCGACCTCGGGGAGTTCGGGCACGGGTCAATTGTGGACCCTGGGCGCCCGTAGTATCTGATCTGCACTGTCGCACGGGTCGGATCGATCCGATCGCTTCGGGTTCATCCGCGTCCAGAGGCGCCATGCTGAGCCCCAAGCGGTCGCCGTCCACCCTGTCTGTCCCTGAATCGAGAGGAAGTACCCGTTGTTCCGCCCGGTACCCACCGAAGCCGATTTCACCGCCCTCGAAGCCGACGAGCTGGCCCGTTGGGGTGAGCATCGCGTCTTCGAGCGGTCGGTCGAGCTACGAGCCGGAGCCGAGCAGTGGGTCTTCTACGAGGGGCCACCGACGGCCAACGGGCGCCCCGGCCTCCACCATGTGTGGGCGAGGGTCTACAAGGACCTGTTCTGCCGCTACCGCACCATGCGAGGCTACGCGGTGCCGAGGAAGGCGGGTTGGGACACCCACGGGCTGCCCGTCGAGGTCGAGGTCGAAAAGCAGCTCGGCCTCACGGCCAAGAACCAGATCGAAGACGAGGTGGGCATCGCCGAGTTCACCCGGCTGTGCCGCCAGTCGGTACGGAACTACGTCGACGAGTGGAAGGACCTGACCGAGCGGATCGGCTACTGGATCGACATCGACGCGGCCTACTGGACGTTCTCACCCGAGTATGTGGAGTCGGTGTGGTGGAACCTGAAGAGCCTCTTCGACCAGGGACTGCTCTACGAGGACATCAAGGTGGTCCCGTACTGCCCGAGGTGTGGAACGGCGCTGTCCAGCCACGAGCTCGGACAGCCCGACGTCTATCAGGACGTGGTCGACGAGTCGGCCTATGTCCGCTTCCCCCTGAAGGACGAAGGAGGGCCGGCCGAGGCGCTCCGGGCCAGTCTCGGTGTCGACACTTTGGCCGGCCTCTCGCTCATCGCCTGGACGACAACACCGTGGACCCTGTTGTCGAACACCGGGGCGGCGGTCGGTCCCGGCCTCGACTACGCCGTGGTCGGGGACGCCATCGTCGCCTCCGACCTGGTCGACCAGGTCTTCGGTGAGGGGACGACCGTTGACCATCGGGTCAGCGGCGCCCAGCTGGTGGGCTTGAGCTACGAGCGGCCCTTCGACGACCTCCAGCCGGCTCCGGGGTGGGCGGGACGGGAGGGATGGAGGGTCGTCGGGGGGGACTTCGTCGAGGCCGACGAGGGAACGGGCATCGTCCACCTGGCACCGGCCTTCGGCGAGATCGACCGCCAGGTCGGCCGGGCGAACGACCTTCCGACGTTGAACCCGGTCGGTCCCGACGGGCGGTTCACCAGCGAGGTGTCGTGGCTGGCCGGACAGGCCGTCCGGGACACCAACACCGAGATCAATGACCGGCTGGAGGCATCGGGCCGACTGTTCAAGCGTCATCCCTATGCCCACTCCTATCCCCACTGCTGGCGCTGCNNGCAAGCCCAGCTGGTACATCCGGACGTCCGAGCGCAAGGCCGAGCTGGTGGCCGAGAACCAGACGATCGGCTGGCACCCCGAGCACATCCGGGATGGCCGGATGGGGGAGTGGCTGTCCAACAATGTCGACTGGGCCCTGTCCCGGGACCGCTACTGGGGGACGCCCCTCCCCATTTGGCGCTGTGCGGAGAGACACGTCCGCTGCATCGGCTCGTTGGCCGAGCTCTCCGAGCTCGTGGGCACCGACGTCTCGGGCGTCGATCCCCACCGGCCCGAGATCGACGCCATCACCTTCCCGTGCCCGGAGTGCACGGGAGAAGAGGTGATGGTCAGGGTCGAGCCGGTCATCGACGCCTGGTNNTTCGTCTTCCCGGCCGACTTCATCTGTGAGGCCATCGACCAGACCCGGGGGTGGTTCTACTCCCTGCTGGCCGTGAACACCCTGGTCCGGGGGGCGACGCCCTACAGGAACGTCTTGTGCCTCGGCCACATCGTCGACGCCGACGGCAAGAAGATGTCGAAGAGCGTCGGCAACGTCATCGACCCGTGGGAGATCCTGACGACAAGGGGGGCCGATCCGCTGCGGTGGTGGATGTTCTCCCAGGGCTCACCGTGGACACCGACCCGGGTGAGCTTCGAGGTGATCGACACGGCCATGCGGGACACCCTGTTGACCTTGTGGAACACCTGGTCGTTCTTCACCACCTACGCCTCGCTCAACGAGTTCGACCCGGCCGACCCGGCCGTTCCCGCCCCGTCGGACCGCTCGGTCCTCGATCGCTGGATGCGCTCGCGCCTCTACGCAACGGTGGCAACGGTGACGGACTCCCTCGACGGCTACGAGCCCTTCCCGGCGGCCACGGCCATCGCCGAGCTGATCGACGACGCCTCCAACTGGTACGTCCGGCGCAGCCGCCGCCGCTTTTGGAGGACCGATCCCGACGCTAATCCCGGCGACTCGCTCGGAGCCCAGGCCACCCTGCATGAGGTACTGGTCACCGTGGCCAGGATGCTCGCCCCGATGTGCCCGTTCGTCTCCGACCGGATGTGGCGCGACCTGACCGGGGCGGCCGACGACGATTCGGTTCATCTGGCCGACTGGCCAACGGTCGAGCCCGGCGCCGTCGACCCCGGGCTGGAGGGCTCGATGGCCCTGGCCCGGCGGCTCTCGTCCCTCGGCCGGGCCGCCCGTGCCGAGGCCGCCATGAAAGTCCGACAGCCCCTGGCCCGGGCCCTCGTGTACCTGCCTCCGGGGAGTGCCGTCCCGCCGCCCGGAATCGTCGAAGACGAGCTCAACGTGGATGTTGTCGAGGTCACCGACGAGCTCGGCGACGTGCTGGCCTACGACCTGGTCCCCAACTTCAAACTGCTCGGTCCGCGGCTCGGCGCCCGGGTCCAACAGCTTCGGGCGGCCATGAGCACGGTGGACGGCGTGGCGGCGGCCGCCGACCTGGCCGCCGGCCGGCCGGTGGCGGTCGATCTCGACGACGGGACCATCGAGCTGACGGGCGACGAGATCGAGCTCCGGGTCAAGGCCCAGCCCGGCTTCGCCGTCTCCCGTGACGGCGCCGAGGTGGTGGCCCTCGACCTCGCCCTCGACGACGGACTGCGTCAGCGCGGCCTCGCCCGCGAGGTCATCCGCAACGTGCAGGAGCAGCGCAAGGCATCAGGGCTCGAGGTCTCGGACCAGATCCGGCTCCATCTCGTGGGCCTCGACGACCTGGCCCCACAGTTCGAGCTGATCGCCCGGGAGGTCCTGGGCGTTTCGATCCTGACCGCCCCTCCGGCCGCCCAGGACCCGGGCGTGACCATCGAGCTCGATGACGGCATCTCGGTCCGCACCGTGACCATCTGGGTCATCAAGGTCTAAGCCAGAGCTACGAAGGAGCCGGCCGCCCCCCGGTCCGGGCCCGCTTGGCGGCGGCCGTCGCCAGGTGCTCCAGGTATCCCTCGACCATGGCCTCGGTGGCCGAGAAGTCGGCGTTGACCTCCCGGGTCGAACGAGAGGCGAACCGACCCCCTGCCTCACTGGCCGCGAAGCCCAACATGGCCGTGCTGATCACCCGCTCTGTCCGGGCCACGTCGGTCTTGGCGATGCCCCCCTCCTCCAGGGCCCGGCAGACCTCATCGCGCACGGTGAGCGCCCCGGCCGTCGCCGCCGGGCGCTGGAGCAGGAGCGGGAAGACCCCCGGGTGGCGCTGGGCCGTCTTGCGCACCGCCCGGCCCAGGCGACGCAGTCGCTCCTGCCAGGCCAGCCCGGACGGCATCGTTGCCACCTCCGCGAGCAGGAGCTCGACCAGGCCGTCCAAGAGGTCGGCCTTGTTGTCGACGTGGCGATAGAGGGCCATGGGCGTCACCCCGAGTCGTTCGGCCACTGACTGCATGGTCACCGCCTGGAGCCCGCTCTCATCGGCGATGGCCAGTCCGGCGGAGAGGACGGAGTCACGGTCGATGGTGGGGGGGCGACCCATCTTCCCAGTGTCCCACCCGTTCGAGTTTTTATCTATCCCGTACACATTGCTGGCTAGTATATGAGATAAGCAAAAGCGGAAGCGGGTGGCCGTGCGGGTCTTGTTGAGTGACGGCTCGGGTTTGACGGCCAAGCAGACGAGCTACCTTCTCGGGCGCCAGGGCCATCACGTTGAGGTACTGGCTCCGAAGGGGTTGAGTCTCACCAGGTTCACCCGCTACGTGCGGGCCGTCCATCCGGTCGCCCCGTACGGGCCCGACCCCCTGGGCTGGCTGGAGGAGCTCCTTCGGGTGTGGTCGGCGGGCCAGTTCGACGTGCTCATCCCAACCCAGGAGCAGGTGGCGGTACTCGCCCTGTCTGCTGTTCGCCTGGCCGAGTCGGGCGTGGTCACAGCAGTACCGAGCTTCGATTCGCTCGCCGCCGTCCAGGACAAGGTCACCGCCTTTTCCACTCTCGATCGCCTCGGACTCCCGCAACCGGCCGGTCGCATCGTCGAGCGGGCGGAGGTCCTCGCCACTGTTGCGGGCCTGCCGCGTTTCGTGAAGCTGCCCATCGGGACGGCGTCATCGGGCGTGACGCTGGTGCGCACCCGAGCCGAGGCCATGTCGCTCGCCGCCCTCCTCGACGGTCGGGGCGTCTTCGACGAGGGGGCGGTACTGGTCCAAGCGCCGGTGGCCGGGCCTCTCGTCATGGTCCAGTCCGTCTTCGAACGCGGCCGCCTGGTGGCTTTCCACGCCTGTCGTCGACGAGGCGAGGGGATGGGCGGCGGCGCCAGCCACAAGCGGAGTGTCGACCTCCCGGACGTCCGGGGCCACCTGGCCAGACTGGGCGGGTCCCTCGGCTGGCACGGCGCTCTGTCCGCCGACGTGATCATGGGACGGCTGGGACCCTCCATCATCGACGTCAATCCCCGCCTGGTCGAGCCGGCCAACGCCTTCGCCTCGGGTGTCGACCTGGTGGCCGCCCTCGTGCGCCTCTGCGACCCGGCCTCGCTGGCTTCAGGGAGCGAGACTCGGCAGGCGCCAGTCCGTGGAGAATCCGCCGTCACCATCGGATCCGGTGCGGACGAGCCGGCTGTCGGCCGACCGGGGACCGACACCCATCAGCTGCTGTTGGCCGTGCTCGGTGCCGCCTGCGGGGGGCGACGGCGCTCGATCGCCGGTGAGCTGGCCGCTGCCATCTGTCACCGCGGTCTCTATGAGGACAGCGTTGAAGAGCTCAGTCCGATGGCCCATGACCTGCGGGCTGCCCTGCCTGTGCTGGCGGCCAGCGTTGCCACCCTGGTCGTCCCGTCGACCTACTCCTGGTTCGCCGCGGGGAGCGTGGCCAACTACGCCCTGACGCCGGCCGGGTGGGCGACCATCGTGGCCGCGTCCCTCACGTCGAGGTCCGGGAGTGACCAGGAAGGGTCCGGTTGGCCGCGCTGACCACGGCGCGGAGGGACGCATCGAGGATGCTCGAGTCGATGCCCACACCCCACCACGTGCTCCCGTCGGCCCCCTCGGCCTCCACGTAGGCGACCGACGAGGCGCCACTTCCAGAGGTCAGGGCGTGCTGGTTGTAGCTCTTCACCTCGAAGTCGAACCCGAGGTCGGAGCGGAGGGCACCGAGCAGGGCATCGATGGGGCCGTTGCCCTCGCCCATCACCGTGCGGGGCTCACCGTCGATCAGAAGCTGGGCGGTCACCTTGGTGTGCTGGCCACCGGTGGTGACCTCGCTGCCGATCAGCCTCAACCCTGCGTCCTCGGGCAGGTAGATGCGGGAGAACACATCCCACATCTCCCCGGGCTTGATCACCGTCCCACTGTCCTCGGTGACGGCCTGGACCTCTTTTGAGAACTCCACTTGGAGTTGGCGGGGCAGGTCGAGCCCGTGCTCCGTGTCCATGACGTAGGCCACCCCACCCTTGCCGGACTGGCTGTTCACCTGGATGATGGCCTCGTACGTCCGCCCGGTATGGCTCGGGTCGATGGGCAGGTACGGGACCTCCCAGAGCTCGTAGTCGTCATCCAGGGCGGCGAAGCCCTTCTTGATGGCGTCCTGGTG
>PLSY01000363.1:5284-8172 GCA_003164275.1 Acidimicrobiaceae bacterium | reverse complement strand
ACGACTCCATGCCGTCGAACTGCTCCCCGTCGGCCAGGCGGTCCCACTGGTGGCGCCCCCAGGGGGCCGACCCGACGAGATCGGCGGCACGCTCCCGCATGTCCTGGTCGACCACCAGCTCCCGGCACCCGAACAGCTCGACAGAGCTCACATCGTCGATGGAGCGCTGGTCGGCGACGTCGAACCGGGTGAGTCGATCGACTTCGTCGCCCCACAGGTCGACGCGAATCGGCTCGTCGGCCGTCGAGGGGAAGATGTCGACGATGCCGCCTCGCACGGCGAGCTCGCCCCGGTGCTCGACGATCGACTCCCGTCGGTAGCCCATGGCGACGAGCTGTCCGACCAGCTCCTCCACGTTCACCCGATGGCCCTTGGCCAACTCCACCGGCCGGGCCGCCGTGCGCCACGGGCCGAGGCGTTGCAGCACCGCTTTGATCGGGGCCACGACGATGTCCGGTCGTTCGCCCATCTCCCCACTCGATCCGCCGCCCAGCCGCCAGAGCAGCCGGAGGCGATGGCCCATGGTCGAGGTCTCGGGGCTGACCCGCTCGAAAGGCAGCGTCTCCCAGGCGGGAAACACGTCGACATGCCCCGCACCTCGGCCCCCGTCGATGAAGGCCTCCAGGTCGTGGGCCAGCTGATCGGCTGCCGCCCCGGTCGGGGTGACCACCAGGACCGGCCGCTTGGAACCGAGGCGGACCAGCCCGGCCAGCACGAATGCCTGGGCGGGAGTGGCGACGGCCAAGGTGGCGTTGGAGGCGCCGATGACCTGGGTCAGGGCAGGTTCGTTACGCAGCAGTGGGGGCAAAGAGCGGAGGCTCACCCGCTCAGGGTACCGGGGCGGGCATGGGCCGCCGACCGATGGCCAACGAGCCTGGCCGGTTGATCACCGCCGCACTCCGAACTCCACCGACTCATCTGGCCGGCCTATCCGCCACGTGTTCAGCCGGCGGTGTTGACCCGGTTCATGGCGACCTCGACACCTTGGGTGACGATGAGCTCGACGGCGTCGGCGGCCTCTTCGATGGAGACGTTGAGCACGGCCCGCTCGGCCGCACCCGGACGGCGCAGGACGTAGTCGGCGCCGGGCTGGCGGCCCGGAGGCTTGCCGATGCCGACCCGCACCCGCAGATAGCCGTTGGTGTGGAGATGGCTCTCGATCGACTTCAGGCCGTTGTTGCCGGCGTTGCCCCCCCCAGACTTGATCTTGATGCGCCCGGTAGGCAGGTCGAGCTCGTCGTGGACGATGACCAGACGGCCGGCGAGACCGGAAGACGGCGGGGCATCGTCTCTCGGGGCCTCGGTGTCGGTCTCGGTGTCGGTGTCGGTGTCGACCGACTGCGTGTCGTCGATGCACGACCGACGGACGAGGGCGGCAACGGCCAGTCCCGACTCGTTCATGAACGTCTGGGGAACGGCAACGAGGACCCGTCGCCCCCCGATGGCGACCGTCACCACTTCGGAGCGGAGGCCCTTTTCCGACTTCAGCCGGCCCTGGTGCCGCTCGGACAGGACGGCGGCCACGTCGGCACCGACGTTGTGGCGGGTGCCGGAGAAGTCGGCTCCGGGGTTGCCCAGACCGACCACGAGGAAGTCTGCCGCCGTCCCCTTCCGGGGGGCGGGCGGGCTCCCCTTGCCGCGGAGCAGGACCTACCCCTCGGAGGAGGCGGCGTCGTCCGCTGCCTCGGCCGGCTCTGCTCCCGAAACCGAGATGCCTGCCGCCTCGGCGTCCTCTTCTGCCGTGGTCTGGACACGAGGAGGCTGACCGGCGACGACCGTGGCCTCGGGGTCGGTCTCGAGCTCGACGCCTCGGGGGATGGTGATGTCCGAGACGTGGAGGGCAGCCCCGATGGTCAGCTCGGAGATGTCGAGCTCGACCGACGTCGGGATGTCGGCTGGCTTGGCCTTGATGGCCAGGGTGAACAGCTGCTGGTCGACGATGCCGTCACCGTGTTGGACCTCGACGGGCTCGCCCACCAGGTTGATGGTCACCTCGGCCGAGATCAGCTCGTCGGCGGAGACGATGAGGAAGTCCACGTGGGTGACCACGTTCTTGAACGGATGGTGCTGGATGTCCCGGGCCAGGGTCAAAAAGCTGTTCGACCCGACCTCCAAGGACAGCAACGTGTTGAGCCCGGCCTCGCCCGACATGGCAACTTGGAACTCCCGGCCGACGACTGCCACCGGGATGGGGTCAGAGCCGTGTCCGTAGACGACGCCGGGGATCTTCCCCTGGGCCCGAAGGCGGCGAGTCGAGCTCGATCCGATCTCGCGACCGGTTTCGGCGGTAAGGGTGACTTCGGGCATGCGGGAACTCCTCGAGAGCAAGTGATACGGAGGCGGGGCCAGATCCGACAACCAAGCCCGATGGGCCCGGTCACCGAGGGCCGCGGCTGACGGCCCACCATGATAGACGAGCGCAGCCCGTAGCGGCCACACCCCGCTCGGCGGACGGGGACCGACGCGCTAGGCCAGGTTCTCCCCACCGAAGATGTCCGACACCGAGGAGTCCTCAAAGACGGCGTCGATGGCGTCGGAGATGATCTTGGCCACCGACAGCACCTCGAGCTTGTCGAAGCGGCGGTCCTGGGGGATGGGCAAGGTGTTGGTCACCACCACCTTGGTCAAAGCGGAGTTCTTCAGGCGGTCGATGGCCGGGTCGGACAGGACGGCATGGGTGGCCATGCACCACACTTCGGACGCCCCCCTGTCGGCCAGCAGGTCGGCGGCGGCCACGATGGTNNCGTCGATCAGCACGCACTGGCGCCCGGCTACGTCTCCGACCACATGGAGGGCCTCGACCTTGTTGGAGGCGTCCTTCAGCCGGCGCTTGTGGACGACGGCCAGGTCGGCGTCCAGGTGTTGGCTGAAACGCTCGGCCACCTTCA
>PLSY01000363.1:0-5222 GCA_003164275.1 Acidimicrobiaceae bacterium | reverse complement strand
GCGGTGATCCGCTTGGCCGAGGCCCGCTTGGCCGCGTCGATCATGATCAGGTGCTCCATCAACGAGTCGTTCACCGGCCCGCAGTGGGTCTGGATGATGAACACATCGCTGCCCCGGATCGAGGAGTCGAAGCGGCAGTGGATCTCACCGTTGGCGAACTCCCGCAGGTTGGCGCCGCCCAAGTCCACACCCAACTGGCGGGCCACGTCTTCGGCCAGCTCCGGATGCGACCGTCCGGAGTACAGTTCGAGGCGACGGCGCGGCGTGAATTCCATACCAGAACGCTACCGCGCGTCGCCCCCGTCGTTTCCTTCGATCGGCCCGGGGTCGGTCGGCTTGGAGGAGAACCGGTCCACCACAGCCCCCGCCGGCACCTCTGTCCCCTCGGCCAACACGGCGAACGGGCCGATGCGGGCGTCGGCCCCGATCACCGCCCGACGGGCAACGCTCGAGGCCACCGTGGCCCCCTCGCCGACCACCGTGTCGACCAGATGGGCGTCGGGCCCGATCTCGGCATGGGTGCCGATGACACACGATCCCTGCAGGATGACCCCGGGGAGCAGGACGACGTCGGGCTCGACCATCACGTCCACGTCGATATAGGTGCGCTCGGGGTCCCACATGGTCACGCCCCGGCGCATCCAGCGCTCGTTGATACGGTCCCGCAACTCGGCCTCGGCCACGGCCAGTTGGGCCCGGTCATTGACCCCGGCCACCTCCATGGTGTCCTCCACGACCACCGAGCCGACCTTGTGGCCCGCCTCGTAGAGGACCTCNNAGGTAGTACTCGCCCTGGGCGTTGGCCGGGCTCAGTCGCCTGAGCGATGGCGCCAGTACGCTGCGGCGGAAGCAGTAGATGGAGGTGTTCACCTCTTGGATCTCGAGCTCCTCGTCAGTGGCGTCAGCGTGCTCGACCACCCGGGCAACGGAGTCGCCCCTGCCCCTGACCACCCGGCCGTAGCCGCCGGGCTCGTCGATCACCGCCGTCAACAAGGTGGCGGCCGCGTCCGAGGCCCGGTGCTGGCGCACCAGGTGGGCGAGAGTTCCGGGACGAAGCAGCGGCGTGTCACCGGGGAGGACGACCACATCCCCCTCGTCGCTGTCGTCTTCATGGGGCAGTCCGGTCAGAGCAACCGACATGGCGTCCCCGGTGCCGTGCTGTCCGACCTGCTCCACGAACTCGATCTCCATGCCCGCTGGGGCGTGCTCGACCAGCGTCTTGGTCACCCAGTCCGCCCGGTGCCCGACGACGACCACTACCCGTGCCACCGACAGTTGGGCGAGGGCGTCGAGCACGTGCAGGATCATCGGACGCCCGCACAACCGGTGGAGCGGCTTGGGTCTTGACGACCGCATGCGGGTACCTTCGCCGGCGGCCAACACCACAGCCGACAGCTGGCGACCGGAGCCCTGGCCCCGATCGGACGGAGCGTCGTCCTCCCACTCGTCGACCGGAATCTGCGGGTAGGTGCGAATCACCATGGCAGCCCTCCACCGTCCCACTCCCCGAAGTGTCGACCCCCGTCGTCATGCGGTGCGATTGGCATAGGCCTATTCTTCCCACGTCGGGCTGGGCAATGCGACCCAGCCCCACTCCCCACCTGCCCATGCCCGTCCTCCCCTCCACCATCATCCGATCCTCAGAGGAGTTCCGCGCCAACGAGCGGGCCCTTCTCGACGCCGTCGAGCTGGTGAACGTGCAGCTCGCCGAGTCACGCGCCGGGGGAGGCCAGCGCTACGTCGAGCGCCACAGACAGCGGGACAAGCTGCTGGCCCGCGAGCGCATCGAGCTCCTCCTCGACCGGGACTCGGCGTTCTTGGAGCTCTGTGCGCTGGCCGCCTGGGGCACGGACTA
Organism: Acidimicrobiaceae bacterium; assembly: GCA_003164275.1. Next base: position 3,367 of record PLSY01000363.1, on the reverse strand, counting down.
CCACGTGGGCGCCTCGTCCATCGTGGGCATCGGAGTGGTGGAGGGTGTCGAGTGCCTGATCTCGGCCCACGACCCGACCGTGCGGGGCGGGGCCATGAACCCGTGGTCGTTCAAGAAGGCGGCCCGAGCCTCGGACATCGCCCTGGAGAACCGGCTGCCCGTCATCAACCTGGTCGAGTCGGGAGGTGCGGACCTTCCGGCCCAGGCCGAGCTGTTCATACCCGGGGGCCGGGCCTTCCGGGACATCACCCGCAGTTCGGCGGCCGGTGTGCCCACCGTGGCCCTGGTCTTCGGGAACTCGACGGCGGGCGGTGCCTACGTGCCAGGCATGAGCGACTACATCGTCATGATCGAGCAACGCTCCAAGGTCTTTTTGGGCGGTCCACCACTGGTCAAGATGGCGACAGGCGAGGAGTCGACCGACGAGGAGCTGGGCGGCGCATCCATGCACGCCCGGGTCTCGGGCCTGGCTGACTACCTGGCGACAGATGAGGTCGACGCCATCCGCCTGGGCCGACAGATCGTGAGCCGGCTGAACTGGACCAAACGTGGGCCCGGCCCGAGCCAGGCGGCGGACGAGCCGGTCCACGACCCGGACGAGCTGTTGGGCATCGCCTCGGCCGACCCGAAGGTGCCTTTCGACCCCCGCCAAGTCCTCGCCCGGGTGGTCGACGGCTCGAGGTTCGACGAGTTCAAGCCCCTCTACGGTGCCGGCCTGGTCACCGGGTGGGCGTCGATCCACGGCTACCCGATCGGGGTGCTGGCCAACCACCGGGGGGTGCTGTTCTCCGAGGAGGCCCACAAGGCCACCCAGTTCATCCAGCTGGCCAACCAGATCGACGTGCCCCTCCTCTTCTTGCAGAACACCACCGGCTACATGGTGGGCAAGGAGTACGAGCAGGCGGGCATCATCAAACACGGGGCGATGATGATCAACGCCGTGTCCAACTCGTCGGTCCCCCACCTGACCGTCAACATCGGGGCGTCCTACGGGGCCGGCAACTACGGCATGTGCGGCCGGGCCTACGATCCCCGCTTCTTGTTCGCCTGGCCGAACGCCCGCTCGGCGGTGATGGGTCCCGCCCAGTTGGCCGGGGTCCTGTCCATCGTCGGCCGACAGTCGGCCGAGGCCAAGGGCATCCCCTTCGACGAGGAGGCCGACGCCGCCATGCGCCAGCGGGTGGAGGCCCAGATCGAAGCCGAGTCGTTGCCGCTCTACCTGTCCGGCCGGCTCTACGACGACGGGATCATCGACCCGAGGGACACCCGGACCGTGCTCGGCATCTGCCTGTCGGTCATCGACAACCAAACCATCGGGGGGACGCGCGGCTACGGCGTCTTCCGCATGTGATGACGACGATCACCACCCTTCCCCGCCGCCCAGCCGCCCCGATCCGCACCCTGTTGGTGGCCAACCGGGGCGAGATCGCCAGACGGATCATGCGCACGGCACGATCGATGGGCATGACGACGGTCGCCGTCTACTCCGACGCTGACGCCGACAGCCCCCACGTAGCCGAGGCCGACCTGGCCGTCCGCCTGCCCGGAGTGACCCCGGCGGACACCTACCTGCGCTCCGCGCTGCTCTTGGACGCAGCCACGAGGTCCGGCGCAGACGCCATCCATCCGGGCTACGGATTCTTGTCCGAGTCGGGCGACTTCGCCCGGGTAACTGAGGGGGCCGGCCTCACCTGGGTGGGGCCCACGCCCGGGGCCATCGATGCCATGGGATCCAAGGTCGGGGCCAAGGAGCTGATGCGGGTCAGTGGGGTGCCCACCCTCCCCTCGCTGGTGCTCGAGAACGACGAGGTCCCCGACTTACAGGACGTCGAGGCCTTCGGCTGGCCGGTGATGATCAAGGCGTCGGCCGGGGGTGGCGGGCGGGGCATGCGCATCGTGTCTGGGCCGGTCAACCTGCGCACCGCCTTGGAGGGGGCGCGCCGGGAGGCCGAGGCCGCCTTCGGGGATGGGACGGTATTCATCGAGCGGTACGTGGTCGACCCCCGTCACATCGAGGTCCAGATCCTGGCCGACGCCTATGGGGACACCGTTGCCCTCTTCGAGCGGGAGTGCAGCATCCAACGCCGTCACCAAAAGATCATCGAGGAGGCGCCGGCCCCGACCGTCACCTCCGAGCTCAGGGAGCGCCTGGTCGACGCAGCCGTAGCCGCGGCCCGGGCGGTCGGCTATGTCAACGCCGGCACGGTGGAGTTCGTGGTCGACCAGGCCGGTGACCCGTACTTCTTGGAGATGAACACGCGCCTCCAAGTGGAGCACCCTGTCACCGAGGCCATCACCGGCCTCGACCTCGTGCGGCTGCAGCTGCTTATTGCCCAAGGAGAGCCGTTGCCGCTCGAAGTGCACCAGGCGGTGGCGGCGGGCCCTAAGGGGCATGCCATCGAGGCCCGGCTCTATGCCGAGGACCCGGCCCAGGACTGGCTCCCGTCGACGGGTCTGCTGTCGCTCTTCGAGGTGGGCCCAGTCGGCCCGGAAAGAAGCATGTCCGCAGGCAGCACCGACTCGTCAGGCAGCACCGCCCGTTTCGACGGCTCTGTCAGTTTCGACGGCACCGCCCGTTTCGACAGCTCTGTCCGGGTGGACAGTGGGGTGGAGTCCGGCTCGGTCGTCTCTCCCTACTATGACGCCATGCTGGCCAAGGTCATCGTCCACGCGCCCACCAGAGGCGAGGCGGCGGCCACTCTGGCGGCAACGGTTGCCCGGGCCCGCATCCACGGCGTCACCACCAATCGCCACCTCTTGGCCAACACCCTTCGCCATCCCGGCTTCTTGTCCGGCGACACCGACACCGGGTTCCTCGAACGTCAGGGCCTGAGGCGTCTGGCCTCGTCCCTGACCAGTCCGGAGACCCTCCGCCACCACGCCATCGCCGCCGCCCTGTTCGCCGAATCCGAGCGTCGACGGGCAGCCACGGTGCAGTCGAGCATTCCCTCGGGCTTCAGGAACAACCCATTCGGACTGCAGGAGACGACCTACGAGGCCGGCAACGAGACGATGACCGTGGGCTACCGGTTCGATCGCCAGGGAACAGGGCTCGCCCGGTTGGAGCTCGACGGCGAGCCCATCGATGTGGAGCGCCGGTCCGTCACGGACGGATCCATCTCCATTGCCGTGTCGGGGCTAGCCCGGACCTACCTGGTCGAACGGCTGGGTGCCATCGTCTACCTGGATGGCGCCGACGGCTCTTCCGCCCTGGTCGAAGTGGACCGGTTCCCTGCCGGTGTCGAGCAGGTGGCCGAGGGGTCGGCCCTGGCGCCCATGCCTGGTTCTGTGGTCCGAGTAGCTGTGGACGAGGGCGACACCGTCCAGGTCGGCCAGGTGCTGGTGGTGCTCGAGGCCATGAAGATGG
>PLSY01000383.1 GCA_003164275.1 Acidimicrobiaceae bacterium | reverse complement strand
TTCGGGCCGTACACGACGGCGGGAGGTACCATCGTTCAAGTCGTCGGGATCGGCTTCACCACGGGTGCGACCGTGAACTTCGTCTCGGAGTCCGGAGGGACGCCGGTTTCGTCCAACGTCGTGTACACGGTCACGCCATCGGTGATCACCTCCACGTCGCTCACGGTCAAGTCCCCCGGCGTCACCTCGGGGACCAACTACTTCGTGACCGTCACGACCCCTTCGGGTGGCACTAGCGCGTTCAATGCTTCCGGCGGTCTCTTCGTGTACGCGCCGGCCGTCCCATGTGTCGGCGAAGTCCTTCCGAACGGGAGTTGCTCAAGCGGAGTGAGCGGAGTCACGCCGACCAGCGGTGTGACGACCGGGGGTACAGCCATGACGATCACCGGGACGGGGTTCTTCAACGGTGCGTCTGTCAACTTCGTGCCGCAATCCGGCGGAAGCACTGTCACGGCCAGCTCGGTGACGGTGAACAGCTCCACGTCGATCACACTCACCTCGCCTGTGCTGCCCGAGAGCATCACGACGTACTGGATCACGGTCACAACCTCGGGAGGAACCAGTACACAGTCCTCGAATCAGGTCTTTCTCGCATCTCCGACGACGCCGACGGTTACTGGTCCTAGCGGGAACTCGGGACCGATCGGAGGTGGCTCCGGATTCACGGTGACAGGCACCGGGTTCGTCGTCGGGTCGACGTCAGTCACATTCACTCCGGTCGGAGGTGGGCCGACCTACACAGCTACGGGGATCTCCGTCCAAGGGTCGACCACCGTCGGCATTTCCACGCCGTCCGTGCCAACTGCCGGTTCGTACTACTTCAACGTGACGACACCCGGAGGCACGAGCGCCAACGGACCAACGTTCACGTATTACTGATCGAGTGGAGCGTGGGAACCTGCCTGGCATCCAGCATTGATCGAGGCAATGAAATTTCTTGTCTCTGGTCGACGGACGACTGGCAATTCCGCGAGGGGGATAGCCCAAGATCCACAGGGTGCCCCTTCGGATGTGCTATTGCTTTCTAGAGAATTGTTATGTAAGTTACTCTTTGGTTAATCAGACTTCCAGTATCCGGGTTGTTCCGAGTGTCGGCGTGACCGTATTGAAGAAAGGGAGGAAGGCAATGATTGCTACGTACCAGAGGCTCAGGAAGATGAGGGCCGAAGGCAAGATTGACGAGTCGGGCTTCACATTGATCGAACTCCTCATCGTCATCGTCGTCCTCGGCATCCTCGCAGCTGTCGTCGTGTTCGCCCTTGGTGGCGTTACCGGCCAGTCTGTTGTCTCCGCTTGCCAGGCGGACGTGAAGACGGTCCAGACCGCCGTTGCGGCGTTCCAGGCCGACAACCCGGCTGTCTCCACGGCCATGAACTCGACGAGCCTGACGGCAAGCGCCCTCAGCGGTCCGTTCCTGCAGTCGTGGCCCAGCAACGGGACGCACTACACCGTGAGCGTCACGGCTGCTGGCGTGGTGCAGTTGGCCACCAATGGTCAGACTGCGGTCACCACGTACGTTCCGGGCACGGGCACAGGCGCAGGAAGTTGCGGCTCCGCAAGTTGATCTGAGTGCCAAAGGCACGGAGAGCCGAGCTATTCGGCCCGTTCCCCTGTTGGCCCTTCAATTCGAATTGGATGCACATCCGTGGATCCATTGACTCCAGCCGACGAATATCAACATGGTGGGGATTCGGCTCCGATCGAACTGGTTTTCGAGTTCCCGGATCCCCGACCTAACGTTCCTTTCGCGCGTTTGTATAGCGGAATCGAGGCAAGTGCCAACGCTGACGACACGAGGACGATCTGCCAGATCCAGCCGGGTGCGACACGCGGAGTTGGCCAACCCGTTGGGCTGACCCTAAGAAAGGCGAAGGCCAACAGACCTAGCCAGGCAACCAACCCGATGCGGATCCGTCCTGCCGTCACATCGAGCAGGACGAGTAGGACTGCCACAGCCATGAAGTAGTACCCGAGAAGATTTTGCTCAAAGACGAGCCGGAAGCAGAGTGATGTCGCCATCAAGGAAAGCAGCGCGATGGGTTCCGTGACGGCTGCGCCGAGCCGCTGCAGAGCCCACACGGCGAGGATGCCCGCGAGCGCGATGGGCAGGATGCGCGAGATTCCGAACAGCGGGGCACCCGAGAGGTGCACTTCACGCAGCACCGTGCCCCCGTACCCTAAGGAGCTCCCGGAACCGAGCAACGCTGCCCTGAGGACGCGTCCCGAGGTGATTAACGCCAGCGGCAAAATGATCAGCGCGACTGATCCGGCTGCACCGAGCACATAGCGAAGACGGCGCGCTGGTGGAGNNGTCCACGAACTGACACGGACGCATGCAAGTCCCCCGAGAGCGAGCCCAACTGCAACCAGGTCCTCAGGGTGTAGGTATTCCTGAATGCACATGAACGCAGGCGGGAGGCATGCAACCAAGACCGCCGCGGTTGGTTCCCACCCGCACCTTCCACGACCGGACGCCCGCAGGAACGCGACGACGCCGGCCAGCAAGATCACCCAGCTCACGTAGCTCACTCGGATAGTGGGGGGAATCGCTCCGCTTTGGACGGACCACCGAAACATGTCTGCCACGACGTTTGAGCAGTGCGGTCCCAACTGAGCTATCGAAGGAAAAGGGACCTGGTGTCCGATGCGGGCCACAGCAGCGATGGATCCGGCGAGAAGCGGATAGATCGGAGCGACCAGCGGCGCACCATTCCAGTCCCACTTTGGGTACGAGCACGCGAAGTGACCGTGTGCGATAGCCCAAGTCGAGTAGATCGTCTGGATGGCGTCATATTGCGTTGGACCACCGAACAACTGGGTTAGTCCGACGAAGATGATCGTCGAGGTGAGCCATCCAGCGGCACACGACCATCCAGACAGTGGCCGTTCGAGCCATTCCTCTCGAAGCCATGTCCCCACCGGCCGTCCGTTTCGCACGCCAGACCTCACGTGACTTCGCTCCGAGAGTTCAGCACCAGGATGGGATTCTTGGGAGGAGTGTTGGATAGAGCATGGGAATCCAAGGCATCCGAGGGCGCTGGTGGCAATCCGGGGTTTCCACGCATGCGATCGCCGAAGGTGCAGCTGTAGGTCGGAATGAACCGCGACTCTGGCTCAGCCGACCCTTTCCAAGCCTGCGAGTCATTGGTCTTCGCTGCATTGCTTGGGAGATGGCTCCAACTCATCAGTGGATGTGGAACGGGGCTAGAAGTTCTGGTCCGGCGAAAATTGCGAGGGCGGCGCCGAGTGCCAGGAAGACGCCGTAAGGGCCCTGCTGGTCCCGGCGCATCCGCTTCACGGCAATCAGCGTGATACCGATGACGGCGCCGATGAGATTGGCAGCGAAGAAGCCGAGCAGCACGTAGCCGACGCCGAGCCAACCGAGCCCGAGTCCAAGCAGCAGGGCCAGACGTACGTCGCCGAAGCCGAGGATTCGAGGGTTGACGGCATTCATCACGAAGAAGACGGCGAACCAGCTCACCGCGCAGATAACGGCCACAAGGAGGTCGTGCCAGTTTCCCGTGATCACCGCAGCAATCGTTAAGAGTCCGCCGACGAGACCGAGCGTCGAGTAGACGATGACCTTGGGGAGGATCAGAAGCTCGAGATCGATGCAGCCCAGAGCGAGAAGCCCAGCTAGGAACACCAGGAAGGCGGGAAGGTCCCAGGAGTACCCGAAGCGGGCCGCTGCGCCGGCAAAGAGGCACCCACATGCCAGTTCGACGAGCGGATAACGCGCAGAGATCGGCGCGTGGCAGCCCCGGCATCGACGCCGAAGGATCNNGTCACGTTCTCGTATTGGCGATCCACAGTTGGGGCACGCCGAGCGAGGGGACACCACCGATTCGTGTCGTGGTACGCGGTAGATGACGACGTTCAGGAAGGAACCGATAGCAAGCCCAAAGAGGAAGCAGATGACGATCAGTAGTCCGAGCAAGGAGCGCTCCCCCCTAGGGCCCGCAGTCGTCGCTGACTCACCCTTCCACCTCGCTGCTTGCAATACGCCCCCGACGGGTTGGTCGGATTGTCCACCCAGTTGGCACGGACCGATCGGTGAACGGGAGGAGGTCTCTTCGAACCACGTCGACCAGATTCCGAACGGAGTCCCCGCCTGTTCGAATACTCAGGGTCGAGCGATCCAGGCACATCATGGGACCCGCCTCGGCCAGGCAACTCTGTCCGCGCAAGGGCCACGCTTGATAGCTCTCCGGCTCTCTCGAGCAGTCGTCGAATTAAGTTCCATCGTGAGTCCTCATCGCACTTGCTTCGTATGTTGCTATGGAAGTCTCCCGCAGGAGGGACAACTCCAGCGGAACCCTCTGGGCTAGGCCATGGCGTTGCATGCTCGGCGCTGGTGTCACGACCCTTCCCGAGCCGGCATTCCGACCCGCTTGGCAGAGGATGAAATCATTTCATTGACACGAAGAGGCGTCCCCCTGCGTCGACGTCCTGCCGGTCGGCACCGCATCCGCATTGAGCACGAAGTTCCCCTGATGTTGAACGTGCGTGCATTACATTCGTTGGTGACCCAGCGGCGCACGTGAGGGCTGCGAGTTCGAGTCAGGGAGCGGAGGAGCTCGTTAGTGGGAAACTCATTCGGTCGCCGATACCGGTACGGCGCGAGTTTCGTGGACCGAGCATCGGGCGTGCGCTTCGAGGGCCACCACCCGTTGGAGCGGCCCGACCTCTGGAAGATCTACCTCGATGGCGCGGAGGGTGAGTACCGCAACCACGGATTCGAAGGCTCGCTGAGGCGCCAGCAGCTCGAGGACGGGACCGGCGTCTCGCTCTTCTATCTCGGCTTCGCCCCTGACGGTCGCGCCGTCGCGGGCGTCAGGTACCACGGACCGTTGGAGGCAAGCCATCAGGCGGCCGTGCTCGAGGAGATGGAGGCCTCGCCAGAGATCGACGAGATCGAGTCTGCGATCGCGAAGGAGATACGGCTCGGCGCCCTCGAGGTCAAGGGCGCGTGGTCGCAGGGTGAGGCCACGCTCGGGCACCGGATGTGGATTGCGATCTCGCGAACGGTCCACCACTCGATGAACTGGCTCGGCGCCGAGTTCGCGATCGCCGCAGTCTCGGACCTCTGGCTCCCGATCGGCCCGATCTGCGGTGCCACCCAGATCGGCGTGACGGCCGTGCCGTATCCCGACGAGCGGTACCGCACGATCGCTGTGTCCTTGCACCGGTCCCGGAGCCTCGAGACGACGCCCCCCGATTACCGACAGGACGTGCGGATAGAGGCAGAGCAGC
>PLSY01000239.1 GCA_003164275.1 Acidimicrobiaceae bacterium | reverse complement strand
CGCTGACCGGCTGGTAGGTGGCGAATCCCTGGAGCCAGCTCGGCATGTCGGCGACAGGGACAAAAGCCGACGAGGCGAACGTCAACGGGAAGAGCAGCGGGAAGGAGATTACCTGGGCTGTCTCGCTGTTGGCCGCTGAGAGACCAATGACGGCGAATCCCCAGGACAGCGAGTAGGCGAACAGCAAGATGAGCAGAATCCCGGCCAGGTACGCCAGTACCCCGGTCGTCGGTCGGAAGTCGACCAAAAAGCCCACTGCCGTCATGATGGCCACGACCAGGACGTTGCGGATGAGGTCGGCGGTCGTCCGGCCGGCCAGCACCGCCGACCTGGCCATTGGCAGGGCGCGAAAACGTTCGATTAGCCCCTTCTGCAGGTCCTCGGCCAGGCNNGGAACAGCAGCACGAACATGATCGGTTGGATGATCCCGAAGACCAGGGCCTCGGGGATCCTGGTCAGGGCCAGGAGGTTCCGCTTGGTGATCGTGAGGGTGTCCGAGGCGGCCCAGCGTGCCCGGTGCAGGACGTTGTCCGAGTGGGGGGCGCCTGTCAGGGTCGGGGCGGCGATGGTGCCTGTGGTCATGGGCGTACTCCTGGTGCTGTGGGGGAGCCAGCGGCTCGGTCTCGGCGTCTCTCGCGCCTTCCTGGTGGCGTGACGTCTGTGGACACCTCTTCGTTCTCGCCTTCGTCCTCGGCCCGTCGTCCGGTGAGGGCCAAGAAGACATCGTCAAGGCTGGGCTCGCGGAGGGTGAACACCGTCGGGACGATCTTCTCGGTATCGAGGGATCGAAGGCCGGCCATGGCCGACTCGGGCCCGTGGTCGACGGTCACCTCGACGACGGTGCCGTTGACCGTGGGCGTGTGGGATCCGAGCGTGGCGAACAGTTCGGCCGTGCGCTGGGCCTCGCCGAGGCTCTCGAGCCCGACTTCGAGGACGGTGGCCCCGAGGTCGGCCTTCAGCTCGGCTGGCGAGCCGTTGGCGATGACCCGGCCATGGTCGATGACCGACAACGTGCTCGCCAGCCGATCGGCTTCTTCTAGGTACTGCGTGGTGAGAAGCACGGTGGTGCCCCCGCCGACCAGACTCTCGATGACCTCCCAGAGGTCGTTGCGGCTCTGCGGATCGAGGCCGGTGGTCGGCTCGTCCAAGAACAGGACGGTCGGCCGGGCGACCAGGGCGGCGGCCAGGTCGAGGCGTCGTCGCATGCCTCCCGAGTAGGTCTTGAGAGTCCGGTCGCCGGCGTCGCTCAAGTTGAACTGGTCGAGCAGCTCCTTTGCTCGAGTCGCCACCTGAGCGCGGCCCAGGTGGTTGAGGCTGCCCACCATCTGGAGGTTCTCCCGCCCGGTCAGGTTTTCGTCCACTGCCGCGTACTGGCCGGCGAGGCCGATGAGGCTTCGTACCAGGTTGGCCTTTTTCGTCACATCGTGGCCGAGAACGAGAGCCTTGCCCCCATCGGGCTTGAGGATGGTCGTCAGCACCCGGACGGCTGTCGTCTTGCCCGACCCGTTCGGCCCGAGCAGCCCGAACACTGTGCCCTCGGCCACGCCGAAGCTCACGCCGTCGAGCGCCCGCACCTCGTGCTTGCCCTTGAACGTCTTGCGCAGCGAGTCGGCTTCGATGGCGTACGGCATTGCAGGGACATCCTGTCTGGTCGGGGGCGGTCGGAGCGGCGGTGGGGGCAACGTTGCTCACCGCCGTGCCGACCCCGTCACCTCGAGGGCCTGGCGAGTGGGGGGCCGTGGTGCGTGGTCCGCATATCTTATTGGGCCGCAGCCGGACGATCGCGCACGAACGACGCGAGCTGACGGCGTGTGCGGCGTCGGCCTCGATCGGCATCCGGATCCCCACTCGGACGCAGCGGCGCACGGCAAAGTTGCCGCCGATAGCCTCGTCCCATGGAAAAAGGTGACGTCGTACCGGATTTCGAGCTTCCCGATGAGGACGGCAACCCGCGCAAGTTGAGCGATCTCGCATCGAGCGGTCCGGTGGTGCTGTTCTTCTACCCGGCGGCCATGACGTACGGGTGCACGGCAGAGAGTTGTCACTTCCGCGACATGAAGGCCGAGTTCGACGCGGTCGGCGCCCAGCGAGTGGGCATCAGCGCTGACCAGGTCGAAAAGCAGAAGCGATTCTCCGACAAGCACTCCTTTGACTATCCGCTGCTCTCGGATCCAGACGGTGCGGTCGCCACCCAGTTCGGCGTACGGCGCCGGTTCACCAAACTGTCTCCGACCAAGCGGGCGACCTTCGTTATCAGCCCGGACCTCCAGGTCATCGAGGTCATCCAGAGCGAGGTGCGCATGAATGTCCACGCCGACCGGGCCCTCGCTGCCCTGAAGGCGACGTCGGCGACCTCCTAGCTCACGCCATCGAGGTCTGCGGGGCGACCGTCCCTCAACCTTTGGTCGCCCGATGGAAAGCTGTGACGATGGATGCACCGGCTCGAGCCATGACCCCATGAGCCCCCTCCCGGGCTCCGGCCGCGCCGAGCAGCTGGCCCAGGCCGTGGCTGAGCGGGTGGTGAGCATCGTGATGGAGGCCATCGACATCGACGCCCTGCTGGACCGGATCGATGTCGATGCGCTGATCTCACGGGTCAACGTCGACTCGGTGGTCGACCGAGTCGACGTGGACAAGCTCATCGATCGGGTCGACGTCGAAAAGATCATCGATCGGGTCGACGTCGAAAAGATCATCGATCGGGTCGACGTTGAGAAGATCATCGAGCGGGTCGACGTCGAACAGATCGTGCAGCGCATCGACATCGACGCATTGATGGAGAAGACGGAGCTCGGGACCATCATCGCCCGCTCGACCACCGGCGTCGTCTCTGAGGTACTGGACGTCGTTCGAGCCCAGGGGGTGGGGCTCGACGACTTCATAGCCCGGTGGACGAACCGGATCCTGAGGCGCAAGCCAGGAACCCTGCCTCTTGGCCCAGCTGCCCTGGTGGGCCCGGACGCGTCGCAGCCAGCCTTGACCGCGGGAGGCGGGTGATGATCCTCGAGAACACGAAGCCCATCGAGGGGCGCCAGGGCCACTACGCCGGAGCGGTGACCCGACTGGTGGCCTTCGCCGCCGACATCGGTGCATCGTGGGGCCTGTTCACCCTCGGTGCCGCGGCGCTGGCCTTCACTGTCCAACTCGTGTCGGGAACGAAGTTCTCCCTGAGCAACTACCAGATCGCCTCACTGATCGCCGCCGTTATCTGGGAGTTCTTGTACTTCGCCTACCAGTGGACTCTCGGGGGCAAGACGCTCGGCATGGCACTGTTGGGCATCCGGGTGGTCAAGGCCGACGGTTCCGCCATCGGGGCGAGACAGGCAGTCGTAAGGACGGTCACCCTGCCGCTCAGCTTCCTCGTGTTCGGCCTCGGGTTTCTCGGCATTCTGATCAACCGCGACCGGCATGCATGGCATGACCGATTCGCCGGTACGTCGGTGGTGTACTCCTGGGATGCGAGGGCAGCCAGGCTTCGGTGGCTGGCCAGGAAGGACCCGAGCCCGACGGCATGAGACCGCCTGTCGCCTGTTGACGAAAGCGACGATCATGGCGGAACATGGCAGTGCGTGACGATCGAGACCCGGCTTCTTCCTCGCCAGCCCCGCCAGGTGGCGCCGGGGGCCGTCCATCTGTCCGGCTGGCTCGACCTCGACGACCAAGCGGCCCTCGCCGCCTCGTGCCGAGCGTGGGGCGGTGAGGCCGGAGGTTTCCGCTCGCCCACAATGCCCCGGGGAGGGGCGATGTCCGTCAAGATCACCTGCCTCGGGTGGCACTGGTATCCCTATCGGTACTCGCGCACCGTGGACGACGGCGACGGTCGGCCAGTTGCCCCGTTCCCTGAGTGGTTGGGGGATATGAGCCGCCGGGCGGTGTCCGACGCGACGGCCCTGTGCGAATCGAAGGATGGCGGTGGCGTGGCCGATGGACCGGGCCTCGAAGGGCTGTTCCGTCCCGATGTCGGCCTGGTCAACTGGTACGGCCCCTCAGCGAAGATGGGGATGCACGCCGACCGAGACGAGCGCAGCCCGGCCCCGGTGGTCTCGTTCAGCGTCGGCGACTCGTGCGTCTTCCGCTTCGGCACCGCCGCCGGTCGGGGTCGACCGTGGGAGGACGTCATCCTCGAGTCCGGGGACGTGTTCGTGTTCGGAGGCCCGGCTCGACTGGCCTATCACGGAGTGCCGAAGACGATGGCTGGCACCGCTGACCCGGCGCTCGGCCTCGAGGGTCGGTTCAACGTGACGGTCAGGGAGTCCGGCTTGGGCCCGCGGCCGGTCGAGTAGTCGGTCGCCGGGGCAATCCGTCGCGTCGCCCCGCTGCCGTGCACGGCCTGGTCGTCAGCGGTGCCTGTCCGATGCCGGCGGCGCATGCGCCGTGAACTGGGCGGGGTCGCTGACGAAGCGATGACGGCAGTGGTCGGAGCAGAAGTACACCGGGTGGCCCGAATGGATGAGAGCCGATGGGGCGGTGGATACCTCGACCTGCATCCCGCAGACCGGGTCGAGGGCGTAGCCGCTGCCCCCACCGAGCTTCTCCCGGTTGCGGTAGGCCCAGTAGAGGAGGGCGATCAGGTCAAGGGCCGCGATGTTGAGGTAGGTCGTGTAGTCCCAGGCCAAGTGAGCGGGTGCGGGCGCCATTGCTCCTCCATTTCCCTATACCTGGTGGGGGTATGAAGTATATGGGGGACAATCCGCGTTTAGTGTTCGGCGATGGTCTCCATGAGGGAGCGCACGGAAGCATGAAGGTCGCGACTGTCGATGTCCTCCAGTTCGGCTGTGCGCGTCACGAACCCGCCGAAGATCTGCCAGCCGAGCGCCAGCGCGGTGACGGCTGCAGCTCGCAGCCGCGGGTCGTCATCGAGGGCCCGGCTCGGCTCGGCGACGGGGAGCATGTCGATGAGGAGGGGGAGGGCTGGTGTCGGTCCGGCGAGCTCTCTCGGGTCACGACCCTCCAAGATGGCCCAGGCCAAAAAGCGCGGGTAGCTCTGGCTCCCGTCAGGGGGTCCGAGGAGGATGTCGAGCACCTCCATGACACCCTTGGCATCTTGGAATCGACGTGTGGCCGAGGATGTCACCTGCTCAATGACCAGGCGGATCAGGTCCTCCTTCGACCCGACATATTGATGGATGAGCCCGTAGTTCAGCCCGGCATGCGATGCCACCTCTCGGAGGGAGACGCCAGCCGGTCCCCGTTCGGAGAACAACTCGGTGGCCGAGGCGACCAGGGCGGCGACGGCACGATCTCGGGCCGGCCGTTCCTCGGAGGTGAGCTGTGCCTCTGTCACAGCCTGGCCCGGTGCCACTTCGGGCGGCCCATCAACTGGTGCGGGCCAAGGGACCGCGGACCAGGCGCCCCGGCCGCCGACCTGTCTCCCGGCCTTCAGTGATGATGACCTCGCCCCCGACCAGCGTGGCGAGAAAGCCGACAGACCGCTGTTCGATGCGTTTTTCGCCGGCTGGCAGGTCGTGGACGACGGTGGGCATGGCCGGGGCGATCCGTGCGGGGTCGAAGACGTTGAGGTCGGCGACCATGCCTTCGCGAATGAGGCCGCGATCGTGGAATCCCCAGGCGCGGGCTGGCCCGAGCGTCAGCATGCGGACGGCTTGTTCCAGTGTGAAGTCCTCCCGGTCCCGCACCCAATGGGCCAACAGGTGGGTCTGGATCGACGCATCGGACATCTGGCTCACGTGGGCTCCGGAGTCGGAGAAGGACATCACCGTGTTCGGGTGCTCCATGTAGCGCTTGGTCTGGGCGTGGTCGAAGGGCTGGAAGGTCTGGACGAAAAACTGATCGAGATCGGTCTCGACGGCCAACTGGATCATGAGCTCAACCGGGTCGAGACCGCGGAGTGCCGCGGCCTCAGCGACTGTCGGGTTGGGTGGGACCGCCCTCTCGAGGACCTGCATCCGATCGAACTCGGGTGGTCGGGCCTCGCCCCCGAGCGCTCGTCCATATGGCGCCTCGTGCGCCGATCGGACGAGTCTCGCCACCACCTCGGGATCGCGTAGAGCCTGGGCCTGCTCGTCGAGTGGCCGGGCTCGAAGCTCGCGCCACTCAGGCAGCTGGTCGAAGGGAAGCTGGGTGCGGAACGACGACATCGCCCCGATGCCCCGACAGTGGGTCAGGCCGAACATCCGCCCTCCGGCTGCCACGGTGTCGTCAATCAGCTGGATGCCCCGTTCGCTGCCCGCACCAACGGCGATTGGCACTCCGGAATCCACGGCCAAACGGATGAGGCGCTGGTCTCGGCCGGGATCGTCGGAAGGTGGAGGGTCTTGGACCACCTGGAAGATGCCCACGCCCAAGGTGCCGAGGACGCCCACCAGTTCGGCCACCTCGTGCCACGACGCCAGTCGGGAGGCGACCGGCCGGTCGTCAGATGTCCGATGGTGTTCGGTGCGGGATGTCGTGAAGCCATAGGCGCCGGCCCGGAGGGCGTCTTCGAGTTCAGTGGTCATGGCCAACAGATCCACCACCGTCGCCTCTTCATCGAAGGCCCGCTCGCCCATGGCGAAGGTGCGAAGGGCTGAGTGTCCGATGTTGGCTGCGTAGTTGATGGCTTTCGGCTGGGCGTCGACGGCGTCGAGGTATTGGGCGAAGGTCGACCACGTCCAGTCGATCCCCGCCGCCATGGCCGCGCCCGATATGTCCTCGGCGCGCTCGAGATTGCGGACCACCAGTTGGCGACCGTCGGGCGCCGCCGGGGCCAGGGTGAATCCACAGTGGCCCATGACGGCCGTCGTCACGCCGTGCCAACACGAGTTGGTGCCGAGCTGATCCCAGAACACCTGGGCGTCCAGATGGGTGTGGCCGTCGATGAAACCGGGTGTGACGACCTGTCCGCCAGCGTCGATATCGACGGTGCCCTTCTCGCGAATTCGACCCAGTGTGGCGATGCGATCGCCGGAGATGCCCACATCGGCCCGGTATCCGGCCATCCCGGTCCCATCGACAATGGTGCCATTTCGGATGACGACGTCATAGCTCATCGGCCCACCCCAACGGGCCGGAGGTCAGCGGGATCGAGGTCGAGCATGGCGATGGCATTGGTGCGTACCAGCAACTCGAGCTCTTCGGGGGAGACCCGCTCGGCAATCTCGGCGACCAGATCGGGGGTGTCGGGCCAGGTTGAGTCCTGGTGGGGGTAGTCCGTCTCGAAGACAAGCTGTTCGATACCGATCTGGTGCCGTGCGTCCACACCCACCATGTCGTCGAAGAAGCACCCGAACACCCGTCCCGGAACCTGACTGGACGGCGGCTCGGTGATGATGGGATCGAGGTTTGCCCACGCCTTGCTCTTGGTGAAGACAGCGTCGACCCGCTCGAGGAGGAACGGCATCCATCCGACCTGGCTTTCCGAGAAGGCGATCTTTAGTCGAGGAAAACGGATGAGGGCTCCCGAGAGCAGCCAGTCGGCCATGGACATGTAGGCGTTGAGGGAGGTGAGGGCGACCCCGACTCCAGAGGGTGCGTCGGCACTCGTCGTGGGCATCTTCGAGCCTGACCCTATGTGCATGCAGATGACCGTGCCGGTCTCGTCGCAGGCGTTGAAGAACGGATCCCAGAAGCGGTCTTGGTCGTGGATCGACGGTAGGCCGAGATAGGTGGGCATCTCGGAGAAGGCCACCGCACGGAACCCCCGGGCGGCATTCCTTCGCACCTCGGCCGCCGCCGCCACCGGATCCCACAGCGGGATGAGGCCGAGAGGGATCAAGCGGCCTCCACTCGGGCCCGCCCACTCCTCGCTCATCCAGTCGTTGAATGCCTTGACCGACGCCAAGGCGAGCTCTTTGTCCTTGGCATCCAAGAAGACCTGGCCGCAGAACCGTGGGAAGGAGGGGAAGCAGAGGGATCGTTCGGTCCTATTGATGTCCATGTCAGACAGCCGGGCGCCTGGCTCGTAGCAGCCGGGGCGCATCGCCGAAAAGGGGATAGGGGCCATGGTCAACTGGTCGCGAGGAAACCCGACGCAGGCCATTACTTGGGGTATCGGACGCATCAGATCCTCATAGACCCACCAGTCGACGAGAGGACCGTCACCTCCTCTGATGTAGTGAGCGCCGCTCGTTGACACGATGGTCTCGCACGTGTCCTGTTCCACATGGGGGCCGCGCTCGCGGAACTTGGCCGGAAGCCATTCTGTCCACACGTGGGCGGGCTCGACCACGTGGTCGTCTACCGAGATCACCCACGGCAGCTGTTCCTTTTCCACTGCTTCCCCCCCGACCTATGCCATTTAGCCAACTGGCTAGAGAGAACTCTAACGATCATCGCGCACGAGGACAAGGAGAGTTACGAGGGTCGGTCGTGTTTCTTGGACGCGACGCGTCTCCTGGACTCGGTTTGGCGGTGGGCGGAAACGGAATGCGACAGAGGCTGCTACGACCATTGCCAAGCGGAGAGCCGATTGTGGGCCGCCGGACCCCTGGGCAGAGGGCCCGCGCACGACGGGCTTAAGGAGCGCTGATGGGCACGAAGGCCCTTCGTCCCGGGTTCGTGTCCCCCCGCCGTGGATCCTCAAGGTCGACCGCAATCCACCGCTGTTTGGTACCTCCTAGATGAGGGGCAGCTTGTGGCCTCCACCACATCGGACCGCCGGAAGTACAAAAACCTGGTCGGAAATCCGAACTGTTCCCTCTTCATCATCGACCCCGAGAACTCATTTCGGACTATCGAGGTATGTGCCGAAGCGGAGCTCAAGCCAGACCCGGACAAGGCCACGGTGGCCAAGTTCGCCGACGCCTACGGGGTTGACTCAGCGATGCTGATCAATGAAGAAGAGGACCGCTGGACCATCATCCTCCGTCCCAGACGGGTCGTCGTGAACCCTCCGGCGGCGAACTGAGTTACTTGCCTGTGTCCGTCGACCGTCTGGGCTGAGCGGAGCAATGCAAGTTGGGCCAGAGGCGTGAGGACTGGGACTTCGCTCGCAGCCTCTGCGAGAGGCTTGGACTAACCAGACCCTGACGTTTCAGATCTGAGCACTAAAAGGGCGGTGGAACTCTTGTGATGACAGTTTGTCACCGGTCGAATCACCTGGAATTTCATCGATAAGGAGCGAGTCGGGGTCGCTAGGGCTTCTTTGAAGCGCTTATCCGATTGGGGCGAGCACTCACCCAGAACTGGCAGCGGCCCGGGGCAGCATCAGCGCGTTTTTGCCTCGTTATGGACCGTGTCTCCCTACTCTCCCCGGGACATCACAAGTGGCCTTGACCCCATTGGGTGGGCCGCGCTTATAAGGATTC
>PLSY01000335.1 GCA_003164275.1 Acidimicrobiaceae bacterium | reverse complement strand
CCTCGTAGGGGTCGCCCACCTGCACGCTCGGCCGCTTGGCCGCCTCGGCCTCGGGATCTCCGCCGCCGAACCCGGCCGAGGCAAGGACGCTAACTCCGCCGATGCCGTCTCGCCCGGTGGACGAGCCGAGTAAAACGGCAAGGTTCCCGACCCCCGACGCCGCGCTCAGTACCAGACGGTCCGTCGGGAGCACTCCCATGCAGAGCACATTGACCAACGGGTTCTGGGCATAGCAGGGATTGAAGGTCAACTCCCCCCCGACGGTCGGCACCCCGACCGAGTTGCCGTAGCCGGNNCCGGTGGCCGCACCCTGATACGGCTCGATGGCCGAAGGGTGATTGTGGCTCTCGATGCGGATGGCGACCGCGATGCCGTCGCCGGCATCGATGACCCCGGCATTCTCCCCCGGACCGACCAGGACGTGGGCGGCCTCGGTGGGCAGGCGCTTCAGATGCACCCGCGAGGACTTGTAGGAGCAGTGCTCACTCCACATCACGGCGAAGAGGGCGAGCTCCAAGTGGTTGGGCGGGCGGCTGAGGATGGCCTCGACCTCGTCACGCTCCTCGTCGGTCAGGCCAAGGGCCCGATGGAGCGGCTCGGCTGTATCAGTCACCAGTTCTGCCTCACTTGTCCGTGTACGACCATCGCGGCCAGCGTACCCGGAGCCGCACGCACCCCCGCAGGCCCGGACCTGGTCGGGACCGTGCCATTTACCGTCCCGTGGGCCTCACCAATACGACCAAAAGGGCCCGAACGGATGCGTCCAGACTCCCGACCGCCATGATCATTGCCCCAATTTCTCAGCCCGTCGCCCTGGCACCGGCGACATGACCCCCCATGGTCGGCCGGTGAAGTTCGTCCCTGCACGAATGTTGGCATCGCCAACTGAGTGAGGCGACATCGATGCTGCATCCCATTTTCGTAATCGCTCGGAGCCACACAAAGCGAGAGGTCTGACTTGGCGTCCTTGGCTCGCACGATTCGAGCGTGCCCGGTCGCTTGTTGCATTCCATTGTGCGATGGCCGCAGTCCCACCATGGAAACAGCAAGGGTCAAGTCCAGTGGGTGATTGTCCGGCGATCACTCAGAACCCCTGGTTGGATCCATCAGCAGTGGCCGACAAAGGGCAATGCGGTGGTCCTCATCCCATGTATCAGACAGAACATTGCCGACAACTGCCGATGATGGTAGCGAATGGCACTTACGTAGTTCTCCCCCGCACATCTAGTTCGTGTTCCCGCGCCCATTGCCTCTACCCGTAACACGCGGTTAATCGTTTCTGTCGTGGGTAAAGGACAGCTGACAATTCCGTGGGGGCACCGTCGTGTTTGACGACAATTTGCCCTAAATAGATAACTCTGGGATGCTAAGTAGATGGCAGCTACCGCTTCAACTAAGAGCCGTAAGAAAACCCCTATGTCCGCTGACCACAAGGCGGCTTTGGCCAAAGGACGGGAAGAGGGGCGCATCGTTCGCCGCTATCTCGAGGCGCTGGAGTCCACAAAGCCCCGCCGTGGCCGCAAGCGCACGCCGGATTCCATCCGCAAGCGCTTGGCGACGATCGACGCCACCATGCTCACCGTTGACCCGCTGTCCCGCCTACATATGGTGGAAGAGAAGCAGCGTCTCGAGTCCGAACTCTCCAATACCGGCGAGACCGTCGACCTCGGCGCGCTTGAGAAGAGCTTCATCAAAGTCGCCCGTATCTACGGCGAGCGCAAAGGGATCTCCTATTCAGCGTGGCGCACGGTCGGCGTCAGCGCCTCGGTGCTGCAGCAGGCCAAGATTCCCCGTACCCGGAGCTGAACGAACCGGAGTCCGACTTGGTCAGGCACTTGGTGGGCGGCGGCTGCCTCCGTCCCCAACATGCCCAAGTCCCAGCGCCCGCGCCCTCCGGCTTCGGCCTTCTCCTGATGGAGCGGATGAGCTGTCTGCGGTTCCTCCGACAGTTAGGAGCTGACCGCCGGGGCCTTCGGGGTCAGGCGACCGACGCAGGCAAGGCCGCTCCGGCCGAACCCAAGAGCGCCTGGAGGAGCACGACGCCGTCCACCGACCCGAGAAGGGGATCCGAGGCTCGCTCGGGGTGAGGCATCAGACCGATGACGTTGCGCTGCTCGTTGCACAGGCCGGCGATGTCGTCGACGGAGCCGTTGGGATTGTCGACATAGCGGACGACGACCCGGTCCTCAGCCCGCAGCATGGCCAGGGTCTCGTCATCACAGGTGTAGTTTCCCTCGAAGTGATTGATCGGTATCTGGAGCACCGTGCCGACGGCCACACCGGCGGTGAGCACCGATGCCGAGCTCTCGACCCGCAGCCCCACGGTGGCGCACACGAAGCGCAGGCCGCGATTCTTCTGCAGGGCCCCAGGCAGTAAGCCCGCTTCGGTCAGGACCTGGAAGCCGTNNGGGCGCAGGTAGTCGCCGTGGGCGAACCCCCCGGGCAGGATCAACGCGTCGTAGCCGTCGACCGAGGTCGCGCCGTGCCAGAGCAGGTCGGCTGTGGCCCCGAGACGCTCCACCGCCAAGATGGCATCGTGCTCGCAGTTGGTCCCGGGGAAGTTGACGACGCCGACGCGGACGGCCATCAGTCGGGCGTCCCCGCCCCGACGATGGTCACCGAGGACTCCTCGATCACGGGATTGGCCAATAATCGGTCTGCCACTACCTTTGCCTGGGCCAGGGCCGCCGCCTCGTCACTGGCTGCTATGTCGAATCGGAACGACTTTCCTGCCCGGACGCCGGTGACCCCGCTCAGCCCGAGAGCAGGCAGGGCACGCTCGATGGTCGCACCCTGTGGGTCGGCGATCCCGTGGCGCAGCCGCACCTCCACGAGGACCGAGAACTCCGAAGGCGCCATGCTCAGGCACCGTACCAGTCGGAAAGCTTGCGGCCGCAGACCCGCTCGTAGGCATCGACATAACGGGTGGATGTGGCGGCCACGATGGAGTCCGGCAGTGGAGGCGGCGGGGCCTGCTTGTCCCAGGGCTGACCCTCTAACCAGTCCCGCAGTGGCTGCTTGTCGTACGACGGGGGGTTGGTCCCCGGGGCGCAGTCGTCGGCCGGCCAGAACCGGGAGGAGTCGGGGGTGAGAACCTCGTCGCAGATGGACAGGGCGGCATCGATGAAGCCCAACTCGAACTTCGTGTCGCAGATGACGATCCCCTGTTCCTCGGCCCGAGAGGCGGCCCGGGCGTAGGCGGCCAGGCAGAGCTCGGAGGCTGCCTCGGCTGACTCCTTTCCCACCAGGTCGATGGCCTCGGTCATCCCGATGTTCAGGTCGTGTCCTTCGGTGGCCTTGGTCGATGGGGTGAAGATGGGCTCGGGCAGGCGGTCGGCGTGGCGGAGGCCCTTCGGCATGGCCATGCCGTGGACGGTCCCCTCCCGCTCGTACTCTTTGAAGGCCGAACCGGCCAGGTAGCCGCGGACGATGCACTCGATGTCGAGCATGTCGGCGCGATGGACGAGCATCGACCGTCCATCGAGATAGTCGAGGCCCCCCTCGAGCACCGATGCACCTTCGGGGAAGTCGGCGGTGTCCGCACTGATCAGGTGGTTGGGGGCGAGGTCGGAGAGCTCGTCCAGCCAGTAGCCGGTCATGGCCGTGAGCACTCGCCCCTTGTCCGGGATGGGCTCGGCCATGATGACGTCGAAGGCAGAGATCCGGTCGGAGGCCACCATCAAGAGGCGGCCCTCCCCGGCGTCATAGAGCTCTCGCACCTTGCCCGACTGGATCAAGGTCAACGGTTCGACGGGAGTGGTCATGGGGCAAGCTCCTCCAGGGCATCGGTGAATCGGTGGACGTGACGAAGGGTGCGGGAAAGGTCGAACGCGTCATCCAGGGCCTCAGGCGAAAGGACCACCTCTTCATCCTCATCGAGCACCTGGCGGAACGGCCGACCTTCCGCCCAGGCCGCCCGGGCATCCCGCTGGACGATCCGGTAGGCCGCATCACGACTGAGGCCGCCGCTCACCAGGGCCAGCAACACCGACTGGCTGAAGACCAGGCCGTGGCTCCCGTTGGAAAGTGTGTCGAGGGCGCGCTCGGGATGGATGACCAGTCCCTCGACCAGACCCTTGGTCTTTTGCAGCATGTAGAGCGTTAGCAAGCTGGCATCGGGCAGGACCACCCGTTCGACCGAGCTGTGGGAGATGTCCCGCTCGTGCCAGAGGGCAACATCCTCGAGGCCGGCCGACAGATAGCCCCGCAGTACGCGGGCCAGCCCACACAAACGCTCGGAGAGGATCGGGTTGCGCTT
>PLSY01000421.1 GCA_003164275.1 Acidimicrobiaceae bacterium | reverse complement strand
CGCCCGGCTCACCCAGGAGATCGCCCATCGCTTCGAGGGCTACATCCGCAGTGCTCCCGAGCAGTGGCACGTGTTCCAGCCCTTTTGGCCGGTAGACCGACCAGACTCGGGCCAATGATGCGATTCGACAGCCGGCAGGTTCCCGGGGACGCGGAGTTCCAACTGTTCGGCCCGTCCGTCGTGCACCGCGAGTCGTCACGTGATGGCCGGGACCCGCAACGTGTCCCGGGCATGAACGGACACGCCTCTCGGCCCCAGGCTGAGATTCGATTCCATTCGCTCAGCGAGCACGACTTCGACGTAGTAGCCGTGATCAGCGCTGCTGGTCGCTTCGTGTTCGTGAGCGCGTCGGCCGAGCGGCTGTTCGGCTACGACGTCAGTGACGCCATTGGCCTGGACGCCTTCGGGCTGTTCGACTCGCTGAGCGTCGAGCCGGTGCGAGCCCTCTTCGATGACCTGGTCGCTCGTCGACGCCTGTCCGTATCCCTCGAGATGCGCACGGTGAGGGCGGACGGCAAGACCATCGACTTGGACGTCGTGGCCGCCAACCACCTGGATGACCCGATCGGGGGGATCGTGGTCAACCTCCGTGACATCACCGAGCGCAAGCGGCTGGAGCAGCAGGTGAGGGACGTCGACCGGCGACAGTCGACAGTCATCGAATCCCTGGCCGACGGAGTGATGATCGTCGATGCCTCGGCGACCATCGTCCGGGTGAACGAGGCGTTCGAGGTCATGTTCGAGTCACCTCGGGTGCGCATCCTCGGGCGGCGCCTCGAGGAGGTCTTGGCCGATGCCCGGGGCCGGGGCACCGAGATGCTCGACGCCGACTCAGG
The DNA here is from genome assembly GCA_003164275.1 of Acidimicrobiaceae bacterium. The sequence continues at coordinate 4,880 of PLSY01000421.1, read as the reverse complement.
CCCGCTCGATGACCTCGAGCACCCCATCTTTCGGGCGTTGCGGGGTGGCCGGCGCTCCGTGGGAGTGGTCTTCGGCCTGCGCCGCAGTGGGAGGCTACCCCTGTGGGTGCGGGCTAACACCCAGGTCATGGTCGGCTCCGACGGAGTGGTGACAGGGGCGGTGGCGTCGTTCAGCGACATCACGGCCGCTCGCCAGTCAGCTGCCGAGCTCCGACGCGAGGAGCAGTTCCTCCAGGTGCTGTTGGACACACTGGAAGAGGGCATCGTGGCCTGCGACGCCGAAGGGCGGATCACCGTGTTCAACCCGGCCGCCCGGCGCCTCCACGGCTTGGCCGATGAAGACGACCCGATTGGCGAGATCCCGAGCGACCAGGGACTGCGACGGGCCGACGGCACGGCCATGGCCCAACTGGAGAACCCCCTCGTGAGGGCCATGTCGGGCGAGCAGTTGCGTGACGTTCCCATCGTTCTCGAGTCGGCCGACGGTGAGCGGCGCAAGGTGAGCGTGAACGGTCAGTCCCTGGTCGACGAGGACGGGTGGAGGCTTGGCGCCGTCGTCGCCATGCACGACGTCACCGAGCAGAAGCTCAACGAGGAGCGGCTGGCCGAGCTGGCGCTCCACGACCCCCTGACCGGACTGGCGAACCGAACGCTCCTCGCCGAGCGCCTCCAAGAGGCCATCTTGCGGCTGTCGAATCAGCCGGCGGCGGCGCCGGCTGTCGAGGGTGGTGGGCAACAGGGACTGGCTGTGTTCCTCCTCGACCTCGACGACTTCAAGGAGATCAACGACGTGCTGGGCCACGACGTCGGTGACGACATGCTCATCGCCGTGGCCAGACGGCTGGCTGCCATTGTTCGGCCGTCGGACACCGTGGCCCGTCTAGGCGGCGACGAGTTCGTGGTGGTCTGTGACATCGAGAGTGGTGAGGAGGAGATGCTCGTCATCACCGAGAGGATTTCTTCTGCTCTCGCCCGTCCCTATCGCATCGAAGGCCGCACCCTCAATGTCCTGGCCTCGGTCGGCGGGGTGTTCGTCGACAACGGGGACACGGACCCCTCGAAGCTTCTCAGTAGGGCGGACGACGCCATGTACGGCGTCAAATGGAGCCGGCGGAGGGAACGCCGGTCCATGATGGATTGACCGGTTGGCGGACACAAACACCAACCCAGGCGCAAGCGCCTTGCGCATCGCCCTCGTCTGCCCATTCAGTCTGTCCCGGCCGGGCGGAGTCCAGGGCCAGGTCCTCGGACTCGCCCGGTGTCTCAGAGCCGAGGGACACGAGGCCACCGTCTTTGCCCCGGTCGACGACGAGTTCGAGCCGCCCGCCGGGGTGGAGGTGGTGGCGACAGGCCACTCGGTCTCACTGCCCGCCAACGGCTCGGTGGCCCCGGTCACCGTCTCGCCCCTGGCCGTGCGACGAGCCCTGCGGGCCATTCGGTCATCCAACTTCGATGTCGTCCACGTCCACGAGCCGTTCGCCCCCGGCGTGCCGTACGGCTTGCTGTTGGGAAGGAGGCTGCCGCCGTTGGTCGTCACCTTCCACCGCAGCGGTGGAAGCCCGTTCTATGCCGCCCTCGGTCCCCTTACCCGGCGCCTGTCCCGTCGTTTCATGGTTCGATGCGCCGTGTCGGATGCTGCGCGGTCCACTGCCTTTGCCGCCGTCGGCGGGCGCTACGAAGTCGGGTTCAACGGCATCGAGGTGAGCCAGTACCAGGACGTGTCCGGCTGGCCCACCGACCGACCGACGATCTTGTTCCTCGGGCGCCACGAGGAGCGAAAAGGGCTCCGCGTGCTGCTCGAGGCCTTCGACCTCATGGGCGGGGTGCGAGACGATGGCGACCCGGCCCCCCTCGGAGCACCCGTGCTGTGGATCGCAGGAGACGGTCCAGAGACCGCCGACCTTCGACGCCGCTATCCCGAGTCGGACTCGATCCGATGGCTGGGCATCCTGTCCGAAGAGGAGAAGATCCGGCGCCTGGTGGGTGCCGACGTCGTGGCCGCGCCGTCCATCGGGGGCGAGTCGTTCGGGATCGTCCTGTTAGAGGCCATGGCGGCCAGGACGACCGTTGTGGCCAGCGATATCGATGGGTATCGAGCGGCCTCTGGGGGCCGCGCGGTGCTGGCGACCGTGGACGACCCGGAGGCATGGGCAAAGGCCCTGACCGGCGTGCTCGACGGGTCCCTGGGTGTTGTGCACCCTCCCGATGACGGCCCCCTCGCTGGTCGTGACGGCTGGCTGGACGGGGCCAGGGGGTGGGCCGAGCACTGGTCCATGGGGGAGCTGGCGCGCTGGTATGTGCCGATCTACCGTCGGGCCATGGTCAGGGCGGCAGGGTGAGCGGCCGTACACTGCTCTCACCATGAGCGAATCTCAGCAACGCCCCGACGCCGGGTCGGGGGACAAGCCCTCAGGCGGCGGACAGGCGTCAGGGTCATCAGGCGGCGCCGGTGGTGGGTCCCGGAACCGCAACCGCAACCGAAGCCGAAGTGGTGGAGGTGCCTCCTCCAAGAGTGGCGGGGGCGACCCTCAGGCCGGAGGCTCCCGGACGAACGGGGGCCGGGGGGGATCGTCGGGAGGAGGCGCGAAGTCAGGCGGCCGGTCCGGCGGTCAGTCGGGGAACCGGAGGCCACAGGGTTCGGGTGGCGGCAGAGGTGGAGGCAATCGGTCCGGTCAGGGTCACAACCGCGACCGGGTGCGCACTGAAGCAGGCCACCGGCCCCAGGTGCCAAATCCTCCGACTCCGGTGGTGGATCGAAGTGCCGAGATCGCAGAAGAGGCGGCGGCCAAGGCCAACCGACACAAGGCCACCCGGCTCTGCCTGATCCCCGGCCTCATCGCCGGGATCATCGTCGGTGTGGTGCTCATGGCCGTCGGTGCCGGCGTGTACGCCGCGGCCGCCGCGTTCATCGTCGTAACGCTGGCCGTCATGGCGTTGCTTTGGCAGGGCAGCTCCCACTCGGTCATCCACGCCCTCGGAGCCGTCCCGAGCGAAGAGCAGGATCGACCCCGACTGCACAACCTCGTTGCTGGCCTGTGCGCCACCATGGGGCTGCCCCGGCCGGCCATCTGCGTCGTCGACAGTCAGGTGCCGAACGCCATGGCCGTCGGACGGGACCCGAGCAGTGCGACATTGATCGTCACTACCGCTCTCGATCAGCATCTGACCCTGGTCGAGCTCGAAGGCGTCCTGGCCCACGAGCTGGTGCACGTCAAACGACTCGACACCCTTTTGGCCGGGACTGCGCTGGCCGTCATGGCGCCCCTTTCGACCCTCGTCGGTGTCGAACGGGCGATCAGCCAGGTGCATGTCATTGTGGGCCAGGGCAGGGAGTTCTCGGCCGACCAGCGAGCAGCCAGAGTGGTTCGCTACCCGCCAGGGCTCGGCTCGGCGCTTGAGGCGATGGCCACCGACAGCGAGCGCGTCGTGTCATGGCCGCCCGGTGCTGGACGCAAGGCCGCGCTCACCCGTTGGCTGTGGATCGATCCGATGGTCGGCTCGGCTCCGGACACCTCGATCGAGGGGAATCTCGACGACACGAGGGTCAGGGCTCAGGCCCAGAGCCTCCGCTAGGCCGGCCTACGGCTGGCCCGCTCCCGGGCACTGATCGGCGTCTTCGGGGCTGAGCGCCCACTGGCCGTCGGGGGCAAAGAGATGGTCCCGGAGCTTCCTGAGCAGTGAGGAGAGGGTCGCCTCCTCCTCGGGCGTGAACAGGTCGCTCAGGACCTCGTCGATGTGGGCGGTGTGCTCGGGAATGGTCCGGTGCATCAAGTCTCGACCAGCGGGAGTGAGGACGGCGAAAGCTCCCCTCCGGTCCTCGGGACAGGTCCGTCGGTCGACCAGCCCTTGTTGCTGCAGTCGGTCGACCGATCGGGTGAGGCCGCTCGGCGTCAGTGAGGTCTGGGAGGCCAGTTCGCTCATGCGGAGCTCGTTGCCAGGCGTTCGGGCCAGACGGATCAGTACGTCGAAGGACTGCGTGGACAACGGTCCCTCCGACTCGAGTCGGCGCTGGAGGACGCGGCGAAGGGCGGCCGACGACTCCATGAGGAGACCTACGGTGGTGAGGCGTTCGTCATCTGTGGCCAGCGTTTGTCCCATGCCCCCATGCTACAAGAAGAGCTCAGGTACTTGCGACAGCAAATAAATTGGCGTATCGTTGACTGCACAAGCACTTCGGGCCGACGTGCGGCTTGAGGAAAAGAACCTAAGGAGCAGCGATGGCAGACACAGATGTGACCAGCAGGACGGTAAACGGCGTTGAGTACCCGGCAGTTGGAACCTACGCCATCGATCCGTCCCATACAGAGCTCGGCTTCGCCGTCCGCCATATGGCCGTCTCCAAGGTGCGTGGCCGCTTTAGCACCTTCGAGGGCACCCTCGAGCTGGCCGAGAAGCCGGCTGACTCGAAGGTGTCGGTGACCATCGATGCGGGCAGCGTTGACACCCGCGATGAGAATCGCGATGCCCATCTGAGGACCAACGACTTCTTCGACGCCGAGAACCATCCGAAGTGGACGTTCGTGAGCACGTCGATCACGGCCGAGGACGGTACCGATTTCAAGGTGGTAGGAGACCTGACCATTCGTGGGGTCACGAAGTCAGTCACGCTCGACGCCAGCCTCGAAGGGGTCGTGAAAGATCCCTACGGCAACCACCGGGTCGGCTTCAGCGCCTCCACCACGATCAACCGTGAAGACTTCGGAGTCGCCTTCGGAGCGGTCATGGAGGCCGGAGGGCTGGTCGTCGCCAAGAAGGTCGACATCCAGATCGAGGCCGAGGCAGTGCTGCAGGCCTAGCTCGTCACAATGCCGCTGTAGCGACAACGACCGCTCCCAGGTGGGGCGGTCGTTGTCGCGTCCCCGTTGCCTCATGTCAAAACC
>PLSY01000273.1 GCA_003164275.1 Acidimicrobiaceae bacterium | reverse complement strand
CACTCGGGCAGTCGAGCGATGTGAGGGGCCGCCTCTGGAGTGAGGCACGCTGCCCGGTGCGGAGAAGTTCAACCCGGCGAGATCGAACCCGGCAGCTGCCTCATCCAGTTCGAACATCCCGACTGGGACAGTTGCGGAGCTGAGTGCCACCGCTGGCAGCGTGCCGTCGATGGTGGCCTGCTGCCGATCGACCGAAGAGCGGGAACCCAGGTGGGCTCCCGTTGCGTTCGAGCAGTTGGAGCGTGTCGCACCTGTCGCCGTGTCTTCGACCGCAGACGACCTGCTCCCGTGGCGCGCACTGCGGATCGTCGGTCGCCAGCAGTGGGTGCGGGCGTCGGTTACGGGATCTGGGTTCCGGGGACGGTGAAGGCCCGTACGGCTCCGTCCTGGCCGGCCAGGTACGACACCCCGTCCTGGAGGGTGACCGGTGACGACTGCGCCGTCCCCTAGTAGGCCCAGGTGATCTCACCGCCGAACTTGTCGCTGAAGACGAGCCCATTCGCCACGCTGGCCACGGCCCAGTCGTCGGCGCACGCAACCTCCGTCACCGGCGGGTCCCCCTGGTTGATCTGGCGGTCGAGCTGTCCGGTCGCGACGGCCAGGAAGTCCAGGTTGCCGTCGGCGTTGCCGACCACGTAGGCCGGGGGACCGTCGCCGCTGGACGTCCAGTAGGCACCGGCCACCGACACGGCGTCCCCGGTGGCGTAGCTCCACGCAAGTGCACCGGTGGCCTCGCGGAAGGCGTAGACCTCGCCGGTCTGCGACCCCACGTAGACGAGGCCGTTCACGGTGGTCGGTGTCGCGGTGACCGCGCCACCCGTGGCGACCGACCAGTCCGGCGACCCGTCGGCCAGGTGGAGCGCGCTGATGGCGCCACTCGAGTCACCCACGACGACCACGCCGGCCACCGGGTCGACCGTCGGCGAGCCGGTCTCTGCCCCGACCATCTGAACCTGCCGTATTTGGTGGGTGGCGACTGCCGGAACATCTACGCCATGGCAGATGACGTGCTCTTGATCGTGGTGGCACTCGGACATCGCCGAGAGGTCTACGACCGATAGGAGGCTGCCGTGTCGACGTCTGGGTACCGGTGCGAGCCTTCGTCATGCGATGCCGAAGGCGAGCCCGCAGACGTTGCTCGACCGGTTCGTATTGTGTCCCCCAAGGTCCACTCGGGTCCGTGACTTGCACCTACTCGTCATCGATCGGGACGGTGTGCGAACCGGCGACAGCCGCCCCGCTGAGGGTTTGGGCGATGACGCGCTCGCAGAGTTGCTTGACGAGATCCTCCTCTACACCGACGACACCTGGATGAGCGAAGACGGGATCGTGGCGCTGACCACCGCGATGCTAGGCGGCGCTGTGTTGAGCCACCGAATCACCGAATCCGAGCTCGAACGAGAGGTGCTTGATGCCAAGCCGGACCTGGGCGCAATCGACTTCGATTCGGATCTTGGCCTGGAGTTGTCTGCTGGAGGCACTCTGAAATGCAGTTTCGCGTTCCACGATGAGCCAGGACTCGACGAGAACGGCTCTCTTGTCGGCCCAGCCGGCTGGCTCTCCTCCGCACGAGCAGGCGACGTCGTCTGCATCCGGCGAAAGGGTCGGACGGTGTCGCTGGAGGTGAGTCCTACTCTGGGGCGAGGCGAGGAAGAAGAAGTTGCTCTGCGCGCCGCCTTCGGTGTTCGGAACTCCGAAGATGTCGGCGTGGAGGCCGAAGTGCTGGTAAGGGACGCACTCTGTCACGATCCGACGCTGTTCCGTTCGCCGGTCGCCCCGATCGGAGAGTTGCTCGAGCGGGTGGGACTTGAACGGCGAGGCGGGTGGTTCGGATTGCGCGGTGAGGATTGGGAACCCCCAAGTGTTCGCGCAAGGGAACGCTGGCAGGCGGCGGTGGAAGAATCGTGGGGATTCGACCCGTGCTGCCAGGCGGCCTTCGAAGTGGTTCAGGCGGCCTGGGCGGATCACGTTCTGCATCGTGGGACAGGCAGCAGGTCGGATCAGCGCCCGGTGGCACGTGCGCTCGGCCACGGGTCGGTGGCACCGGCGTTTGGTGAAAGCGTCCTCGGGAACCATGACTACGGGAGCGAAACACTCGCTTCCTGTGCCACGACGGTGTTATCCAACCAAGGATGTGACTCAGAAGCCAGGTTGGACTACATCGACCCGCGCCTAGCCCCCTCCGCGGGTCAGGGGAGCTGAGGGTCGTCAAAGGTCGACGAGAACCAGTGGGAGACCTCGGTTCGAGCCGTAACTGCCCGCCCGAGCCACGTCGACGCCGTAGCGACACTTCGCGCGCCTCCCGGTGCCGCCCCGTCGAGTAGTTCGTTCCAGAAGATGCCCCAGCCCCCGGCGAGTGCGCTCCCGAGCCCCGGGGTCGTGAGCACGCGTCCCACTGCGGCAATGACCCGCGGGCGACCGACCAGCGCGGCGTGGCCAGCAGCGGTGATCTGCTGGTACGGGAGATGGTCTCGGGCCAAGTTGTCGCGGTAGCGCGTCGCTGCATTGCCCGGCGAGTTGAGGACCGCCTCGGCGGCCGATCGTCCGCTGGTCATCGCCTGTGCGATGCCCTCGCCCTGCAGCGGGTTGACGAGGCCGGCAGCATCGCCCACCAACAGCACACGGCCAGCGGCGGGCGTGGTCCCCACCATGCCCATCTTGAGCCATCCCCCCAATCGACGCGGCAGCGGCGAGACGGCCGCCCGGTCGACGAGTCCGAGTTCGACCAGGTGGTCGAGATAGGCGGGGAGCACCCGCACCGCCGCCGCGCCGAGCTGACGATCCGCCAGCGTTCCTATACCAACGCCGATATTGGCGACTCCCCCTGGGCTTGGGAAGATCCAGCCGTAACCGGGGAATGCATGCCACCGGGTCGGTTCCCACAGCGTGATCGCCGGGAGGTCGACGTGCTGGTCCATGTAGCAGCGCACCGCAAACCCCCAGAGCACCCGCGACCCCTCGACCAGGCCGGCGCTGTGCGCCACGTGGCTGGTGGCGCCATCAGCCCCGATGACGAAGTCGGCTCGCAGCTCTGCGCCGTCGCCGTCGCTCACGGTGAAGCCTTCGATGTCACCTCCCGACCGGAGCGGGCGATCGGCCCGCCCGGCGTAGGCAATTGCGCCTGCGTCAAGCGCGGCGGTGCGCAGGGCGTCGTCGAACACGGACCGGGTCATGGCCCGCGCACGACCCGGGTAGGTGACCCCGTTGAAGCACGGAAGGACGACCCGTCGTCCGGTGGGACCAACGACCACCATGTCCCCGACGTTGAGCCCGGGCGGTTCCGGTATTCCGAGATCGGTGAGGACTTGGAGGCCCCGCGGGCCGATGAAGTCGCCGCAGGCCTTGTCCCTCGGAAATTGTGTCTTGTCGAGCAGCGCCACGCTGGCCCCGGCACGCGCCAGCACCAGAGCGGCAATGCTTCCTGCCGGACCGGCTCCGACGACAAGCACATCAAAATGCCTGCGACTCACACGACTCCTTTCGACCCCCGACCGCTTACAGTGAGATCTTCACACCTAAGGAGGCGTCGTGGGTATTCCTGTGGAAGAGGACACCAACCGGTTCGCCCAGAAGCTCTTCGCGCCACTTCCCGGACGATACGACCGCCTCGCCGAACTGCTGTCGATGGGACAGAACGGGCGCTGGCGTCGAGCCATGGTCGACCACATAGTCCCATGCCAGCCCGAGCTGATCCTTGACGTCGCCTCCGGGCCGGCCGGCGTGGCGCTCCAGCTCGCCGATCGCACGAGTGCCCGGGTGGTGGGGGTCGACCTGACGCTCGACATGCTGCGCCAAGGCCAGCGCAATGTAGCTGAACGGGGCATGACCGACCAGGTCCAGCTGGTGGCTGGACGGGCCGAGCAAACACCCTTCGCCGACGAGACCTTCGATGCGCTGACCTTCACCTACCTGCTGCGCTACGTTGACGACCCCCAAGCCACTCTGATCGAGCTCGCACGGCTCGTGAAGCCCGGAGGGGCAGTCGCCAGCCTCGAGTTCCTCCTACCGCAGAGCCGGTTCTGGAGGTTCTGGTGGTGGGGTTATACGCGACTCCTGCTTCCCGCTGGCGGCTGGCTTTCCGGCGGGAAAGCGTGGTTCGACGTCGGCAGGTTTCTCGGTCCCAACATCTCGGCCCACTACCGGCGTTATTCGGTGGACTGGACGATCGAGGCATGGCGGCGAGCGGGCTTCGTCGATGTCGGTGTGCGGCGCATGAGCCTCGGTGGCGGATTGATCATGTGGGGTCGGCGCGCGGGTGGGTGAGACGCCAGTAGATCCACCGCCCGATCAGCGCGCCGCCTACTACGCAGCCCGTCCGGGCGGCTGGCGTGACTGGTGGACGTTACTCCACCCGCCTTACACCGCATGGCACCTTGCCTACGTCGTCATCGGCGCATGCCTGGCGCCGGCGGTCAACGCCACCCGGCTGATTGCCACCCTGTTGGCGTTCTTCTTCGCGGTCGGCCTGGCGGCTCACGCTCTCGACGAGTTGCACGGGCGACCGCTGCGCACCCGAATTCCATCGGTCGCCCTGGTCGTCGTTGCCGGCGCCGGGCTTGCCGGCTCCGTTACCCTCGGAGTCGTCGGGATCGCCCAGATCGGCTGGGCGCTGGTTCCCTTCCTCGTCGTCGGACCGCTACTTGTCGTTGCCTATAACTTTGAGCTGTTTGGCGGAGTGATCCACAACGACGTCGGGTTCGCCGCAAGTTGGGGCGCCTTTCCGGTACTGACCGCCTACGTTGCCCAGACCGGGAGATTGGCCGTTGCCCCGCTGATTGCCGCCGTCGGTGCCGCGGCGCTGTCCGCAGCGCAGCGGGCGCTGAGCAGGCCGGCTCGACTGCTACGCCGCCAGGCTGCTGACGTGAAAGGAGCCATCACACTGACTGACGGCGGAGCCATCCCCGTCGATCGGGCAGCGCTGCTGGCTCCGTTAGAGCAGGCGCTGCGAGCGATGTCGTGGGCCGTCGTACTCCTTGCAGCAGCCATCGCCATCGACCGGCTGCACTAGCAGCTCTCAAGGCGCCGACGGAACCCGGGGATCGCTATCTCGACAATACGGTCATGCCCCCACCACTGGGGACTGCCAGTCCGGCTGGCGAGCCACAGCCCGGGTAGGAGAACCTCGAGCGTCCACGCCATCTCAGCCGTGGTTCCACCTTCAAGAAGTAACCGGAGCCGGGCGTCCGAAACCAAGCCTCCGCCGGCGGTTGCCGATGTGGAGAACTTGCAAGCATCCCGAGCCCTGTGCTGCAAGGGACGCACTCAGTGCCAGCTCCCAACGGCGCGACCAGGCCACTCGGGAATGCCGGAGTACGGTCAGCCTGTGTCGATGGATGCTCCGCCAGTGCTGCACCTGAGACCATGACCGGGGTCCCTCCGCCGGCGGCTGCCGAACTCTTGAACGCTCTGCAACGGGCCAAGGGGACGGTTACCGAATTTCTGGAACACCTTGCAGGGGAGCCGATCGACGCGGACATCCTCTCGCAGAATACCGGGCCCGCCGGCAGCGACAACTTGCTCCAACTCGAATCCGAAGCCGAACTGGTTCGTCGAACCGTACTGCTCACTGGGCGAATCTCGGGCCGGAGGTTTGTCTACGCCGAGTCCGAGATCGCAGTGGAGCGACTCCCTGCATCCGCTCGACGGCGTCTCGAATCGAGTCGGGACCCAATCGGCCGCGTGCTCACGAAGCACCATCTTGAGGTCCGCCGGGAACCACTCGCTGGGCCTGTAGTTGCGACCGGCAATACCCCGAGGATCATCGACCTCCTCGATAGGGCAGCGCTTTCTCGGCGCTACCGCATCACACTGGGAAGCGGCCCCGCGATCGTCGTAAGTGAATGGTTTCTCCAGACGGTCCCCGCGCTTGCCTCCCGCACCCCATCCCTAGTCGACCCGAACGACTCATCCAGTCTTTGAGTTGAGCGGGTAGGTGAAGCGTTGGCCGCGCGGGTCTCTACCGGGATCCGTGCAATCCAACCATCGTCGGTGGTACTTCCAGGAACTATCGAAAAACTGATCTAACGATCGTGATTCTCGCCGCGCTTGGTCAGCTGCTAGTCACAGTCGAAGCTAGTCCTTGTTGCGAAACGTAAGGGAATAACCACGACCAGGGCGATTGACCAGGTCACAAGGGATCTCCAGTCGAACCAGAATCTTCCTGACGCGCGAGACGTAGTTGCGGACTTCCTCCGGGAATAATGCGGAGTCCGACCAGGCATATCCCATGATCTGCGACGGGGTGTAGTAGCGATGGGGATGATCGAGTAGGAACTGGAGGAGTTCGAACTTCCTGTTAGTGAGGACAGCCTCGTTGCCCTTGTGGCGCAACACGCGACCGTTCGGATCAAGCCACAGTCCCTGGAGTTTCCACACCCGCTGGTACCACAGGTCGAGTCGCTCGTAGTACCCGGCCTTCTGAGTCTCGATGAAGCCTACGTCTACGTCGGCGGCCTTCTGTGCCACTGGATGCACTTGGGCAGTTCCCGTTGCACCCGATCGAGGAGGCCCAGTTTGAAGCGGATCAGATCGTCATAGATGCTCATCCAATGGCGCGCATCCTCCCAATGCTCCGTATCGATGTCCTCTCCTTCAAGAGGAACCGACTCTGACGGCTTCTCGGGTCCCTCCGGCATGTTCATCACTATACGGATCCTGTTGCTGAACTTTTTACCATGATCGATGTAGACCGGGAGCATGAACCTCGGTGACATTGGTGAAGACAGGCCCGATATCGTTGCGGCCACAAGGGGTGGAGACAGCTCGGTGGGCATGGATGATGAGGCTGACCCCAAATCCGCCTCTCTGGAGCAGGCACTGTTCTGGAAGAACATCTACTCCGAGATCGTGGTCATGGAGGAATCAGTCCTCGAACGCATCCACCAGCTGATGGCAGATCAGTCTCCGCAGGCGCAACGAGAAGTTGAGCTGACCAATGTTCCGGTGGTGGTAGCCCAGGTCGAACGGTTCCGATCGAGACTGCACATCTGGGAGTCGCGTGTCCTCGCCTATCAGTAACTCCAGCGATATTGCTGCAATTGTTACATCCTACGGAGCACGGTGGTCCCAGCTAGGTGGCACTGCCAACGCAAGCGCCCGAAGGCACACCGAAAAGAGGACGTAATGGGAATAATTCTCGTATTGTTGATTCTCGCACTGATCTTTGGGGGCCTCGGGTTTGCAATCCACGCGTTGTGGATTGTTGCCGTAATCCTGTTCGTCGTTTGGGTCGTCGCGTTCGCTCTTGGTCGGGGCCGCTCCAATAGCGCACGGACCTGAGACTTCGAAACTTGTTGGACAGGAATCGTGAACCCCGGCTCGGGATCGGGTCGGGGGAACTAGATGGAGGCAAGACATGGCAGCGAACCGCTCCTGTGGCGCGACCTCCTGTTGTGCACCGCTGCCGCGCCGTTCGTCGAAGAGCGGTTCGCCCGCCATCTCCTCAACGCCTGGTCGGTGGGCTGTCCCTCGCTCGTCCCCCCAGGAATAGATTTCGGCGAGCCTGCCCCACGCCCCGATGAGAATCTGCCAGATCTGTCGCGTTCGTGCTCGTCATCGGGCTACGGGCTACGGGCTTGGGGACTATGAAGTCGAGGTTGACCAATAACTATCGAACCAAGGGATACTAAGTCAGCGCCAACCGATTCCACTCCCGGCCCTTCTCGGCAGCCTTCGGAATTCGATCTCATCGAGGAGAATGCTGGGCCCGGTTGGCGTCAATACCTTCGAGCCCTTGGGCCGGGGTTGGTCACCGGGGCTTCGGACGACGACCCCTCGGG